>JABMDH010000019.1:9641-14025 GCA_015904075.1 Nitrospira sp.
TTCGGACTCCATCGAAAGCAAATCCATTGGATTTTCCATCATACGATGCGTGCCGAAGCATGGCAAGCACAGTAACAATCGCCTCACCGGAGTCTTTCGACCCTATCTTCAAACTGAAGCTGAACCAGCCCACGCCCCTTGTCGAACCCACCCCCCCGTGTTAGCATTCATCGCTTCGGGCCACTCGGGAGCCGCTGCCCGGCTCGCGACAGAATCGCGCAAAGGACTCTCTCATTGACACACCCTGAACCTTGTTACCCCTCGCCTCAGACTGAGTCTGCACTCAGCTGCTGCGCAACCATCCGCACGCAATTGCAAGCTGCACAGTTATTTGCAGACCCATCAGCCCCCTCGCCCGGCAAATCCTCTCCGGATGGCGATGTTCCCGCCGTCCAGACCGGAACATCCTGGCGCATCAGTCCATGCCCGCTCTTGCTGTCCCGCGACCAACTGGCATTCTTCACCGCACTGGGCCCACAACTGCTATCGTTCTACCGTGCGCTGAACCGCCTCTACCAAGAAAGCGTCAAGGGCACTCAGCCGGTCTGGGTCGCACAGTACCTGGATCACGGCAAGCCGGATGCACTGGTGACCTACAGCCGCATGAAACGGTTGAGAGATGCACTACCGGCTGTCATCCGGCCCGATGTGATTCCCACGCAAGACGGCATGGTCATCACCGAGCTTGATTCAGTGCCCGGCGGTATCGGTCTCACGGCATGCATGTCCCAACTCTATGCGGACATACCTGTTCACTCCTCACCTCTTGCCCCTCGCCGGCATGAACTTGTTGGAGGCCGGAACGGCATGGTGCGCGGCTTCGCCTCAATGTTGAAGTCAGCCCAAGCCCAGCACGCGGGATGCGTGGCCATCCTCGTGTCTGAAGAAGCCAAAGACTACCGGCCCGAAATGACCTGGCTGGCGGCTCAGCTTCGTGAACACGGCATGCCTGCCTGGTGCATCGAACCGCGCGACATCCGATTTACGGAAGAGGGGCTTTTCCTGAAGACAGCCAGCGGCGAACAAACCATCGGCGTGATCTACCGTTTTTTTGAGCTCTTTGACCTGCCGAATATTCCAAAAGCCGAACTCGTCCAGTATGCCGTAAAAAAGACCTTGGTAGCCGTGACGCCCCCCTACAAACCGGCGCTGGAGGAAAAGTCTGCCTTTGCGCTGCTGCACCATCCCATTCTGCGACCCTATTGGAAGAAGGAACTCGGCGAGGATTGTTTTCTTCACCTCACCACAATCATGCCGAGAACGTGGATACTCGACCCGGCCACGCTACCGCCCACAGCCACGATACCAGGCCTGAGCCTGGGAGAACGCGCGGTTTCCAATTGGACCGACCTGGCAACAGCCACCCAAAAGGAACGGCACTTCGTCATTAAACCCTCGGGATTCTCCGAACTCGCATGGGGTAGTCGCGGCGTCTCAATCGGACATGACCTATCACAGACGGAATGGACCGGCGCGCTCCAAAAAGCACTTGCATCTTTCCGAACCACACCGTACATCTTGCAGGAGTTTCACAAAGGCCGGCTGTTTGACATGGAATACATGGACGCACAGGGGCAATCGATGGTCCACATGGCCGGACGGGCGCGCCTCTCACCCTACTATTTTGTCACTGGCGAAAAGGTGGAACTGGCTGGTATCCTGGCTACGGTCTGCCCGGCTGACAAAAAAGTCATCCATGGCATGCAGGACGCTATTATGGCGCCTTGTGCGGTTGCCATAGACCATGCTCAATGATGGCTGGTAAACGTTCCATGCACGCGCGCATGCTGAGTGATGACATCGCCTTTCGACAGTGAACACTGAACAGTAGCCATTGCCATGCCTATCACGCTCTATCATGTCGACTGGTGCCCCGACTGTGAGGTTGTCCGTCAAAAACTGGCAGACCTGGAACTGCCCTATGAGGACATCGTCGTCCCCGATAGTAGATCGATGCGCAAACAGGTCCACCAGGTATCCGGCCAATACTATGTCCCGGTCCTCAAGGACGGCGATCTTGTTCTGACGGAGACCGCTGACATTTTGGCCTATCTGGACGAGCGGCACAGAACCGATAGCAAGGGAAACACCGTACCGCCTCAGTTTCAATCGCAAGTCCGCACCACGCCCGACACACCGAGCGAAGACGACGACCACCCTTCCTGTCGGATCACCTGACCAACGAAAGGTCCCGCATGGAAACCTGGCAACAGATCTTAGCTAAAAGCATCGTCAAGCCGAAGGACCTCGCCGAACGTTTTGGCGTCGACGAGAAAGAAATCGAAGCCATCGTCGGCCCCTATCCCATGCGAATCACCCCGACGGTCCTCGAGACAATCAAATCGAAGGACGATCCTATCTGGAAACAGGTCGTTCCCGATATCACGGAGCTGGCCGACATCGACGCCGAAGACGATCCGCTCGAAGAAGATCTCATGAGCCCAGTGCCCCACCTCGTTCACCGGTATCCGGACCGGGTGTTGCTCATGGTCACCAACCAATGCCCAATCTACTGCCGGTTCTGTACGAGAAAGCGCCTGGTCGGCAAACCGGGCTTCCTCAAAAAAGGCGAGCTGGACCGCGCGATCCAATATCTTCGTGAGCATACAGAAGTGCGCGATGTCATCTTGTCGGGCGGCGACCCCCTGCTGCTCCCCGACTATCTGATCGAACGGATATTCAAAGCGCTTCGGACGATTCCCCACTTGGAGTTGATCCGCATTGGATCGAGAGTCCCCGGCACGCTACCCCAGCGAATCACCCCGAAGCTCTGCGAGATCGTCAAACGCTATCATCCGATCTATATGAATCTGCATTTCAACCATCCCGACGAACTCACCCCGGAAGTCAAAGCCGCCTGCGGCATGTTGGCCGACGCCGGAGTGCCGTTGGGAGCGCAAACCGTCCTGCTCAAAGGCGTCAACGACGATCCCGACATCATGAAGCGGCTCGTACACCAACTGCTGCTCGCACGGGTCAAGCCCTACTATCTCTACCAAGCAGACTTGACCAAGGGCACGAATCACTTCCGCACGACAGTTGAAACAGGGTTGAATATCATCAAGGCGCTCCAGGGCCACACCAGCGGCATGGCAGTCCCGCACTTCGTGATCGATGCGCCGGGCGGCGGCGGCAAGATCCCGTTACTGCCGGATGACTACCTCGTGCATATAGATGAAGACGGGGCCGTGTTACGGAATTACGAGAACAAGACCTTCCATTACCCACAGCCACAACCCGGCAACGGGCGAGAACTTCCGATGGTCGGCGCGCGGGCATCCCGCGAGAGCCCAGCCGAAACCTTTGCGTCGTGCGGCGACAGCTATCCGGACCGGGATGGCTATGCGTCCTGGGGCAACAGCTGCGGCGGAGATACGGACGACCTGTGAGCACCCCATCGTCCCATGCCGGCATTCTCCCCTATCAAGACATCACACGGCTGATTAGTAGCCGTGTCATCGACGCGCCGCTCACGATCGAAGACCGGCAAATTCAGCCGGCCAGTCTTGATCTCCGCTTGGGTCATAAAGCCTACCGCCTGATCAGCAGTTTTTTACCTGAACTGTCTGCCATCTCCTCCCGTCTCGATGTCCTCGACTTTTACCAATCTGATCTGGTGATGTACGAGATGGATCTGACCGGCGGCGCAATTCTTGAAAAAGGCCATGTCTATCTGGTGCCGCTGCTCGAGAGCGTAAAACTGCCGAAGACCATCCGTGCACGGGCCAATCCCAAAAGTACAACCGGCCGGCTGGACGTGTTTACCCGCGTCGTCACGGATCTCAATGCGGGGTTTGATGAAATCCGCGCCGGCTACCACGGCCCGCTCTTCCTGGAAGTCGTCCCACGCTCGTTCGCCATCAAGGTCTGCACCGGACAGTCGCTCAACCAAATCCGATTCGTCCGCGGCAACGCCGCCGTCCCCGACCGGGACCTGCTCGCGCTACACCGGACGGCGCCGCTGCTGTACCACAACGATCCGTCCCGAAAGGCCGTGGGGAACCGGGACTTTCGGGCTGAACAGGGCCTCTTCCTCCGTATCGATGTCAAAGGAGACGAGCGAAGCGGATCCCGCATCATCGGCTATCGCGCAAAGAAAAACAGCCATGTGATCGACCTCAGCAAGGTCGGCCATTACGCCGCGGCGGACTTCTGGGAACCGCTCTATCGGCATCGGCACGATAGCCTATTGCTGGAGCCGGAAGAGTTCTACATCCTCGCATCGAAAGAGCGTATCCGCGTGCCCGCCGGCTACGCCGCTGAAATGGTCGCCTATGAAGCGGCCTGCGGAGAGTTGCGCACCCACTACGCCGGATTCTTCGACCCGGGATTCGGCTATGGATCGAAGGGGGAAATCAAAGGCACACAAGTAGTCCTGGAAGTC
>JABMDH010000019.1:14125-24689 GCA_015904075.1 Nitrospira sp.
GGACTTGACCAAGGGCACGAATCATTTCCGCACGTAGATTGAAACGGGATTGCATATCATCAAATCGATTCAAGGCCACACCAGCGGCATGGCGGTCCCGCACTTCGTGATCGATGCGACGGGCGGCGGCGGCAAGATCCCCCTGCTGCCGGATGACTACCTCGTGCATATGGATGAAGATGGGGCCGTCTTGCGGAATTACGAGAATAAGACCTTTCATTACCCACAGCCACAGACCGGCAACAGGCGAGAACTTCCGATGGTCGGCGCGCGCTCATCGCGCGAAAGCCTGTCCGAAACCTTTACGCCCAGCGGCGACAGCTATCCGGACCGAGACGGCTACGCAACCTGGGGCAACAGCTGCGGCGGAGATGCGGACGATCTGTGAGCACTCCATCACGCCATGCCGGCATTCTCCCCTATCAGGACATCACACGGCTGATCACCAGCCGTGTCATCGATGCATCCCCCGCGATTGAGGACCGGCAGATTCAGCCGGCCAGTCTCGATCTCCGCCTGGGACGCAAGGCCTACCGTCTGATCAGCAGCTTTTTACCTGAACTCTCCGCCATCTCCTCCCGTCTCGACATACTCGACTTTTACCAGTCCGATCTGGTGATGTACGAGATGGACCTGACCGGCGGCGCGATTCTGGAAAAAGGCCACGTCTATCTGGTGCCGTTGCTGGAAAGCTTGAAACTGCCGAAGACCATCCGCGCGCGCGCCAATCCCAAGAGCACAACTGGTCGGCTGGACGTGTTCACCCGCGTTGTGACGGATCTGAATGCAGGGTTCGATGAAATCCGTGCCGGCTATCACGGCCCGCTCTTCCTGGAAGTCGTCCCGCGCTCATTCGCCATCAAGGTCTGCACCGGGCAATCGCTCAACCAAATCCGATTCGTACGCGGCAATGCCGCCGTCCCCGACCGCGACCTGTTCGCACTGCACCGGACAACGCCACTGCTATACAACAACGATCCGTCCCGAAAGGCCGTGGGAAACCGCGACTTTCGGGCTGAACACGGCCTCTTCCTCCGCATCGATGTCAAAGGAGATGAGCGAAGCGGCTCCCGCATCATCGGCTATCGCGCAAAGAAAAACAGCCATGTGATCGATCTCAGCAAGGTCGGCCATTACGCAGCGGCGGATTTCTGGGAACCGCTCTATCGCCATCGGCACGATAGCCTGTTGCTGGAGCCGGAAGAGTTCTACATCCTTGCATCGAAAGAGCGTATCCGCGTGCCCGCCGGCTACGCAGCTGAAATGGTCGCCTATGAAGCGGCCTGCGGAGAGCTGCGCACCCACTACGCCGGATTCTTCGACCCAGGATTCGGCTATGGATCGAAGGGGGAAATCAAAGGCACACAAGTAGTCCTGGAAGTCCGTCCCCATGATGTGCCGTTTCTGATTCACGATGGGCAGACATTTTTCAAAGTCGTGTACGACAAGATGCTCGACAAGCCGAGTCAGCTCTATGGGGTGGGTCTTGGCTCATCCTATCAGCAGCAGGCCCTCACCCTTAGCAAACACTTCAAGGCATAGCATATGGCCCCTTCAGACCTTCCCCCCACGCAGGATCAGACGCCGAATCTTCCGGATCCGCCGGCCAGATCGGTGCGTGAGGAAAGCGACAGCGATCACCCGACGCAGGTCATCGGACTCATGGTCGGGACGGCGCTGATGTTCATCGGCTTTCTCAATGTATTTCTCTCCATCAGCGGAGGGTTCGAAATCAATGTCGTGCCGTTTCTGATCTATTTCGGCGGCCTGACCGTATGGGCCAATGCCGCCGTCGAGACTCCGGCCATCCGCTACGGGATTATGACCGTGGCCATCTCTCTGGCATTAGCACTCTTTCAGTACGGTGAAGTATTGTTCTGGCACAAGCAGGTTGTTTTTTGTGCCACCATCATTGTCGTCATGTACTTCATGTTCAACGAACCGAAAAAACCTACCGCGTGATGTCGCGATGACGATTTCCGTCATCATCCCCACACTAAACGAAGAAACAGTCCTGGCGCAGACGCTGGCGCACACGGATGCATTGGGGTTTGACGACATCGTCGTCGTAGATGGAGGCAGCACGGACCGGACGGTCCAGCTTGCCGAAGCATACTGCGCGCGTACCCCCACGGTTCACATCATCACAGCTCCCAAAGGACGCGCGCGCCAAATGAATGAGGGAGCAAAGGTAAGCAAGGGTGACACGCTGCTCTTCTTGCATGCCGACACACAGCTTCCGGGCGATGCCGGGAAAATCATTGAATCGGCCTTAGCCGACCCCGAAGTGAAGGGAGGCCGATTCGACGTCTGTTTCGACCATCCGTCCATGTGGGGGATCACGATCGGCCTATTCATGAACTGGCGCTCACGTCTGAGCAGAATCGCCACCGGTGACCAGGCCATCTTCGTCCGCCGTCAGGTGTTTGAACAGCTCGGCGGCTTCTCTGATATCCCATTGATGGAGGACATCGACTTCAGCAAGCGCCTGAAACGGGCCGGTCGAATCGCAGCGTTGCGCGAGACCGTAACCACGTCATTTCGACGATGGGAGCAGCAAGGGCCGCTACGGACGATCCTCTTGATGTGGACCCTCCGATTCCTGTACTGGATCGGCGTCAGTCCATTGCGTTTGAGCCATTGGTACAACGCCGTACGATAGGACGTAAGGGGTAAGGCGTTAGGGGTGAGGGGTGGTAGGTTTGGGAAATAAAGAATCAGCAATGAAGAGACCCTCATCTCCGCGATCGCCTGACGCCTCACGCCTGACGCCTCACGCTGCGCTGGTGGTATTCGCCAAAGCGCCGATCCCGGGCCAGGTGAAAACGCGCCTCTGCCCTCCGCTGACTCCCGATGAAGCAGCCACGCTCCATGGGAGCTTTGTCCTCGATACATTGGAGCGGACGAAGACGGCAGCGACACAGTTCAAATTGCCCGTTGACCGCTACCTCGCCTGTTCGCCCTCCTCGACTCATGTGTTCTTCAAGATCATGGAAGAGCGGCAAAGTGTGACATTACTCGATCAAACCGGCGACGACTTGGGAACGCGCATGGCACAAGTCTTCGAGAATCTGTTCTCGCGAGGCTACGAACATGTGGTGATCGTCGGGACCGATGTGCCGTCGCTGCCGCTCGAACAATACGCACAAGCGTTGACCTTGTTGAACTCGCACGACCTCGTCTTGGGCCCCGCCCTCGACGGCGGCTATTATCTGATCGCGCTCAACCGATCGGTCCCAGACCTCTTTACCGGCATCCCCTGGTCCACCGATCAGGTGCTGAAACTGACGAAGGAAAAGGCGTCTACGCTTGGACTCAAGAGTGCCTTGCTCGCGCCGTGGCGCGACGTCGATACCATCGACGATCTCCAGGCTCTCGTCGAAGCCAGCACGCTGGATGCCAAGAAGCCGAAACGCGATCAGTCGTTTTCGAGCCGCACAGCAGGGGCGCTCCAGCTTCTCGCCAAACGTCTACGTTCAAGAGCATAATAGATCATCACTTCCGGACCAGAGGACCGACGATGACAGATCGTGTTGCGCTCATCACCGGCGGAGCCAAAGGCATCGGACGGGGCATTGCCCTCGACCTTGCTGCTCAACAGTGGAAAATTGCGATCTGCTATAGGGCCAGCGAGGCCGAGGCGCAACAGACCGCCCATGCCATCACTGAGCGAGGAGGCCAGGCCCTCGCGATTCGCTGCGACGTGTCAGACCCGATAGCAGCCAAGGCCATGGTGACACAGGTTGAACAACAATGGGGACGGATCGATACGCTTATCAACAGCGCCGGTCCCTATCACCGTATCAATCTATTCGAAGAATCCGTTGCCGGATGGAACGCAATGTTCGACGGCAATCTCCACCCCATTTTTTATCTCGCTCAAGCCGTGTCCCCCGGGATGAAGGCCCGCAAGTCCGGCCGTATCATCAGTTTCAGCATGGCCAACGCGGACCAGATGATCTCCCAGCCCGATGTCACCGCGCACTACATCGCTAAAGCCGGCGTCTTGATTCTGACCCGCACGTTGGCGAAGCTGCTGGCTCCTTACGGCATCACCGTCAATGCAATTTCTCCGGGCTTCATCGATTCTGGAAGTGCGCCGCAGGAAGAACTGGCCGGCATGACCAAACGCATACCCGCCGGATACATCGGCACCGTCGATGATACGGTCGCAGCCGTCCGCTATCTCCTCAGCGACGAAGCGCGGTACGTGAATGGAGCAAATATCCAGATTAGTGGTGGATGGGGAATATAGGAGATCTGAGAGGACTGAGGTGGTTTCAGTGCTCGCTGCCCGCGCGCCAAGACTTTGGTCATATTTCGATTAGAGGCGGCGCTCGGTCAATGCGCGCAGTGTGAAACCAATCCGTTCCTCTCAGAATGGGAAAGACAAAAAGAACTGTGCTCGCTCAACGTGCGCAGGGGAAGTAACAGAGATGTCGTTCCTAAGAGAAAAAGAGGTGAAACTCGGCCAATATGCGCGGGTGGACTAACCTGGATGCCAGTCTTTGATCACCGTGGATCGAGGAAGGAGGAGTCTCGATGAAAACCGAAGAAGAACGGGAAGCCCAGAGACGCTTCGTTCAAGCGCTTCAGCACGAACATCTGATTTGCGCGAAACCCGGTTGCGGCGGAGCCTTGGCTCTCGCTGACCAGACCCCGCATAGTGCGCGTATCAAGACTTACGAGGCAACCTGTGAACGCTGTCATGCGGTCGAGAAGATTCAAGGGCACGAGCAATCTTTACCGGCCTGGGACCTCGCTTCCATCACCATGATGGCGGAAGTCCATCTCCTCCATGAGCAACCCGCCTGCCCCTACGACGAGACACCCATCACCTTCATCTCGCTGCCGAATCCACGCCGCAAGGCCCGATACCGCCTCTTGTGTTACTACTGCGGCCGCCACGCCGAGATGAACTGGCCCCCGCCGGAAGCCAAGCGGTGAGCTGATTCTCTGCTATGCCGTGAGCGCTTTCTTGATGAACTCGCCGAGACGGCGGAAGTAGACCCCGCCTCCTACCTGGTACGTGTCGTTGTGATCAGCGCCTGGAATCGCATACCAGTCCTTCGGTTGGATTGCCGCGTCGAAGACCTGGCGTCCCAATTCGATGGGGATGATATCGTCCTTGTCGCCGTGAATGATCAACTTCGGTAGCGACAACTGCGGGAGGCGGTCGATCAACCGAAATTCAGCCCCAAGCAGCATGTGTACCGGCAATCCAGCATAGTGATACTTGGCGACTGCTTCGATAGAGGGAAATGAGGATTCAAGAATCAATGCGGAAGCCGGCCGTTGTGCGGCAAGTTCTCCCGCCACCGAAGCCCCGAGCGACCGGCCGAACAGCACGATTCGATCCGGACGAATCTTCCTGATACGCGTCAAATACTCATAAGCCCCGATCGCATCGTGATAAAGCCCCTCTTCACTGAGACGCACGGCCTGGCTTTTCCCATACCCGCGATAGTCGAAAAGAAACACCGACAGCCCAAGCTGATGGAGCAGCTTCAGATTATCGAGCCGGTTGATGATATTGCCCGCATTGCCATGACACCAGAGCATCACCGGGCGATCAGACCTTGTCTCGACATACCAGCCGAACAGCCGCGCGCCATCCGCGGCCTGAAACGACACATCCTCAAGCGGCAACCCGCTGAGCTTTGCCCAATCACGATCCTGCCAGGGTTCCGGGTGATAGACGAAGAATCGATCGAGGAGGCTCATGATCTTCCTGAGTAACCGATTTTGGGAGTTCGGGAAGGAACGGGATGAGTATGACAGGAGCAGGGGACGCGCGCGAGGGCTAGTGGTTCAGTTTTTGATCGATCTTATTCCCGGCCTTTTTAAAACCTTCAGCGGTGTTGTCGGCAGCCTTTTTCAACTTTTGCTCGATCTTCTCTCCGATGTGTTTCTCCTCAACCTTCTTGACTACCTTTTCAACCCCCTGTTCTATCTTGTGACCAACCTTCTTGGCGGTGTTCCCAACTCGTTCGAACACGCCGGGGCTGTTTGATGGTTCGCTCTCGGCAAACACAAGCTCGCTTGAGGCTGCCCATAAGGGAAACAGCAGCCCTGCTATCAGTCCTATGCGCCGCAATGAGTGCATCATCGATTCTTCAATCTCAGAGAAAGCATAGCATGCCTTGGCTGATCTACCCAATAGCCTTCTAACAAATGACCATTCATTGCTGTCTCAAAGAGGTTGCCGTTTCGCAGCTGGCTTGCGCTCATCCACCCATCGTCAGTCATAGAAATAGCGAGGCCCTGGCATGCCAACGTAATTCACATGCCAGGGCCTAATCGAATTCGTCTAGAATATCACAGTGCTAAGATTTACAGCCTCACTTCTGAGGAGACGATTCTTGAGCAGGAGATTCTCTTCCCAAGACCTCAATCACATCTGCCACAAGCACTATGGCAGGAAATCCGATGAGACCGAGGAGGCCTCTCATCTCTCTATCTTGAGTGGCATTCGCAAAACCGATGTTTTTCCCGGAAACATCAATCCCCTCTTTCTTGAGTTGGGCCAACATATCTAACTTGGCTGCTCCTTCAGTCGGGCTGACGAAGGGAATCCATATCAACCTGAAACCTGAGCTCTCCCCGACAGCGCCCGCCTTCAAGACCCGGTACTTCACATTCAGCAAATCAGCTGGCTTCATAGACTCTGCCACAAATGAACCTTGCCGTTTTGAGCCACAGCCAATCAAGCCGATTAGAAGCAAGATTGAAAGAGTTCCACAGATGTACTTCCTTCGATTCTTCATAATGCCTCCTCTTGATTGGATAACCCAAAGCGGCATCCCTTTGACACTGCAAACCATGACTGTTCGACTTGCTATCATGAATGGGTGGAATTGAGCTGTCAAGTTATCCATCAGCAATCCTGCTCGCGATTGATAAACCAGAGCCCGCTTAACCGGACACCAAAGAGCCTTGGATGCGCAAAGCACAACCGCTGCCACGAAGCGGGGAGGATGGGATAAACGCTGATTGACGAATAAGACTCTACTGGACTGGCACTCGTCGCTTCTAGCCCGACTCTTCAATGAGCTGCGGTGGTTGTCTCTTTTGCGGGACGGCTCACGGGAATATGCTCGCGGTAGACTTGCAGTAGAGTAAGCTCCTCATCATTCTGTTCCTCCACTGGAACCATGGCCAGATCCACCTCACCCGGCTCCTGCGGACGCGCTTGCACACGCCGAAGGATCTTGAAGAATCTCCGCACCAGATTCAGCCAACGGAAACTGAGCGACGCAATCTCCCATGCCTCTCTATTCTGGCCGGCGACGCCTTCGGGAAATCTCCGACGAGACTCCCGATTTTCTTGTTCAAAATCGCCTATTATCTCGTCTATCTGTTCAACTTCAGAGAAAATTGGGCGGCATTCCAGCGCCGCACCCGTGGCGTGCCTGACACTGTGACGACGCTCAAAGATTATGCCATTCACGATCGCCGATAACGATACCGGGGCAATGCAACTGTGAAGTTAACAACGATTCCACCATCTACCATGACGGCCCGGCGAGTGTCGGAAACAACCGCTCGACCGGACGTGTCGTATGTCGAGTGCGCGCAGCTCCCATTCACGCTGACTGAATCCGGCGTGCACCCCATGGCCGTCGTCACATTCGGATCGGCACTGCCCGGCGAGTTTCCCTGTCCGGTCATCGCACTCGATCTCCCTCAGATCGACGGACCGCCGATGGCCGAGGTCTGGACATCCGACAGGCCCATACAACTCCACACAGACTCTGGCTGTTCAATCGCCATGAACGGCAACTTTCTTATCGGTTCAATGAGTGTCGACGAGGATGCGGACCGGTCCATGGACGCCGCAGCCTACGAAGCCTACAAAGCTATGCTTCATCGGCTCCATAGTCTGGGATACCCCTATTTGTGGCGGATCTGGAATTACTTTCCCCACATCAACGACGATCAGGACGGGCTCGAGCGGTATCAACGGTTCTGCCTGGGACGCCATCACGCATTGACCGAGATGCTGGCTGATTTTCCCTCTTCCCTGCCGGCTGCGACAGCCGTTGGAACGAAATCCGGCCCGCTGCAGCTCATGTTCCTTGCCGGCACGCAGCCGGCCACACATCTCGGCAATCCACGCCAACTGAACGCCTACGAATACCCCCGGCACTATGGGCCTCGCAGCCCTTCGTTCGCCCGAGCCACACTCACTCGATCGAAGGAGGAATGCCGGCTCTATCTCGCCGGCACAGCGAGCGTCGTCGGACACGCAAGTCGCCATGCCGAACTGCCGCGCGCGCAAACGGAAGAAACGATTCGGAACATCCAGGCTGTCTTCGAGCAGGCAACACATTCCGCGGGATTCGACATCATCGGCACACAGCGCCAGGCACTCTATAAAGTCTATGTGCGCGACTCCGCCTCGCACGCTGAGATTCAGGACGCCATCATGAATTCGCCCCTCTCGCGCGATCATGTCCTGTTCCTCCATGGAGATCTCTGCCGAAAAGAATTGTTGGTTGAAATCGAGGGACTGATCATCTCTGGTTGATCGTGCTCACACAATCCCTCTGTGTTTAGAAACAACGCGAAGGAGCCGCCGGTAATGATCCCTGCTAGAGTACAGGTCCAGAAACCCCACCCGCTCAACGGAACGGGACAGAACCAAGCCTCTACGGCACGGTTTTATTTCACGGTCGACTGTGACTGGGTTCCCGGCTCGCAGGCAGGCCTCGAGCGCCTGCTGCACCTGTGCGACCAATACCAGATCAAGGGAACGATCTTCTTCGCCGGACGATTCGCGGAAAGCTATCCGGATTTGGTCCGTGAATCCCACCGCCGCGGACACCAGTTAGGGACGCACGGGTGGGCCCATGGAGGACTGGAGCACGACGAAGACTTTCGCGTGGCCGGCTACGAGCAACAACGGGAATGGATCAGCCGGGCGACCGATGCCGTCGAGCAGGCATCAGGGGTGCGCCCGGTAATTTTCAGAGCGCCGAATCTCCGTATCGGAGAAACGACCTTGAGAGCCCTCGAGGATGAAGGCTATCGCTACGACTCATCGGTTCCGGCCAGACGCTTCGACATGGGATTCGGGCGCGTGCACTATACGGAATATTTCTGGGCTCCACTGGAACCCTACAACCCATCCTGGCAAGGGCTGCATCGGCCGGGCAAGAGCAGCATTCTTGAGATCCCCCCCTCAGCCTGCCTCTTTCCCATCAATCTCGCCACGCTGCGCGTACTGGGTTTACCGGCCTTAAAGCGCATGATCGATTGGGTGGGGCGCCGCTCACAGCATCTCGTGTTCTACTGCCACCCGTCCGAATTCATTCATGCCAAGGATCAGACTTTCCCTCGGACCATGTCCAGGTGGAATCGATGGGGCATGCGGCCGGCGAACCTCGCTCTGGTGGAATCCCTCATCGATTCAGTTTTTGATTTGGGCTATGCTCCGGTCTCGATGTGGGAAAGTTCACCCCAATACATTCCTATACGACAACCGGTTATGTCGGAGATGGCCGACTATCACTCCGATCGTGCTTAAGAACAAGGAGGTGTCTTTATGAACAGCTTACGCCCAGTTGCATTGGTCCTCTGCATCCTCTTCGTCGCCGTGATGGGCTGCCGAGGCGGCGGGCAGATCTACAATGTCAAGGATGCTCCGATCCAGACTGCAACGGGAAAACAGCCGAGCATGGAAGACGTTCAGAACGCGATCATCACGGCGGGCGTGGGATTGGGCTGGCAGATGGCAGTCGCCAAACCCGGTGAAATCATCGGAACATTGAACCTCCGCAGCCACCAGGCGGTCGTCTCGATTCCCTATACGACGAAGCAGTACAGCATCCTCTACAAGAGCAGCAATAACCTGAAGTACGATGCCGCGACGCAGACGATCCACGAAAACTATCTCGCATGGATCCAGCGCCTCGACGGGGCTATTCGCACGCGCATGACTGCGGCTGGAATCAAGTAACGTCTGCCGCTCACTGGCTGCTACAGAGTCGTCCCCTTCTTGATATCTCTCTCTACAGCACCGCGCTGCAGATCGAGAATTTCATGCCCGCCATTGCGCCACGCTATTTCCTGATTAGTCTCACCATCTCTCTCGCGTAATAGGCAAGTTCAGGTATAGGAAGTTCAGTTCGTCTGAACAACAGTCAATAAAAACAGGTCCTACTCCGACCAGCAGCCGATCCGCGAAAACTACCGGAGCTGGGTCCAAAACATGGGCGACGCCGTCGGGAGCCAACTTTCTACGCTGCACAACTAAGACCACTTCATCTGCATCGGTGGGCCTGCGCTGCGCCAGCCCTACTGTTCAATTAATGCGACGCCTTTAATCAATTCTGAGGAGACGCCCCCCCTCCAGGTGGCTGCCTTTCTAGAACCTCTATTACGTCTGCCGTCAGCACTATGGCAGGAAATCCAATAAGGCCCAACAGGCCTCTCATCTCTCTATCATAGGTAGCATTCGCAAAACCGATGTTCTTACCGGCAGTATCAATTCCCTCTTTCTTGAGTTGAGCCAGCATATCCAACTTTGCTGCTCCTTCGGTCGGAGTGACAAAGGGGATCC
>JABMDH010000019.1:24789-30661 GCA_015904075.1 Nitrospira sp.
GGGATCTCTTCCGGCGCATGCTGGCCGTCGGCATCTAGCGTCATGACGCCGACTGCGCCATGAGTCAACGCATGATCAAATCCGCGCATAAGGCTGCCGGCCTTTCCGCGGTTCTCATCGTTGCGTAAGACCGTCACATCCAGGCCGGCCAATGCCTGCACCGTCCCATCGACAGACCCGTCGTCCACGACGATCACATGTGGACAGTGCCGGCGCGCGCGTGCAGCCACATCGCGTACAGTCGCCGCCTCGTTATAGGATGGAATCACCACCCAATACGCCTCACGTTTCACATGTCACCTTCCACGTCCCCTTACGCCTTACGCCACACGTTTCCTACGCCATGCCTCCATTCACCCCGATGACCTGTCCGGTAATATATCCCGCTTGCTCTGACAGGAGAAACGAGACCAGCGCCGCCACTTCTTCCGGAGTGCCGGCACGCTTCATCGGCACCATCGCTTCAACCTGCTCCGGTTTGAACGCATTCCTGGTGGAGGGTGATTCGATCAGGCCGGGCGCCACCACATTGACCGTGATGCCCCGTGACGCCAATTCGATCGCCAGCGACTTGCTTGCCCCATGCAGGCCGGCTTTGGCCGCGGCATAGTTCGTCTGGCCGCGATTGCCGATTACGCCGGCTAACGATGAGATGGAAACGATCCGCCCCCAGCGCGTGCCGATCATCGGCAGCAACAGCGGCTGCGTGACATTGAAAAACCCGTTGAGCGAAAGATCAATGACCCTGCTCCACTGTTCGCCGGTCATCCCGGCCATCGGCGCATCCTCGTGCAGGCCAGCGTTGTTGACCACAATTTGAATCGGCCCGTCCTTCAACAGCGATTCGAGCGATCGGCCGGTCGCATCCGCGTCGGTGATGTCGAAGGACGCACTCGACGCAGTCCCGCCATGAGCCTTGATCTTCTCGGCCATCCGTTGAGCCGACTCGACATGCCGGTACGCATGCAGAATCACAGCATGTCCGTCGGCGGCCAACCGTTCGGCAATCGCGGAGCCGATGACACCGCTCCCTCCTGTGACCAGCGCGCGTCTCTGCGTCATACCGGCGCCCGTTTCAAAAAAATGGAGGCCCGCCCGCTTATCACCTCGCGGCCTCCGGATGAAATAGCGAATCGGTACAGAAAACTGTCGTCTCCCATGAACAGACGTGTCGCCTCGATCGTCAGTTCATCCGGACAGTCATCGAGCCGGTCGATGCCGAACACCACATCACGCACACCTCCGACATAGCCGATCGACCCGTTCGACGATCTCCCTCCATTGAGCAACCCCACATGGACTCCCATCGCTTGAGCGGCATATTCGATCCCCGCGACGGCATCCAGGCACGCGCCCCGGCGAAGCGGATTTGCCGGATCCTGATGGGTCTTTGTATGGCAGCGAATCGACGACTCGTCCCACGATGCCGCCCGGTCGAGCAGCCGCATGGCCCCTGCATGGGGAAGAAAGGCGGCCAGGTCGTCTTTGGTCAAATGCGGCATGGCTCAAGATCCACAATGAGCTGCTGGCTATCCGACAAGCTGAACCCGACGGTTCGCCCGCCGCCGGCAGCGGCAGCGCTCAGTAGAAGCAGCGAGTGGGCAGCGGGATTACCTTGCCGAACCAGTTCTAATTCGGGATCTTCAAGACCGGCTATTTCGCCTGTATGCGCTGTTTCGAGATGCACCCGCATGACAGGAGAGGAGCCGTCCGAGGGAGGTGTCAGCACAAGCGCCACGGCAAATCCCTCTGTAATGGGACGAGCCTGGCTGAGCGGCTCCGGCACGACCAGATCGTAGGCCACCAACAACACCGGCCGTTGCTCCACACATACCACTGTCGCTGCTTCCAACAAACCGGCTGCAAATGAATCGTCGTAGCAAGACAGCGCCGTCGAGGACTGTTGCCCGGCCGTCGCAATGCCCCAATAGCCGGCGGCTGTGTTATGTACCGATTGATGAAACAGCGTCGGGGAAATCATCCGATCCGGCAAACAGAGGGCACGACAGAGTTTGTCGAACACACCCATTTCACCACCCGAGGAAGCAAACACCGTCGGCACCTCGCGAGGGTCCAGGCCCGATCGGCCGATGGCTTCTTGCGCAACCTGCATGGCCCACCGGACGCAGTCGCTGCTCCGCCGCCGTTCATTCGGAGGCAGCAGTTCCGCTTCCGGATCAGGCACGACTCCCGGTTGATAGGGACGAGTCCCGGCGAGCACCGCTCGACCGGCATCCCAACCGGCAAGGCCCGAAGCCAGGAGTCCGATACCGCCGATCGCTACCTTCATGGCAATTTCCCAAAAACCAAGCTGCAGTTATTTCCCCCGAATCCGAAGATGTTACTGACCGCGTACGACATCGCGCCGATCTGATTCTCGCGAAGAATCCGGCTTTTCAAGGAAGGGTCTATACGCCGGCAATTGAGCGTCCCGGGCATCAACCCCTGGGCAAGACAGAGGGTAGAAATGACCGCTTCCGTGATACCGGCAGCGCCCAACGTATGCCCGGTCCAGCCTTTGGTTGAGCTACAGGCAGGCCGAGCCCCGAACACACTATAGACGGCCTTGTCCTCGACCGAATCATTCGCCCTCGTCGCCGTTCCGTGCAGATTGATATATTCAATGTCCTCAGCACGAAGCGAGGCCCGGGCCAAGGAGTCTCGAATCGCGCGAACCGCCCCCGCCCCTTCGGGATGCGGATGCGACATATGATAGCCATCCGTGCTCTCACCATAGCCGAGGAGGGCAATGGTTCCGCGCCCGCCCACTCGTTCGCAGGACTCCAACAATGCGTAACCGGCTGCCTCACCCAACGACAGCCCGTCGCGATCCTCGTCGCAGGGTCTGCACGGATCCGTTGACAACAGTTGCAGCGCAGAAAATCCATACAACGTCGCCCCCGAATCCGAAGATGTTACTGACCGCGTACGACATCGAGCCGATCTGATTCTCGCGAAGAATCCGGCTTTTCAACGAGGGGTCCACGCGCCGGCAATTGAGCGTCCCGGGCATCAGCCCCTGGGCAAGACAGAGGGTGGAAATAACCGCTTCCGTGATACCGGCAGCACCCAACGTATGCCCGGTCCAACCTTTGGTTGAGCTGCATGCAGGGCGAGCCCCGAAAATACTATAGACCACCTTGTCCTCGACTGAATCGTTCGCCTTCGTCGCCGTCCCGTGCAAATTGATATACTCAATGTCCTCAGCGCGAAGCGAGGCCCGGACCAAGGAGTCTCGAATCGCGCGAACCGCCCCCGCCCCTTCGGGGTGCGGATGCGACATATGATAGCCATCCGTGCTCTCACCATAGCCGAGGAGGGCGATGGTTCCTCGTCCGCCCACTCGTTCGCCGAACTCCAGTAACGCATAGCCGGCCGCCTCACCCAACGACAATCCATCCCGATCTTCGTCGCAGGGCCTGCACGAATCCGCCGACAACAGTTGCAGCGCGGAAAATCCATACAACGTCGTGAGACAGAGACTGTCCACCCCGCCGACCACGGCGGCATCGCACAGGCCGGCTTGCATCAACCGGGCGGCGGTCGCGAAGACTTTTGCGCTCGAAGAGCAGGCGGTCGAAATCACCATGGCCGGCCCCTGCAATCCAAGACAGGTCCTCACGAAATGCCCCAGAGAAAACATGTTATGCGTATATCGATACCGCGGACCGTACCAGGCCGGCAGCCTATCGGTATGCAGGTCGCGCTCGCGGTAGGCATGTTCGGTTTCGAGAATTCCGGACGTGCTGGTGCCCATCACGACCGCGATTCGATGTGCGCCGTATCGCTGCTTCGCCTCCGCCGCCGCCACCATGAAACCGTCCTGCTGAAGGCCAAGCCAAGCCAGCCGGTTGTTACGGCAGTCGAAGGGCCGCAGTTCGTCATCGAGAGAAAAATCCTCAAGGCCGTCTACTCGCCCGATTGATGTCTTCAGCGCCACATCTTCAAAGTCGCAGGGCTTCAAGCCTGATCGGCGTTTGCGGAGCGCCTCCAGGACAGGCCTGACTCCTCTGCCGTTCGCCGTCACGAGGGTATAGGCAGATAAGGCCAGCGGGGGCATCGGTTTGAGATCAGGCACCAGAATCCTCCCTCTGCGCCATCAACCCTGAAAAGAGGAGGCAACAAAACGATCCGCAGGCTGCGGTCAATCCAATTGCATGGAGCACGGGGATCTTCGAGAAGGCCAACAGGCCGAACACGAGAATCGTCGTCGTGCTACAGACCAGTAAACCAAACACGGTCTTGGCTCGCTCGATTTCAGTCCCCTCCTGTCGATTGAAGAACAGAGAATAATCGAGCCCCAACCCGATCACAAGCAGAAAGGTTGCCACATGAAATAATGAGAGCGACTCACCTGATCCGTTCACAACGGCAGCCACAACGATCAGTGCGCAGCCGATCGGAGCAAGTACCGGTCCGAGCCGAGTGATCGATCCCAATCCGACTGCCAGCGAAACCGTAATGGCAATTGTCCCCCACCCCACTAATTGCATCATCCGATTGCGATAGGCCCGCATCAGCCGGTTCGACTCTTCCTTCAAGTCCACATAACTCACCGAGGTGTCTCCCCAGCTTGCCGCTGCCGTCGCAAGCTGGGTCCGATCAAGAACTCCACGGAGCGGAACAATCGCCAGCCATTCATCCTGATGGGAGAACAGTAACGACTCCAATTTCATGCCCAACGTCGTCCCCCTGAATGTATTCCGATCGATAAACGGCAGACTCCGTGCCTCATCGACCGCCGTCACGAATGGAGCGAACAACCCAGACTTAAACGGAAGCCCCTTCTGCGCTGCATCGAGATTCCTTTCAAGCACCTCCCGATCAGGCAAAGCCTTCAGCCGTTCCTGCTGCAGATGATGGCTCGGCAGATAGCGCGAGACAATGTCGTAGCCGGACAACACACGACCTTCTCGCAGCTGCTCCAGCCTCGGCATCATGACTTCTGCCTTCATCAAAAGAGCCTCGACGCTCGTCCCCTCGACGACGAATAGATCCCGCACATCCGGCGCACCCAGTTCCTGTCGCAGATGCTGATCCAACTCTTTCTTGTTCGCCGACAGGGGACTCAGGCTTTCCAGATCTTCCTGCCAGAGCGGCGTATCAGACCATATCAGTACAATTGTCGCAAGAATGACCGCCACCGGCGCCACAATCCTCGCTTTCGGCAGACCATCCACGAAGCGTCCCAAATCCGGTCTGATTTCCCGAGGAACAAATCCGGCAGGGATACAGACAGGGAGCACCCAACGAGTCACCACCGCCGCCGTTCCCAGCCCGGCCACCGCAAAGAGCCCCAGTTGCGCCAAGGCAGGAAACCCGGCAAGCAGCAACGATGAAAATCCGATGGCCGTCGTCACAATCCCCAGCCGCATCGTCGGCCAGATCGCACGCATCGTCGTCTGGGCAGACTCCTTCCTGGTCAGATGGCTGAACAAATGAATAGGGTAATCGTCCACGACGCCCAACAACGTGATGCCGAACCCCAACGTGATGCCATGAACGAATCCGAACCAACTATTCACGGCAACCAGGCCGGCCAGGATTCCGCTGGTCAGCGGAATCAGACTCAAGACCATCAGGGTGATTGATCGATAGGTGACGCAGAGAAAGACAACGACCAGCAGGGACGCCGTGACCGAAAGCCACCGAATCTCCTGTTCGATCGTTTGCTGGATTTCCACCGCAAATACCCCGGGGCCGCTCATAAGCAATCGGGCCGACGACGGGTCCTTGCGTAGCTGTTGAAAGACCGCTTGAATATGCTGCTGAATTGCTGCCTGCGCCTCGGCATCGAACCCGGCGGCTTTGGTTTGCACCACGAGCAGAGCCCGCTGGAGATCCGCCGACATCCAAACTTCTCGATGCTTCG
>JABMDH010000190.1 GCA_015904075.1 Nitrospira sp.
TAGGTCCCGTTGTAGGTGCCAAACGGGGGCGGAACGGACCCGCCGTAGGCCAGGACATAGCCGGCGGCGCTCTTGGCCAGCACGAGCAGGCCGCGGTTGGTGAGCACGCTGCCGTCCGGGAAGGTGTAATCGAGCCCGTTCAGCCTCCAGCCAGTCATCGAGTGCATAGCCCTGTCGGTAACCACGTTCGGCATAGAGTTCATAGGCGCGATCGGTGATGCGGGCTTGAACCTCATCCTGCAGAAACACCGGTTGGCTCTGGACCGATTCCTTCTTGGGCGCAGCCAGCTTCCGGCTTTGAAGAGATTCAGCACTCTTCTGTCTGCGCGGCTCTTTCACGGTCTGCGATTGCATGATTTTAATCTCCTTTCCATTACATCGACGAGTTGCTTGCAGCTAGGTTCGACATGGTATAGATGCCTGGACCTTTCGCCGTTATTTGGACTTGTCCCGCTCGGCTCAGGCGGTCCAACTCACAAAACACCTGATTCCAAGTCAGGCCGGGACATTCGAGTACGACTTCTTCTAGCTGGCTACCTGGCGAACGAATGATGACCTCCATGATGCGCCCCCTCTTGGTCATAAAGTTCTTATGATTCGCCGCGAACTGGGAAGCTCCTTGTGCATCTTGGATGCCACTCAGGATCGCTGATAAAACGACAGCTCCAAACATCATTAAAATGATGCCTTTGAGGGCGTTCGGCACCCTAGTCAGCAACCGATGAGCACGGGCTCCACTGTATGAGCTGGGGAATTTCGCGGCAATGCCGCAGGAAATCCTGTGGCTGAATACCGCACAGGCCAAGACAGGCCCGAAGTATTGTCTATGTTAAGAGCATCCTCTTGGAGGGAAGCACTACGCAAGCGAGGTTGTACCGTGCATTCACGGTCACGTCACTTCGAACCCTGATAGGGGTCATCGAAGGCGGTTCCGCACTCGAGACAGCGAACCTTGCCGGTCCGCTTGCCGCCCCTGGTCAGGACGTCGTCGATGAGCCGTTGATGAGAACAGTGCGAGTTCGAGGTGGCTCTGCTGGACTTCTGATCGGTTTCCTGAATCATGGGGGTTTCCATAGACACCTCCGCTTCTTCGAGTGTCGAACTCTTGTCTTCCGATACTTGCTGAGGATTTTCCATCGAGATACTCCGGCCACACACATCGTGAGACCGAGAAAGGTCAATTTCTACTACAATCCCCACCATGAGAAGAACTAGGGATTCCCTAGTCTGTGCGAATACACACTCATACTAAGAAGCTGGTGCTGTAAGGGAAGCTGCGACCATGACGGCCTGATGGACCTGCACTCGATAGGCCCTGTCGCCATCCAGCATTAAACGAATCAGTCCGCTTCGACTCAAATCATCGATCGCGAGAAACACTTGGTTCCACGAGAGCTCCGGACAGAGGTGCACCACCTCTTCCATGGAGCAATCGGTGCCGAGCTGGTCGAACGCATGGTGCACGCGAGCAACGATCGCCGCGATCGCCATAGGGCACTTCCTTGATGAAGTCCCCATCTCGCGCGACGCATTGTGGGGAAAATGAGCGGAGAGGGATACTAGGCAATGGTCTAGATGCACAAAGAAATATTACTGGCATGCATGAATCGAATCAGGCGCCGAACGGCGGAGCTGTTCAGAGACTTACCAAGTCTTCACTGACAGCATACTTGGTGAGCTCGGCTGTCAAGTGGAGAGCAAGCTCCTCCATGAGCTGGGACCTATGGAATTCCACGGTTTTGGTTGAGCATCCGTATTATTTGTAACGAAGGCGGCCTCCAACCTCATACCTCCCAACAGTTCTCGGTCTTCGCTGATCACGGCACGCCTATTGCTCGGGCTGTACTTCAACCGGCGTTCAAGCTTACTCAGTGCCTGGCGGTTTCACCGCTGTTCCAATTTCAACAAAAGGAGGATGGGCTATGAGATCACAACGACACGAATGTCCACGATGTCATGGTCTGATCGTGGAAAGCTATTCCGATGTGGCCAGCCCTACACATATAGGGCACGACGTGATCGGATGGCGTTGCGTCAACTGCGGAGAGTATATGGATCGGCTGGTGTTGCTCAATCGATGGGCACAACAGAGCGTCGTTCCTCTCCAGCTCCAACTGGCTGGAAGATCGTCGCCACGTCGTTCGTCGTCTCGTTCGATCCGCCGTCGATGAGCGACGGCATCACGAACGCCGATCAGCTAAGCAGCCAATCGGAGCAGGAGGCTACAGGCTCTTGGACAATGGATTGTGACTTTCTCCCGAACTGGTGTTACGCACTCTTTCCTCCAACTTCTTGGCTCGGTGGGTTCCAGCCTGGCCCTGACCTTGACACCTCATTGAGAGTCAGAGGTCGCGCCAGATGTCATGAATGGATTCGCAACGTGCCATGCCAAGGAACGAGCCCTACTGGTGTCTTAACAGAGACTCGGCGGCTATGCGGAAGCGACGCGGTGCATAATCTCCCGTTCCGCATCCAGCAATCACGAATCGATGCGCACATGGGATCGTGGTTCCAGTGCCTTTAGGTTTTCCATGATGCCGGTATACTCCAATTCCGCCATGGGCAGCATGGCCGCACCGAAGAACCCTTGGCGTCGCATGCCGATGGCTTTGTCGGAGACGGTGTCTCGGACTCGGTTCCAGAACGGATGGACGAACGCGTCCACTGGTTCGGTAAACCGTCCTTCGTGCATGGCGAAGGCCGCACAGGTGATCACTGGAGGGCCATCGAAATAGCTGATGCCCGACTGAAGCGGGACCGGCATCAGGGGCATCTGGTGAGATCCCCGCATACCACCTGCCACATACGCACCGACTGCATAGGGCGCTAACACTTCGCCCGTTGCCGGAAAATCCTTCTGTACCCGAATCAGCATCACGGGGTCATCCTTACCGGTGTACTTCCCGGTAATGTTATGCAGCCGTGAAGTCGATGCCACCACCGCTTGGTCACCGCTGGCGACGGACCAGATCGATTCGACGACGTACCGTTCAGTATCCCGCAACAGGGCGGCGATGTCGTACAATTCCTTCGGGGCAGTGAGCTCGATGATCCGATCCCCTTCGGTATGATTCACATCCATGATGACGAACCGAAAGCCTTGCGCCATGTTGGGCGCCAACATCAAACCCGGGGTGTTCATGGGGTCGGCGAAAGCCAGATAGAGCGGGAGATTAAAGGCTCCTGGATCGGTCTTATCCGCCGCTAAGAATAGAAAGGGCTCATTCGGCCGCTCGTGGAATTCCATCTCCGCCACGGCCGGTCCCATCCCGCGCACATTGCCTGAAAAGGCATCTTTCAATAAATCCTGACCGGCACCGTACAACCCCTGTCGCTTGGCCACTTCTGTCCCAGCGAGGAAGGCATCCCACGCCAGCTTATGAACAGCTGCGTGTCCCACGCCATGCCGGTGGCTCATCAAGATCGCGATATCGTCACCGGTACTGCTGACGTAATGGTCAATCAACAGAGCGGAGCCATGCTTGGTGATGTAATTCAGAACAGTTTCTAGCAATTGCCTGGAGGGACAGATATGGCCTCCAATCGAACCGATATCAGCCTTGATGATGCTGAGGGTGACTTTCATGGCGATACTACTTCTCTACGACAATAATGGAATCGAGTTTCTGCCCCCATCTACATTGAGCAATCTCAATGCCAGGGTGGTCATGGACAGATCTTTCATTGATTCCACACTTGGCTTTATGGAGATACGAAGCGCACTCATCGGACCAAGCAATCGGTTGGGGTAAGCATCAACAGAACAGTGAGGAACGATAGGCAAGGTGCAACAGCGAACCAGGTATTGCCTGTCCAGGTAGACTCATGACACTGATGTGGCAACATCACTGTGC
>JABMDH010000191.1 GCA_015904075.1 Nitrospira sp.
ATCGCCATACCACCAGAACCAGTCGCTGCCCTCCGCGGCGTAGAGTTCGTTCCACGCCGCCCGCGCGCGGTCCGGTGGAAGATTTGGTGCGAGGGCTGCAAGGCGCGCCCTGGTGTGGCCCAGGATCTCCCAGCCTCGATTGTCCTCCTCATGGCCGATCCAGATTTTATAGTCGGTATTGATCCATGAGCCGGAATGCAGACAGGACAGATGCTGTGAGGGAGGCGCCGCCGTCATCGCCTCGGAGACAGTTGTGGATTGGACCGTGACGCTGTGTTCCTGATCCAGGGTGCGTTGTGAAAAAGCGGAATACAGGAGGGAGAGAAATCGCTCGCCGCCGTCATGGTAATGCTCCCAAGGATTTTCTCCGTCCAGGATCACGCCGATGACGATCTCCTCCTGTGCCGTCTCCCGGACGATGTGCCGCAGCCGCCGGAGTACATCGTCGGCGGCGGATTCCGGCGTCGTCTTGTGGTACACAAATCCGAACGCGTCGGATATGTCCCGGTCTCGAAACAGCATGGTCAATTCTTGCCCGGACAGTCCGACCTGATAGAACCGGTAGAGTGAGCCTTGCCGATTCCATGGCCGTCCTTCCAACTCCATTGAACGGGCGAGGATGCCTTCATCCGTCCCCAGCCAGCGCAGACCGGTGTCATGGATGAGGGGGAGCAGTTCGGGGCAGACTGACCCTTCCGACGGCCATAAGCCAGCCGGCGCGCGGCCGAAGGTCGTGCTGTGATAGTCGACGGCCAGCCGGAGTTGGGCCGCGGCATCTTCCGGGGCATGGAATCGAGCCGGCAGCGGCAGATCAGGTCTGGCGCGCCGGGTGAGGTCGGTATCGATGACGAGCGGGAGAATCGGATGAAAGAAGGGCGTCGTCGTCAACTCGATTTGCCCCCGTTCCAAGAGCTGTCGATAGAGAGGGACGATTTCGCGCATGGTTGCGAGTTGGAGCGCCAACACTTCCTGTTTCTCTTCTTCTGTAAAGCCTCGATTCTTGTTGCGTAGCGCGGCCAAGCGGGGATAGCGAGCGACGGCGCCATAGCCGAACCAGGCGAGATTGTGCCAGACTTGCAGATCCAGAAAGTCCTGAACGGAGAACCGTTCGGCCAGGTGTTGAAGATCCTGCCCCCGTATATCGATTCCACGCTTCACCAGCAATTCATAGTAGCGCGGGTACGGACGCACCATTGTGGCCCAATTGGCCGAAAAGAAATGGCGGATCAGAAAGGCTTGTTCTTCGTCGGTCAGGTCGGCGGCAGGCCGTTGTGCATGTTCGAGAAAGAGATCACGTACGGCGCCGGTGCCGATCTCTTGGAGTTGCAGCAGGAGTGATGGGGTAAAGTTGAACGTCGCATGCACAGCTGGAAATTGCTCCAGCAGGTACGCCATGTCGAAGTAGGCTTTGGTCGCATGGAGCCGAACCCAGGGCATACTGGCCGATCCTGCCACCGGATCGGTGTAGTACGGCTGGTGCATATGCCACACGAAACAGACGTGGGCGCGCTTCATTGGGGAAACAATTCCATTGTTTAACAAAGTATGTCATAGGGATAGGGGGCATGCAATCAACGGCGATATTTGCCGGTGCCTTCTCGCTGGAAAGGAAAAACAGTGAGCAGATTCCTCCGATACTGGATGCCGGTGTGCGCCTATGCCGGACTGATTTTCTATTTGTCATCGCAGCCCCATCCGGAAGACGATCTTCCGTCGTTCGTCTTGTCTTTCAGTGACAAGGCTCTGCATGTGATCGAATATGCGGTATTGGGAGGGCTGTGCTATCGGGCCTTGTGTTGGGGGACGAACGAGTCATGGGGAAACAGGGCCTTGCCGCTCGCCGTATTTTTCACATCCTTGTATGGTATGAGCGATGAGATCCATCAATCGTTCGTGCCGTTTCGAGACTCGAGCTGGCTCGATTGGGTGGCTGATACTATCGGTGCGGCCATCGGCGCAGCGGTCATGTCTCGTCTCGACAGTCTGTGGCCAGTGAGTTCGGCATCGACCGCACGCGGCAAGCGCTGATCGATTGTGCGGTCTTCGTGACAAGTTCGAGGACCCCCGCTATAATCCGCCCCATTATGACGACTGTGAATCCTGCCCCTCCCAAAGCTCCGCTTGCTCCGCCGGATCAAACGCTCGTGGCGCGGACCGTTGAAGCGCATCTTGCTCCCGGCTTGATCTTGCGAGGGATGACGCCGTTGGCTGGTGATGCGTCCAATCGGCGCTATTACCGTGTGGCTCTTGCAGGCGGACCTCCTCATTCCCTGATCCTGATGCAGTTGGCCGAGCCGGAAGCATTCAAAAAGTCCGAAGAGGCTGTGAGCGGCGCCACACATCGGATTGTTGAGTTGCCCTTTCTCAACATCATGGCGCATTTGACGAAGGCCGGGGTGTCGGTGCCGACACTGTATTGTTACGATCAGGAGGCTGGACTGTTGTATTTGGAGGATTTCGGCGACGTGACGTTGGCGGAAGCCGTCAGCGTGGTGGACGCGCCCGGTTTGGAATCCAGATACAAACAGGCCATTGATGTGTTAGTGCAGATGCAGCTCAAGGGAACCACGCCTGCCGATCCGGGGTGTCTGGCATTTCACCGCAGTTTCGATGCGCCGCTGCTCCTGTGGGAGTTCGATCATTTTCTGGAGTATGGCATCGTGGCGCGCCAGGGCAAGCCGATGTGCGCCGACGACTGGATGCCGATCCGCCGCGAGTTTGAACAGATTGCGGATCTGTTGGCCGGCCAGCCGCGTGTCTTCGTGCATCGGGATTACCATTCACGCAATCTGATGGTTGATGGAGCACGGCTCGGCGTGATCGATTTTCAAGACGCGCTGATGGGGCCGTCGACCTATGACTTGGCGTCGATCTTACGGGATGCCTATATCCAGCTCGATGAATCGCTGGTTGACGTCCTGGTCGAGTACTATCTCGATCAATTAGCCGAACATCGCTTTGTGTGGGCCAATCGTGCCGCCTTTCGACGCCTGTTCGATCTCACCAGCATCCAGCGCAATCTCAAAGCAGCCGGGCGGTTTGTGTATATCGATCGCGTCAAAGGCAATCCAAAATTCCTGGCAGACATTCCTCGTGTCTTGGGCTATGTCAAACGCAACCTCCAGAAGTATCCAGAATTGGAGACGCTCCGAACGCATCTCACTCCGTACGTGCCGGAACTGCAGTAGTCAGTGAAGGGGAAGGGGTTAGGGGTGAAGAGACAAAGCGCCCATCAACCGATGTTCTCCCCTCACTCCTCATGCCTCACCCCTTACGGTTTGCCATGAAAGCCATGATCCTTGCGGCGGGGCTCGGAACCCGCCTCAGACCACTGACCAATACGATGCCCAAGCCGCTGCTTCCCGTCGGCGGGACGCCGCTGATCGTCTGGAACTTATTGCTGCTGAAGCGTCACGGGTTCCATGATGTGGTCATCAATCTGCATTATCTTGGCCCCATGATCGAACAGGCGCTGGGCGACGGTTCGCAGTTCGGCCTTCGTATTATCTACTCGCGTGAGCCGATGATTCTTGGGACAGGCGGGGGGATCAAGCAGGCGGAGCCGTATTTTTCAGGTGAACCGGTGCTGGTACTGAACGGAGATACCCTCGTCGAATTGGATCTCACGACGCTCTGGGCGTTCCATCATGCAAACCATGCAGCGGCGACATTGGTGTTGCGGGAAGATCCCGATGCCGCAGGCTGGGGGCTGGTGGAGGTGGGAGCCGAGAATCGGATCGTGCGCATTACGGGAAAAGGCCTTTCAGCGCAAGTTCCGACTATCCCACGGATGTTTGCCGGAATCCATATTGTGAATCCCAGGTTGCTGCGTCAGGTGCCAAAGGGTGTAGCG
>JABMDH010000192.1 GCA_015904075.1 Nitrospira sp.
GAAAACCGGTTCCTGGATTTTAATGCCTGCCGATCCCAATTTACTCTTTGAAAAAGATCCGTCCTCAGTCTGGCGTGATCTGTTGCTCACCCTCGGTGATACCTACCGTCCATATGCGGAGATGCCGTTCGATCCGTCCTGCAATTAGCTGAACGTCGAAATAGTCTGCCGCGTTCTTGAAGGTTAAGGCTTGGGTTAAGGTGGAGGGGGGAAACTTCCGACGCTCGGCTCAATCTTCATCCGCTTTCCACGAGATCTCCGTTGCAGCCTTCCGTGCGTGGTGTTACGCTCACCGCATGTTGCCATTCTATCGGGGTCAATCGCGCGCGCGCGCGGTGTTAGGTCTTTTGACGATAGCCCTGGTGTCGGCGCTGTTATCCGGTTGCGGTCTCGGCTACACCATCATCAAATCGGAGGCCAAGCTGGATCGGCTGACCATTCCCATGACGAAAGCGCAGGTACTCGAGAACATCGGATACCCGGATCGCGTGTTGAGGGATGATGGGCGCATGCTGATCTGGGAGTATTCCCTGACGGCGAGAAAACAATGGATCTACGAGTTGACGTATTGCCCGCTCTCGATGGTGATCGGTGGGTGCGTCTTCTATCCCTTCACCAATATCGCCTCTGATCAGCGCGAGTATCCGCAGCATGTCGTGCTGATCGACAACGAACTCTGTGCCTGGGGTCCGCCGGCCGCCATTATGCAAAGACGGCGTACGTGTGCCACGGCCGGCGTGCCTGCCTCCCTGGATGGTTCTGCGTCGAGGCCGGAGCCGGTTGTGTCGGGGAGGGGTCCGATCGATCGCGAATCGATCGACCAATATCGGACGATGGCGGTCATGCTTTTCGAAGACATGGCCGGTGTGTCGGGCACCGGGTCTCGTGTGGCCGGCATCGTCACAACGCTCATGCTGGATCTCGATATGCGGATGGTGGAACGGGCGAAACTGGATGAAGTGCTGCAGGAACAGGTCATTCAGCTGACCCATGCGGATGATGCGAATGTGCTGAAGGTCGGTAAACTGGTCGGCGCGGAAGCGATTATCGTCGGGGAAGTACAGCAATGGGAGCAGCATCAGCAAGAACGCACCAACAGTGTGTCGCTGGCGCTGCGGATGATTGATGTCGAAACGGGCTTGTTGCTGTTCAGCGGACAAGGGCATTTGACCGATCCCACGACCGATAATCCGGAAAGCTCGGCGCGTGTGATCGTCCACCGGATTCTCACCCTGTTCGGATCTCAGACCGGTCTGTTGGGATCCGGGCGCATCGGGGTCCATTGGGAGCTGGAGGAAGAACGAGGAGACCGATTCTATCTTGTGAGAGAACTACGAAGCGGCTTGCCGGCTGAGAGGGCCGGTCTGAGAGTCGGCGACCGTGTGGTCGGGTGCAACGGGTCGGCATTGGCCGACGTCAAAACGGAGCGCGATGCCAAGCGGATCTGCCAAGTCGAGTCAGGGCGGATGTTGCAGCTCGACGTCATGCGGGAGGAACAATTCCTTGACGTGCAGGTCATTGCGGAGAAGAGACCGGGATTGTAGAAGGGATCATCGTGGACCAATCACCTGGAGTGCCGTCGGGAACCGATGCCTTGTTGAGGAAATTGCATGAGCAGCCGCAGATTCCGTTGACCCACTGGTTACGGGCTCCGGCGCATGTGCATTACAAGGCCTTTCGCATGGCTGACCCGCCGGCGCAACGACCCGCAAGCCGGCAGGAATTCCAGTCGTTGCTGGGGACGCTCAAGATTTCCCCACAGAACGTGGTGTTGCGGGACACGTTCGGCTATGGCATCAAAGAGGACGCGGCCGGTGACCGGCTCATCGTGATCTGGCAGGCCCACACCGAGTATTATAACTATCAGCTCTGGCACCTGCCCCCGCCGGGGAGTCACGATCTTGCGTTCGGTCCTCTGACCTTTCCTGCCTATCAATTCCCGGATACGGCCTTGGGCACGGAAGTGTGCCGGTTGGATATCATCTTGTCGGCAGAGGCGCTTTCGTCCCGCGAAGAGATGCGCTCGCGGTTTCCAGGTCCTGTGCTCTATGGGAGCCGGGTTCTGAATGAGCATACGACCGTCATCACCAGCTTTACACCGGATGCACAGGGGAGGGAACGCTATTGGGTGACGGCCGGACTGTCGCGGTCCACTCCTTCGCATCTGAAAGACATCGTCGATGCCATTGTGCGGATCGAGACCTACTATCATCTGTTGCTGATGCAGAAGCCGCTGTTCTCCGCCGCGATCGATCAGGTCTACAAGTTCGAGCAGGTGCATCTGCAACAACGTGAAATCATCACGGGCCATATCGGCCACGCGGACTCGCAGACGCTCCAGCGCTGGATGAACAGCCTGACACAGGATTTGTTGAAAACGAACCGTATGGCCGGCAAGCTGCACTTCGAACTCTCCTCATCGACGCCGTACGACAAGATTGTCCATGCGACGCTGGCGTCATTGGCGGAGAAGCCGTTGGAGTCCTATCGGCCGCTCTCTGACTATGTGCTGAGCGGCATCACCGGCGTGGCCGAGGGATATCAGCAATTATTGAAGCGGATCGATACGTTGCGGAACGGATTTGAGGGAATCATCGCCATCATCCGTACACGCGTCGATCTGATTGTGGAAGCCCAGAATCTCGCCCTCCTTCAAAGCGTCGATAAGACGACGAAGAGCCAGGTCATCCTTCAACATACCGTCGAGGGACTGTCGGTGATTGTGATCGCATATTATCTCGCCGGCCTGGCAGGGTATGTCTTCAAGGGGCTGTCAGAAGTGGGCTGGTTACAGAATGCGAATATTGCGTCGGCGCTCTTTGTTCCCGTCGCCATCGGCCTGGCCTTTGCCATCACGATCGTGAGCAAGAAGTTTCTGCATAAAAAGCTGACCGGCGAGCAGCCGGCGCCGAAAGTGGACAAGCCGGAGGAATGAACGGAGGCGGGGTTGCGGCGGCCGTTATTTCCTCGTCCGGACGATTGCCGTAGTATCCACTTGAGTGTGCGAACCGAGCTGTATTGATCGCACAAGTGTGAGCGATTCAACCCATCCCGTCCTTCGATCCACGACGGCTTCGGCGTTGTCGTGCATGGCAATCGTGTTGGGGAATTCTTCTTCGGACCGGTTCCGTCCGAGGCGCGTGGTCAGTGCGTTCAGCGTTGACTCCAGAATCCGTGCGGACTCATGAGGGTCTGCCGTCTGCTTCCACGTAATCACGGTGTGGCCGGACGCATCGTCGTGAGATTTCAGCGCCATGCTGGTCCGGCTCGGTAACGCCTCGCCATCGAGGGGATTCGGCAACACACTTCCGTATTCGTAGGGCGCCTGCCGCCTGTAGCCTCGACCGAGCACCAGTAGATAGAGCGTCGCGTCACGCGTGCACAGCTGCTCGATCTGCTGTTTGGTTGCGAACATCGATTCCCATTGTGCCCGCAGTTTGGAGAGCAGGACGTGATCCGTGCTGTTGCTTTTCGAATCCTGGGTCGGGGCAAGGAGGGCGTCCATTCTTTTTAGCGTTGCGGCCTTGAGTTCCCGCCAGTTTCGTACTCCCGTGATCGCTCCGCGCGAATCGATTTCAAGGATGACTTGTTGTCCCTTCATCACGTCCGCAACCTGCCGAAGAACGGACGGTCCGCCGGAGGCCGGTGATCCGTAGGTGGTTTCACCTGCCGTCCAACCGACGAGATATCCCTTCGTATCGGCGCTGAGGACTTCGATGGTAAAGGGAGTGCGGGTGGTGCCCATAACCGTCGATTTGCCATTGACGGACTTTTCTCGAGCCCGCGTGATCTCAAGGCCGAACAGATCTCCTTGGGTCCAGTGAGGCAAGATGTCGATGGAGGAGTGTGGTGCATCGGCGAAGCCCGTGCATGGGACACACAGCAGGAGGAGCAGAGCCGCGCGAACGGTTGTGGAGTGCATAGTCGTTGAACATGCGATGAAGACCTCGAGTATCATACGAGGTCCGATCCCCGCATAGCCATGATTAATTGAGTGGGTGTGCTATCCAGCGAGCGCGTGGGCTAAGAACCGCCCCGTGTGAGAGGCTGCCACTTTCGCGATTTGTTCCGGGCGACCTTCTGCGACAATCTGACCTCCGGCTGCTCCGCCTTCAGGTCCTAAGTCAATCACCCAGTCCGCCGACTTGATGACATCCAGATTGTGTTCGACAACGACCAGCGTATTGCCGGCATTCACGAGTTTGTGGAGTACCGTAAGGAGTTTCTTGACGTCGTCGAAGTGCAGGCCGGTGGTAGGTTCATCCATGATGTAGAGGATGCCAGGGGACTGGCTCTGGCTTGGCCGGTGCCTGTCCCCAATTATTCGATCCCCGCTCGTCCGGCGGGAAAGGGGGACAGTCCCTTGTGGGGACAGTCCCTTGCCGGCGTTTGTCAGCTCGGCCGCAACTTTCAATCGCTGGGCCTCGCCGCCTGACAGGGTCGTGGCCGATTGGCCGAGGCGCAGATAGCCGAGGCCGATGGACG
>JABMDH010000193.1 GCA_015904075.1 Nitrospira sp.
GACCCTCAGCTTAGAAGGCTGATGCTCTATCCGACTGAGCTACGGGCGCACGCCTTTACTTTCAAGCACTTATGATGTCTGAACCTCCGGTTCGGCTTCGGATTCTACACTATGTGCCCGTTTGTGTGTCCAACTTTCTTGCGAGACTGCGGGGCAGGCGTCAGACCTGCAAGCGACTCCACCGCCGTCCGCAGGTGCATCGGACTCAGGTGCGCATAGCGCAAGGTCATGCTGAAACTCTTGTGCCCTAGCAGGCTGCGGAAAAACCAGGGTTGAAGGAGACCGATGCGCCCCAACCCCACTCACACGAGCCGTGGATGCCCATCCGTGATGGGGCCTCCCACCGTGGAACCCCGCTGTGGGGCACGGTGCGCGAGGTGGAACCGTGTTGGCTCATGTTGCGGCCTCCACGAGATTGCGTATCCGCACCAGGTTGTACACCGCTGCGGCGAAGGTGAAGAGCCAGCCCACTCGCTGCACCCCACGCAGTTTGACCTTCCGCAGCATGCCGACCGTCTTCAACCAGCCGAAGATCTCTTCAACCCGTTTGCGTTTCTGTTGACTCACGGTATAGCCGGGATGGCGGGTGGTCCGGCCATCAATCGCACTGGCTCGGTTCGTCGTGTGTTGCGCCACATGCGGCGTGACCTGCCGAGCCCGCAGAGCTTGGACAAACTGGTGGGTGTCATAATTCTTATCCCCGCCCAGCGTGATGCGTCGGGTGGGAGCCTGGGCCTCGACCAAGGCCAACGCCGCCTCCCGCTCCGCCGTCCCGGTGGCCGGCGTCACCGTGGCATCAATGACCAACCCGTGCCGGTTCTCCATCAGCACATGGCCCAGAAAGCACAACGTGGCCTCCTGTCCGGCGGCCTTCTTATACAGCCGCGCCTCCGGATCCGTCGTCGAGGCATGGGTGGCATTGGTTCGGCGCTCGCCCCGGAAATCCACACTCGGATTGCCCGGATCATCCGGCGGCGGCCCCGGCACGGCCTCGGTCTTCGGCTTGAAGCTCTTCTGGCCCGCCCAGGCCTCGATCAACGTGCCATCGACCGTGAAATGCTCATCAGACAACAGCCGCTGGGCCGTCGCTTGCGCCAGCACCTGCTCGAAGAACCCCGTGGCGACCTCGCCGTCCAACAAACGGTCCCGGTTCTTGGTGAACACGGTCACATCCCACACCGGGGCGTCCAGATCCAGGCCGACGAACCAGCGGAACAAGAGATTGTAGTCCAGGTGTTCCATCAACAGCCGTTCGCTCCGAATACTGTAGAGCACTTGCAGCAACCGGGCGCGCAACAGCTTCTCCGGGGCAATCGAGGGGCGCCCCGTGTGGGCATACAGCTTCGCCAGCTGCGGGGACAGCGCCGTCAGCGCGGTGTCCACGGACTGCCGGATGGGCCGCAGCGGGTGGGTGGCCGGCACAACTTCCGGTGACCGATAGCTGAAGAGCCCCGCGTGCTGGACATCCTGACCACGCATCGTGTACCGCCTGAGGTGAACACTAGATAGATATACCTATCTACCCAAGGGAACAGGAGAACACAAGAGTTTTTCCGCAGCCTGCTAAAGGTGCAGCTAGAACAAGCGGAACTTGCCAGGGCGAGTCCCAACACCACGGCGATGGTTTTCATTTGGGCTGCGTAGAGACCTCCGTTGCCACTGAGGATCAATATCCCCCATACGTTGGTTGCCACGTGTACATTGGTTCGGGCTCAGTGAACTCTACTCCCAGGACTCGAAACGACGCGAGTCGGTCGTCCTTGTCGAAGGTTGCCTGTCCTGTCAGTTTGTCTCCTCTGATAGCGTACTCCGTCCGCGTGGCACGAATTTCCCACACCCCAAATGTAAAGATGTCCATGGCCAGGTGACCAATGCCGCGACCGACGTTCGATCCAGTCTCCGATTCTTCATAGAACTCATACAGCTCCACCCGGGTGCCGTCGGCATTTCGTACACTGGACCGCGGAGCCCCCAGCTTTTCTATCACCGCTTCCCGTGACCACCCGACTCCTGCTTCCAATGCCGCAGTGTCGACAAAACGGGGGTGCGTGAAGGCCATGTACACTCCGCATCCGGAACTGACCAACGAGGTAGCACCAAGGAACAGCACCATCACGACGGTTTGTACTTGACCGTTTTTCACCGGGCTCCTCGAGAATGTCCGGACACGCGCCGATCTCTCAGATCATTCCGACCAGTAATGGTCTAGTAGCACAGTAGGCAAGAGGCATGCTCACGATCGGCAGGTGCCTAGATGCTT
>JABMDH010000194.1 GCA_015904075.1 Nitrospira sp.
GCTCTCTCCTTTGACTCATTCATGCCCTTAGGGAAGGGCCTGGCCCTCGGATTGCTCACCACGCTGCTCTTCGCGCTCTGGCCGTTGTTGACCATTCGGTCCGTGAAGCCCGTCGCGCTGCTCCGTCGCGATGCACTTACGGCGGAGCGGCAACCGGATTCCACTACACGGACATGGCAACGACCACTCGCCCACGTCGATCGGGCCCGGCTGGTCACCGCCGGTGTGATCGCCACCGGGCTTGCCTTGCTTTCAATATGGCAGGCCGGCGCTTGGAAGATCGGCCTGCTCTTCATGGGGGCTTTTTCCCTTGCCATTGCTCTGTCTGGCGGCGCCGCCTGGATCTTGATCAGCGCACTGGCCACGGCTGGCCGCTTGAAACACCTGGCCATCCGCCAGGCAGTCGGCAATATCATCCGTCCGGGAAGTCAGGCCGTCAGTACAACGATTGCTATCGGCATCGGCGTCATGGTCATCGTCACCGTCGCGTTGGTTGAACAGGCCTTGCTCCGGCAGGTGGGGGAGAGCCGGCCGTCTGATGCCCCCACGTTTTTCTTCATCGATATCCAGCCCGACCAGGTTGAGGGGATGACCCGCCTTCTTCGAGACCGGTCGGACAACCTCATGCCGACGCTGACGCCGCTGGTCCGTTCGCGACTCGCGGCCGTGAACGGCCGGCCGGTTCAAAAAGAAGCCGCCTCAGAGGAAGAGGAACGGGCGGCACAGACGGCGGACAAAGACCGGCGAAGACAGACCTGGTACCAAACTCGCGAGTATGCGCTCACCTTCCTGAACCGGCTGCCGAAAGACAACCAGATCGTGAAAGGGGAGTGGTGGGCCCCCGGGCAAACATTTTCCACACCGATGGTGTCGATTGAGGAAGACGCGGCCAGAGCACTGGGGCTGGACATCGGACACACTCTCGAGCTCGACATACAGGGAACACCGCTGGTCGCGGAAGTCAGCAGTATTCGCAAAGTGGAATGGGGAAACTTCTCCACGAATTTTTACATGATTCTCTCGCCGGGCTCTTTGGATGGAGCCCCCCTCACCTATGTCGCAACCGTCCGGGTCCGGCCCACGGAGGAAGTCCCGCTTCAGCAGGCCGTCGTTGCCGAATATCCGAATGTCACCGCCATTAATATCAGCGATGTCCTCGACAGTTTCGCGCGGATTCTCGATCGCCTGACGCTGGCCATCCACGCCGTCGCCCTGTTCTGCGTCCTCACCGGAGGGCTGGTCATGGGGGCTGCGCTCGCCGCAACCCGCTATCGCCGGCTCTATGAATCGGTCGTGCTGAAAGCGCTGGGCGCGACCAGGAACTTGATTCTGGGATCGTTTGCGGCCGAATACGTATTGCTGGGTATCGTGGGCGGTCTGACGGGTGTCGGATTGGCCAGCGCCTTGTCCTGGGCGCTGCTACGATTTATCTTTGAACTGCCGTGGGCACTGCATCCGTATATCTTGTTCACCGGGCTGGGACTGACAATGGGCCTCACGCTGAGCGTCGGGCTGCTCAGCACCTATCGCCTGCTCGGTCAACGCCCGTTGGCCGTTCTCAGGCACGAGTAGGCTCGGGCATCCAAATATCCAGAATGCCACGAAGGCGCCGTTGATCCTGGCGATGAAGCCGGACAAATCGAAGGCCGAGTTCCCCACGGGACGACGACCGGACAACCGCTTCATCGACCATGATCGGAAACGAGCTGTTGGAATGTTGAAACTCCAATTCCAGGCGCGTGCCCGGAACAACCGGATGGTTGCAGCGAATTCGACACCCGCGAATTGATAGATCCTGCAGTATGCCCTCGCACCCGAGTTGGTGGGGAAACGATCCGAGGGGTTTGAACCATACAGGAAAATCCACCGCGACCCGGTCAAAGTTGCGGCGGGGGCTCTCGGCAGAACAGCCGAGGAACGTACGGAAACGCTGTGCGCACAGCTGGCAACGAAAGGGATACACTGTCACACAGCCAAAGAGCCGGTCAGTGACCGACTGCCGGGTAGCAAGCCGGGTCTTCGCCGTACCGCAAAAAGGGCAGACCACAAGCCCCATTCGATCTTCCTCCTGCCTCGAACAGACAGGGTAATCGTACGGCCTCATTCTCTCTTTCTGCTACCCCTCAAAGGTACAAGGGAAAACTCTCTAGCTAAAAGCTTCACCGAGTTCCAGCTGTCGCGCTCACATTCTTCTCTGACTCAGCCTTTCAGCAGTTCAGCCAAGCTCCGGCGTTCCCGCTCACGGAAGGTGACGGCGATACGCAGCTGTTCCAAATACTGTTCCAGCGTCTTCCCGCCGAGATCGATCTTGCGGAAGGCAAAAAACTCGCGCACGTCTTGTTCAAGCTCGGGAGTCGCAAGCGCAACAATGCCGCCGCACATGCGCCGCATGCCCTGCTTCGGAAAGAGCCGG
>JABMDH010000195.1 GCA_015904075.1 Nitrospira sp.
CCGGAAGAGTTTCAATGGGAATGGCTAACCATCCCCCACATCTTCGCCAGCCCCTTCTATTGCTACGCCTACAGCTTCGGGAACTTACTGGTCCTCGCGCTGTATCGGATGTATCAGAAAGAAGGGGCCTCGTTCGTGCCCAAATATCTGGAGCTGCTGAGTACCGGTGGATCAGAATCGCCGCAGACGATTCTCGCCAAAGTCGGCGTCGACATGGCATCGGAAGAGTTTTGGCAATCGGGGTTCGATACGATCCAGGAGATGGTGGATCAGCTGGAACAAACACTGTAGAAGGATGCTGAAGAAGGCCGCCAGCGCGAAAACCGTGAACCGTCTCTCGTGAAACGTATCTCGTGGGGGAGAAGAGCGTATGGCGAATGGCGTATCGCAGGCAGCAAAGACACCCCCTCTTGATTCCGGACCATACGCTATTGACTATACGCCATAGGCTTTTTTCTTCGAGCGAGAGACTAGCGACGCTTCACGAACGACGGGCACATGAACTAGCTTTTCAAGCATCCTATGACGCGCTGGGCGAAAGGAGAAACTCGAAGTCGGCTTTCGTCAGCACCCCTTGCCCGGAGCCGCGCACGACGCCGCGCATGACGGCATCGTACAGCTCGAGCTTTCGCTGCTTGAGCGCCATCATCTTCTCCTCGATGCTATGGCGCATGAGGATCCGCACGATGGTGACGGTGCGCTGTTGCCCGATGCGGTGGGCGCGGTCCGATGCCTGGTTTTCCACCGCCGGATTCCACCAGGGATCCAGATGAAACACGTAGGTCGCTTTGGTGAGATTCAGCCCCTGCCCTCCCGCCTTGAGACTTAAGAGAAACACGCTCGGCTGTTCGCCGCCCTGAAACGCCGCGACGCGGGTCTTCCGCGCGGTCGCCACCGTGGATCCGTCCAGCCGGTGATAGGGCAGCGTGTGCCGGACGCAGGCCTCCTCAACCAGATCGAGAAAGCTGGTGAACTGGGAGAACACCAGGGCGCTGTGCCCCTCGTCCAGCAAGACTTGCAGCCGCTCCACCAGGAAACTGAGTTTGGGGGAAGGCTCGTCGGCCCGGTTTGTTAGGAGGCGTGGCGACAGACAAACCTGGCGGAGTTTGAGGATCGCCGTCAGCGCGATAAACTGGGCCTGGCCGGACGTCTTGGTCCGGTAGGCGTCCTCGATCGTGGTGCGGACCTGCGCGACCGTCTGCTGATACAGCGCCTTTTGCCGATCGGTCAATTCGAGGAACACCTCGCTCTCGATCTTCGGCGGCAAATCGTGGAGAATCTCCGCCTTGGTCCGCCGCAAGATAAAGGGCCTGGTCCGGCGAAGCAACCGCTCCAATGCAACGCCCTGAGCACGTTTGAGACCGGCCTTGAACCGATCGTACTCGCCGAGCAATCCCGGCATGCAGAGATCGATCACGGAGAAGTATTCGCCGAGATGGTTTTCGAGCGGGGTGCCGGTCAGCGAAATCTTAAAGCGTCCGGTGAGACGGCGGGCAGCGCCCGTCGTGTTGGCCTGAATGTTCTTCACCGCCTGCGCCTCGTCGAACACGATGACATGAAACGGCATGCGTTCCAATTGATCGATGTCCCGCCGGACCAGCCCATAGGTCGTGAGCACGATCTCACCATCCCCGGCCTCGAACGTCCGCTCACTCCCGCTATACACATGGACGGCAAACTCGGGCGCGAACCGGGCCAGTTCCTGCTCCCAATTGAAGAGGAGACTCGTCGGCACGACGACCAGATGAGGACCCTTCACGCCCGCCGACGTCTTGATGCGCCCGTCCTGGATGGCGGCCAGGAGACAGATGGCC
>JABMDH010000196.1 GCA_015904075.1 Nitrospira sp.
GGCGAAAATGGCCTTCAGCGCCAGGAAGCTTGATCGGGCGATGGATCTCTACCAATCCAACTCGATCGCCAAGCACGAGATGGACGAGGCGCAAACCGAGAAGGTCCTGGCGGAGTCGGCCTATCTGGAGGCGGTCGAAAATAAGCGCATTGCCAAACTGGAGTGGCAGCGGGCCACGGCGTCCCTGAATCTCCACACGGTGTACAGCCCGCTGAACGGCGTTGTGGTCGAGCGGTTGTTGTCGCCCGGTGAATTGGCCAGGCAGACGCCCATTCTCAAGCTGGCCCAGATCGACCCGTTGCGGGTGGAGGTCTTCGCGCCACTGAGCCTGCTGGGCAAGTTGGAGGTGGGTATGAAGGCGGAGGTGCATCCGGAGGGCAGTGCCGCGATCGCGTATCAGGCTAAGATCACCGTCGTCAATCGTGTGGTCGACAGCGCGAGCGGGACATTCGGTGTCCGGCTCGAAATGCCGAATCCCAACAACGCCATGCCGGCCGGGCTGGCCTGCACCGTGAAGTTTCTTGCGGCGCCATAGGAGAGGGAGAATCAGCATGATGAGAGGCATGGCAGTCGCTTCTGTTCTGGCCGTGGTGGTAACGGCCGGTGGTGCCGCATGGGCTCAGGAGAGCGCGACGCTGTCGTCGCCACCTGAGCCGTTGCCGGTTTTGAAATTGTCACTGGCGGAGGCCATCGATGCGGCGCTCGACAAGAGTCCCAACATCCAACTGTTTTGCGAACGAATTGCGGCGGCGAGCGCGGCGTCGCGTACGCAATTGGGCGCCTTGCTCCCGAATATTGCCTCCACCGGCAAGTTCAACACCCAAACATTCTTCCTGGGCACCATCGGTGGGGCACCGGTTCGGACCGATCCGTTCGAGATCGTCGACGGGCGTGCCTCCTTGTCCCAGTCGATTTTCAGCTTAAGTCTGATCGAACGGTGGCGGGCTTCCCGTTCCGCCCTGCAGGTGGCAGAGATGGATTCTGCAACCACCCAGAACGATACCGTTGCCAAGGTGGCCCTGAACTATTTCGAGGTGCTGCGTAACCAGGAGACGCTGGAGGTTCGATCAACCAATGTCGGTCTGTACGAAGAGCTGGTCGTATTCATCAAGAGCCGGCAGGCGGGCGGTATGGCGACCGGCCTGGGCGGCCAGGCTGGAAACCCAGCTGGAAAACGAACGGCAGCGGCTGGAACTGGCCAAGGGAGAGGTGGAGCGGGCCAAGTTCACCCTGCTTAATTCAATCGGGATCGGCTATGACCTCAAGCTCCAGCTTACGGATGCCATGAAGACCTACGAGGGTCTGATTCCGGCATTGGAAAGCGCTATGGAGTTGGCCAGCGCCAATCGACCGGAACTCAAGGCGCAGATGCAGCGGATCAGGACCGCGGAATTGAGTTTGCGATCGATCAGGGGCGAACGGATTCCCTCCATGTCGGCGGAGGGGAGCTATGGGCTGATCGGCAATAAGTTCGACAACAATCTTGCCACGTATAATGTCGGCGTGCAGCTGTCCGTCCCGATTTTTGACGGAGGGCAGCGGGAAGGCCGCATCGGACAGAGTTTGAGCGAATTCAACCAGGAGCAGTACAAACTGGCCCTGATCAAGAATCAGGTCGGCATGGAATTGAGAGAAGCGCTCGTCACGTTGAAAGCCTCTATCGAACAGCAGCGGATTGCCGAGACCGGACTCAAGGCCGCGCTGAAGGAATTGTCGCTGGCCCGGGAACGGATCCGGACGTTGAGTTCCAATACGCTGGAATTGTCAAACGCGTTGTTTTCCGTCGTGCGGGCGAAGGACAACATGATCGATGCCCTCTTCCGTGTGAACCTGGCTCGGGCGCAGGGGCAGGTGGAACAGCTGCGGTACTAGCCTGCATGATTCAGCGCCCTTCTGCTGCATTGCAGATTCGCTGCTCTGGAGAACGGAGTTGCGAGTTTCGGGTTTCATGTTTCGTGTTATCAGAACACACACTCCGAAAACCCGCATCCCGTCACCAGAAACCCGGAACATGTTTCGCAAATAGTTGCAGTTGGTACGGTC
>JABMDH010000197.1 GCA_015904075.1 Nitrospira sp.
CAAGTAGTCCGCGCATCGACGAAGATGCTATTCCTGACCGATATGCAGGGCCTGCTCATGGCCGCAATGGGAGAGAAACCTGACTTCCGTCATGATCCCGCACCCTGGTGGCAGGGTGCCTTCCACAAAGCGGTGGGTCGGCTCTATATCGAAGATGTCCGGTTCAACCAGATGGTGAATGCCTACGTCTTCACCATCTCCGTCCCCGTTATGGACAGCCTGCGATACGAAGTCGTAGGAGTGCTCCACCGTGTGATCGATGCCAAAGAGTTCTTTGCGCCCTCCACCCACGTCATCCGATTCGGGAAGACCGGCCACGTCATGTTGATCGATTCCAACGGCATCGTCATCAGCTGTCCGTTCCTGCCTACAGGAGTATCGCTGTCTGATCGAAATCTGATCCCTCTGGTCACTCCGCAACAACCGGGCTGGGCAGAAGCTCCCAGCGACGGCCATGGCGGACAGTCCGCTTCCGTCATCGGCTTTGCCCCCTTGCCTGAAACCAGCCGTGCGACCAACGGTTCGATTGAGAACGGATCCTGGCACACGTTCGTCTGGCAGTCGTCCGATGAACTGTTCGCGCCGATCCAACATCTTTTCATCTGGGTCACGGTCTTTGGAACCATGGCCCTCGCATTGCTAGCCGGCCTGGGGTTCACCGCAGCCGGCCGTATCGTGACTCCCATTCAGCAGCTTCAACGGGCTGCCCGAGCGATCGCGCGCGGCGAGCTCCGGACACCGATTCAGATCCGCACAGGAGATGAGCTGGAAGATTTGGCCGATGAATTCAACCGCATGAACCAACAACTGAAAGCCGCTTTCGCGGGACTGACCGACGAAGTCAGATTAAAGACCCGTGAAGTCCAGGTACTGCAGCAGTCTACGGACCACATCCTGGATGCCGTCCCTACCCCCATCCTCTTGATCGACGCCGATGGAATTGTGCACTACATCAACCGGGCAGCACGCGAATCGTTCACAATTCGAGAGGAGCCGCCGGCTCCACTTTCGACCATCCTCTCACTTGATCCCGACACCCACCATCGACTCCGGCAGGAATTCCACGCCGATCGAAACGGATCAGACCCGAAAGCCGGCACAAACCCTGCCGAGTCGCCGAGGGATCCGCTTGCCCCTACCGCTGAATCTCAATCGTCCGTCAACCGTTCGGATCTCCATATCGGAACACGCGTCTACCATTACCAATGGTTCCGGCTGCCGGCCAAACCAGGGGAACACGATAGTATCGGCCTGGTCTTGCGGGATACGACGGACGAGAGCCGACTGCAAGATCAGCTCGTCCAGGCCGAAAAGACGGACAGCCTGAGCCTGTTGACAGCCGGTATCGGCCATGAACTCAACAATCCATTATTCGGAATCGTCGGATTAGGCGAAGCAATTGAAGAAGAAACGAATCTTGAGCAGGTGAAGGCTTACGCCCGCGATATCGTCACGCATGGCCGACGCATGGCAACGATCATCAGAGATTTCACCGGCGTGGCAAGCCGCGAAGTTTCGGATCAGCGCGTGCCGGTTTCACTCGAAGATGAATTGGACCGGGCACTGGCGGCGATAGAAATGACGGACATCACGGTCACCAAGTGCTACACGGGAAACGTGCGGGCACTGGCGCTGCCGGACCAGCTTCGTCAGGCATTGACGAATGTGATCACCAATGCGGTTCAGGCCATGAGAGGCTCCGGCACACTGACGCTGTCCACAACACAATCGGGTCACACCGGCGCCGCCACGATCGCCGACTCGGGGCCCGGCATTTCCAAGCAACATTTACCGAAAATCTTTGATCCATTTTTTACAACCAAGGGGCAAGGAGAAGGGTCCGGCCTCGGGCTGACGGTGGCGAGACGTATCATCAGAAAATTTGGGGGCGACGTCCGCATCGAGAGCCTTGAAGGGCGCGGCACCACCTGCACGATCACCCTACCGATCCTTGCCGCCGCGGCAGAGGGAGGAACATGGACTCCATCCGTATCACATTCAGAGCCGCAGCCTTCGCACTCATCGTAGCAGGGGCCTGGGGAATCGCCTCGCTCCCACTCGCGAAGACCGGCCCCGGAGCGGACGGCATTCCGCCGGAGAAAGTCGCCGATTACGTCCATGCTGTACTGGAAGCCGACCGGACGGTCTACACCACCCACATCGTTAACCGCATGCAGGAGAAAAGCATCGTCTCGGCGGCTGAGCATTGGGAACAAGAGAATGCCCTCCCGCTGCCGGCACAATTCCTCCAGCATTCAGGCCGGCTCGTCGCGGAAAGCGGAAATGGAATTCGCTACCGGCTCATCGGACAATGGCCGATCTATCAGCGTAATGCCCCGGCCACAGATTTTGAGCGCAAAGCGCTGGACACACTCCGGCGTCAGCCTGAACAGCCTGTCACCGGCATCGTCGCCAGCGGCAAAAAGCACTACTTCCAGGCCATCTACCCGGACCGTGCCGTCTCAGCCGCCTGTGTGACCTGCCACAACAGCCATCCCTTGAGTCCCAAACAGGACTTCAAGTTGAACGAGGTGATCGGCGGCATCGCCATTACGATTCCGTTGGAATAGAAAGGCCGTCATTCGTCATGCGTCAATCGATGGAGGGATGGGGTTCCATTCTGCACGCTTGACGTGTGACGACTGACAATTGACGAAGCGGCTACGAAGGCGTGACGGGACTGCTCGGAGTGGGGTTCGCCACCGTGTGATATTCATCGCGGTAGATTTGGACTGCCGTCATCAGGAGACTGACCAGGACCGGTCCGACGAAGAGCCCCAGTATGCCGTACAGCGACAGTCCTCCAAGCACGCTCAACACCAGCAGTAGGATGGGAATCTCAACGTCCTGCCCGATCAGCCAGGGTCGAAGAAACTGATCGACCATGGACACCACACCGATGCCCCAGGCTAACATGATGAGAGCTTTTCCAGCCGGACCGATCAAAAACAAATAGAGCACGACCGGCCCCCAAACCAGCGCCGTTCCACCGAACGGAATCGGCGCCAGGATGACGGTCAATGCCGTGAGCACCACAGGAAAGGGAACATCGAGCGCGAGATAGGCGAGCCCGGCCAACACACCCTGGACGATCGCGGTCACCAACATCCCCTTGACCACCGCACGAATCGTTTGATCCAGCCTGGTCACAATCTTCTGCTTATGCGACTCATCCATCGGAATCAGTTCGTAGAAAGCGGCAAACCATTTCGAGCCATCCTTGAATAGAAAAAACAGCACCAGCAACATAATGAAGAAATCCGTCACCAGAATAGCGGCGTTCTTCAGCAGATCCCCCATTTGGCCGACGAGAAACTGGCTGAGCCCTTTCGCACCGGCCAGCACCGACTGCTCCATTGAAAATTTCTGTGTATCCATCCTGGCAGCAGCAGTCCGCAACCACTCTCCAATGAGCGGGATCGCCGCCAATTGATCCGGCAGCCGGTCAAGTCCGCCGGCAGCGATCCATGACCGGATCGCTTGCTCCACTGCCCCGGCCTCGCGCACCAGCATCACCCCCATCACAGCCAGCGGCACGACCACCATGCCCAACGCCCCGAGGGTCAGCACCATGGCGGACACTGTCTCATTGTCATTGAACAGCTTGGACAGCCGACGATGGAGAGGGAATGCCCAATGGGCCAAGAGTCCGGCCAACAGAACTGAAAACACAAATGGCTGAAGCATGAGCCCCATCTGGTAGAGCAGCAGCGCCAGAAGGGCAAAAAACATGATGGAGAACAGTTGCTGTTGGGTCATCAGTCCTTACACGCGTATCGCGCAATCAAAGATGATGGACAGACTCCTATCGCCCTACGCTCGCTCACCTCTCGGCGAAGTCGAAGACCTCGCTGAGTCAGCACAGCGGGCTATCCGAGGTACGAGCGACGAAGAACGGGGCAGGTATCAGCTGCGGATTGGCTTGTAGAACGGACGAAACAGTCGAAGGGTCATGACCCATACAGGCTAGAGGTCGGGCTCTTTTGCGATCAAGGCCATAGATCTTCCGCGATGCTGACTCCCGTCACGGATGTTGCCGGGCAATCGGGGTGCCTCTTCCGGCCAGGCCGTCGCACCCATATCGCTGAGCCCCTGAAACTTGGACCCCTCCTCCATCACCATGACCGGACAATGCACTTCGCCGATCAATGTCGCCGTTTTTAACAACTGCACCCGTTCCGTCGCCGTCACTGTCGCCTTGATACGGCCACTGCTGATAAGCGATCCGGCTGAAATCGTTCCCTTGACGACTCCATCTTCACCGACAATGACTTCACCCTTGGTCTGCACATCGCCTTCCAGCCTGCCATCGATCCGCACTGTGCCTTCGACCTTGATCTCACCCTTCAGCTCAACCCCTTTGGCGAGCAGCGTGATATTCCCCTCATCCATATATCCTGTTTTTTTCATAGGGACTCCTCGTTGAGACTGGCCAGAACCAGAATACCGCAAGACGAGGTGGACTACTAGTAGTTGTTGAGAATCGGCGAGGCCAGGTCGCGTAGGCTCCCGCCTCATCTATCGGATCAGGAGAATCCGAATGTCTGCTTGAGCCGTTCCCACATTCCTCCCCCATGAACTTCGCAATAGACCGTCGGTTCTGTGCCGGCAATGAAGACCTCGAGTATTTTCTCCGGACATTGAGACGTGGCCAGCTGGCCGGTTTTAGGGTCGATCCGACGCTCGACCATTCCCTCGGGCATTTCAAAGTCCGGCTGGTCTGGCCGAATAAGCCGGGCTGCCAACTCACTCCAAATCGGAAGCGCCGCTTGCGCGCCAGTCAGTTTGATCGGCCGCTCATCGTCAAATCCCACCCACACCCCGATCACAAGATCTGTCGTATAGCCGACAAACCACGCATCTCGATACCCGTCTGTTGAGCCGGTTTTTCCCGCAACCGGACCTTGCACACCAAGCACTCTGGCCTTGGCGCCGGTTCCCTGATCGACCACTCCTTTCAACAGCGACGTCACGAGATAGGCGCCTTGCGGAGAGACGGCCTGGCGTCGATCAATAAGCGGGCTCCAGACCGTCTCCCCGGTCTCGCGAGCCATATTGGAGATCGCGATCGGACGCACCGCAATACCGCCATTGGCCAATCCCCCGTAGGCCGATGTAATGTCGAGCAACGAAACAGCAGAACTGCCCAATGCGACGGAGAGGTTACTGGGCAGCGGTGTCGTGATCCCAAATGCCTGCAGCATACCGAGAAAGGGTCTGATACCAGTCCGGTGTGCCACTCGCACGGCGGGGACATTCAACGATTGCTCAAGCGCAGTTCGTACCGTGACTGGGCCGCGATACTGTCGATCGTAATTCTGCGGCGACCAGGGGCCGGTTCCGGACTCCAAGGTGACCGGCTCATCCTCGATCAAGGTAGCGGGAGTCAACCCGGCCTCTCCTTGATCCCGTGCCGCCTCAAATGCAGCCAGATACACAAACGGTTTGAAGAGCGACCCGGCCGACCGATGCGCTTGTGCGGCTCGGTTGAATTGGCTCACACGATAGTCCCGCCCGCCGACCATTGCGAGGATGTGTCCGGTCTTCGCCTCCAACACAACCACCGCACCCTGAAGCGGCGACTCGCCCCCCTTAAGCGGCGGATACGCTGTTTCCAAGCTGGCTAATCCCCGCTGCAACGCCTGTGCGGCACGCTGCTGAATCCATGGGTCGAGCGTCGAAAAGATCCTGGCCCCCTCCGGAATGCCCATGCCGGTCCCTTCCTCGACTTCCCGCAAAAGATAGTCGACGAAATAGGGCGCATCGCTCAGCGCATCCTGAGTCAGCGCCACCCGCACCGGACGATTGACCGCCTTTGTCCAATCCTGTTCCGTCACCAATGCCTGATCTCGAAGTCGGCGGAGCACGATGTTCCTGCGCTCTGTCGCA
>JABMDH010000198.1 GCA_015904075.1 Nitrospira sp.
GTCTCGGTCAGGCCATAGACCGCCTCGATGTCCCATCGCCCTTTGCCACATTTGCGGATGGAACCCCCGCCGGCGTCCTGGTGAACTGTGATGCAGGCCGGGTCATGGCGGTCGACCAGGGTTTGCGTGACGATAGCCACGGCCTTCCGATCGAGCTTCTGTGTGCGGAATTCGTTATAGAAGGCTTTCAGAAACATGTATCCGATGCCCCCCTGCAGGTCCGCATCGGCATAATCCATCGGCACGGGAGGGACTTCTTCCAGCGCCAATTCGGAGCGGCGCAGAATGAATCCCACTTGAGGTCCGGTTCCGTGGGTGATGACCACGTTCCACCCGGCTGCAATCATCTCCGCGATGTGATGGACGGTGAGGGCCGCTTCACGGCTTTGATCGGGAATCGATTCGTGGTGTTTGTCTCGGATCAACGCATTGCCTCCGACTGCGACCACGGCAAGTTTGCCGGCGTGTTCCATGGCCACCTCCTCCGCGTTTACCGATTGCCGCAGACACTCTCCGCCAGTGCGGACACTGCCTGTGTGAAACAGGCCAGGGGAGCCCGAGTGATACCGGCTCCGATCTGCCCGACTCCCGCCTCACGATGGGCGATTCCGGTATTGATGATCGGCAGAATGCCGGTATCGACGACTTTGCGGATGTCGATGCCGGCCGGCGAGCCGGCGAAATTCATCGGCGGCAGCGTAAACGCTTCATTGCGGCCGATCGTGATGTGGGTCATTGCCATGGTGTTGTCGATCGCATCCTGCGGCGCGCCGCCGACGAACTTGACGATGGCCGGGGCCGCCGCCATTGCAAAGCCGCCGACACCGGCCGTCTCGGTGATCGCGCTGTCTCCCAGATCCGGCGCCGCGTCCGCCGTGGTGTAGCCGGGGAAAAAGAGGCCGTCCACGATCGGCGCCGGCGCAGTGAACCAGCGATCTCCCGTGCCGCTGACGCGGATGCCGAACTCAACGCCGTTGCGCGCCATTGCCGTAACCATGCTGCTGTCGGGAACGCCGTGGGCGGCATCGAGCATAGCTTTACAGGCGGCCATGGAGAGATTTAAAAAGAAGTGATCGTTGCCGGCGACGAAGTCCACGGCTGCAGCGATGTCGGCCGACGGTGCGCCGGTTTTTAAGAGCGCCGCGATCAGACGCTTGAGGAACAGAGAAGATGCTGCGACATTGCGATTGTGCACCTCGTCGCCCATGTGCAGGGCTTGCGCCATCAAGGGTTTGAGATCGATGCCGCCGAGGATTTCAAGCCCGGCCCGCAATGTCGGCGCGAGCGTCTGTCCCATCCATCTGAGGCGGTTGATCACATCCGGACCATTGGCGCCGAATCTGAGAGCCTTTCCGAGTCCCTCGTTGAAATTGCTGAACGAGGGACGGTTATGTGTCGTATCGACGACCATCCACACCGGCATGGATGGGCTGATGGCGCCTGCCATCGGGCCCACGGCGGCGTGGTGGTGGCAAGGTTCAAAGACAATGTCGCCGCCGGAAGCCAAGACAGCTGCGCCGGCCGTATCTGTTGCCCACCCTTCATAGAGAATGGCGCCGATGATGGCCCCCTTCATGGGACCGCACATGTTCTCCCAGGCGATGGGAGGGCCGCCGTGCAGAATCATGCGTGTTCCCATGTTGGGGAGCACCTCGCGTGCGATGCCGAT
>JABMDH010000199.1 GCA_015904075.1 Nitrospira sp.
GATGCCGCTCTCCGTCACGCGGCGCGAAGATATCGACGCACTTCGGCAGATGGCTGAAGGCCGGTTCGTCAACGTACGGTAATGTCCATGCAACTCTTCGTCATCATTGGAACCCTCGCCATCGCAACGCTCGTCGGCTGTGCAACGCCATCAACGGAATCTCCTCAACGATCACTGCCAAACCAACCTCCGCAGATGTCGATCACGGCACACCGCCCCTGTTGCCCATCCGGTCTGACAGGCCCCAGCCGATCGAGGATCGTCCAGACGGCGGCCACACTCGTCGGTGCGACGACGATCACGAGCAACGGCCGAAAGATCGCTTACGACTGCGCCGGTGTCACACGCGCGGTCTTCTTGAAGCACGGCATCGATCTCTACGACACCGCCGCCGTTCCCAATGCAAACGGCGTCCGGCTCATTTATGACCATGTGCGCCAACAAGGCATCCTCCATCAGGGGCCGGAAACCCAGCCCGGAGACTTGGTGTTTTTTGACAATACCTGGGACTTTAATGGAGATGGAGAATGGAATGACCCGCTGACCCACGTCGGCATCGTCGAACGGATCGAACCAGACGGCACGGTGGTCTTCATCAGCCGCGTCGCCGACGCCATCCAGCGATACCGCGTGAATCTCCGGCATCCGCAGATCCATAAAACCGCCGACGGCCGTATTCTCAACGATTACATCAGGCGCAAACTCCCCACGGGTCCCGGCCACCTGGGCCGTCTCACAGGGGAACTGTTTGCGTCCTATGGCACCCGCCTGCGTTCCTGATCGGGTCATAAGCAGGAACGGATCTCCGTGTCTTTGGTATCGTCACACACACATACGATGATGCAGAATTCCGTGGAACGGCACGGCAGTATTGTGTCGAAGGTTACGGACCAGCCCGATACCACCTTCATAAACACGCACGCCATACCCCCTTTGCCTCTTCGACAGTCCTCCGTCTCTATCGATTGAGACAGAGACATCCGCTTCCAAGTCAACGAGTTTGCAAAACTTTTTCATGCCAGCGTCCCGTGAGCTTCTTTTCATTACAGCCCTGGCCTATCGCAACCGATAAGGTACTGTGGCGAAAATAAATAATGATGCGCCGCTATTTCTTGGCCTCCATTTTTGAAATCACCTGCTAGAATTACTCCATGTCGACATCATCTAAACAACTGCGTGTCCGGGAAACCAGCCCTCTCCACCGAACGCTCACCGATGTGCGGCATGGGCTGTTGGGATTGCATAAAGCCCTGATCGTAGCCGAGCAGGTGACCTTTGAGCGGATTTATGGACGCATCGATTCGACGGGACAATTGCTGCAACTGGTGATGAACGATCCGTGGTTTACCTGGCTCCATCCCCTGTCCAATCTGGTCGTCCGAATCGATGAATTGCTGGACGAGGAGAGAAGCCTGACCGTGGACGATGTGGCAGTCCTTCTGGCTGAAGTGCGGGTTCTGATCCGTCCCTCTGAATTGGGCGACGGCTTTGAGCGTAGCTACTACGAAGCCCTTCAGCGCGCTCCTGAAGTCGTGATGGCCCACTGCGAGATGAAGAAGCTCTTATCCCTTCCTGCTGCCTAACAGACAGCTGGGTCTCTACTCTCTGATCCTACTTTCGGCATGAAAAAGCGGTCGGCCTATGAAGACCGACCGCTTTTGAAAAACCCCTGCAAGAAACCTTGCTTAGTCCTTCCCACGCTTTCCACGGCTACGGGCATTGTCACGCCCTTGCTTGCCATGCTCACCGGCCACTTCATCCGCCCGATCTAACCCACGCATTTTGTCGCCGCCCTTCTCACGGCCCTTCCCTTTGTGTTTTCCCTTCCCTCGGCCCTTCCCCTCCTGTTCGTCCCTAGTCTCCTGTTTCTCACCCTTCTTTTCACCCTCCACAGCAGGAGCGGGGGCAGGAGCAGGAATCGAAGCAGGAGCCGTGGTGGCCGCAGCCGGCGGAGCCGGAGCAACCGGTGCCGGAGCTTCACTTTGAGCAAACACACTCGAGAATGCCAGTAACACTGCGGCTGCTGTTATGGTTGAAACCGTCTTCATCATACTGATCCTTTCATGAGTAGGTTGAGGCCGTCGGGAACCTTCGAGGTTCCCCAGCGATTACGCAAGCCTGATGCCATACTTGTTTTGAGAGCACCAGCGGGGATTTATGGGAAACTGGTGGGGCGAGTCCATCGCTCAGACGACCATCAATCAAGACCGTGGCAGAATGGCCGATTCCATCTCCATTCTTGCCTCAGCCAAGACCAGATGACCGGTCAGCTACATCCGACCTTCATCCAACTCAATGACATCGGCCCAGGTGGACACCGGAGGAAGAGCAGAAACCGGCACATGCCGTTTGGCGGCAATCTCGTGCAGCCGGCCTTGAAATCGCTGATGAGCCGCATCGTCCTTTGGCTCAGCCTTGAGCAGGTTTTCCGAAAAGCGACGAATCTCCGCATCAGTGACCGGCTTCCCATTGGCGTGAACCCACGCAAGCAATTCCTCATCCGTTCCACCAGCCAATACCCGCGGTTCAAACATCTTTGCATCGATGCCCAGAAAGTCGACCACATACTTGTCGAACCCCACCGTCATATAATTGTAGTCCTGGATCTGCCCGGCATTCCGCAATCTGATCTTATCGATAAACCGCCCCAAGTGAGCAATGCCGCCCAGGAGTGATTTCGGGCTGCGTGGGTACATCCGTGATTCCCCCTATTCTATGAATGTGCACTCGGTTTGAAGCGAGAGCGGGTCCGGCAGAGACAACGACGTGTTCACCGTTGAGCATACACAGACCACATGAAGAAAGTATAGAAAGGCTTGCGACGCCGCCCGTTCGATGGGAGCATAGGGTCAAGTTTTCCTGAGCACTGCCGATACAGGGGCAGGAGACGAGACGCGATGCAGCCACGATGCCATCCCCGAATCAATGTCGAGTTGTCAGCCAGCATCCAAAGCGATACCGGTGCAGCAACGGGCGTCCTGTTCGATCTCTCAGCGACGGGATGCAGACTGCAAAGCGACATGACGGTGGAAGCGGGAACCTATCTCGCTTTGCAGGTGGCGCTCCCCCAGCACTGCATGCCGCTCGCCGTTGACGTGTCGATCGTGCGTTGGTCCAAAGACGGTCAGTTCGGAGTGGAGTTTGTCCGATACGGTCTCGGCATGCGCGAACGTCTCACGAATCTGGTACAAGCCCAGCCGATGACGGCCCCATCAGAAACACTGGCTCACGCAGAACCCACGTTCACCGCCGTCAGCGCGTAACCCGTATCTTCCCCTTCGACAGAAGTTCATTCCACCGAGAAAAACCTCTCCATTCCTCCGGCAAAGCCGCACGTCGCAAGCTATCGCTTGAAGCATTGAGCTGTCATTGAGATCGGCGACAACCATGGTCGCTCGAACCTTTCCCCATACACACCCATTGTTCCCATATTGGGATCGTGATAGTGTAGCCCCGTGCGAATCATTGCCAAACGGACCCTTCGCAGATTCTGGACACGACATCCCAAAGCAAAAGGCCCGTTGGAAGCCTGGCATCAAGAAGTGGCGAGAGCCGACTGGGTAAGCCCTTCGGCCGTCAAAGCTCACTTTCGGTCGGCGAGCGTGCTTCAGGATAACCGAGTTGTGTTCAACATCGCAGGGAATCAGTACCGCTTGATCGTGAAGATCAACTACCCATATCGAATCGTCTACGTCCGTTTCATCGGAACTCACGCAGGCTATGATGCAATCGATGCCACAACGATCTGACAACGCCCCGGAGGCGCCATGACAATCACCCCAATCAAAACCACACGGGACTATGACCGCGCGCTTCATCGCATTGAGCGACTCATGGATGCGAAACCCGGCACCAAAGCGGGAAATGAACTGGATGTCTTAGCGACACTCGTGGAGTCGTACGAAGCAAAGCACCACGCCATTTGCCCGCCGGATCCCATCGAGGCCATCAAGTTTCGGATGGATCAACTGGGCATGACACGCAAAGATCTTGAAGCGCTGCTCGGCGGGCGCGGGCGTGTGTCTGAAATACTAACCAAGAAACGACGCCTATCCCTGGAGATGATTCGCCGGCTGCATGGAAAATTGAAAATCCCGCTCGAAAGTCTCATCGGCACCGCTGCCTAGGGAATAAATATGACAGCCAATGGTTCCTGGAACCTGTTATCGAACCATTCCAAACCAGCGGGCGCGACGGCTCGACCCGAAATGCTCCTTGTCCGTGCGCAGGGCGATGGACGGCTCGTAATAGATTCCCGTCGGACCATCGGGATTGGAAAAGAAGTCGACATCCACGCGGCCGATCCGCCCGGCGCCGAACTCGATGTAGCATGAGCCGGTCCCTTTGTGCGTCACGGGAACCTGCTGATTACGCAGGCGTGCAATCAGTGCGGCAGCGACCGCGCGCGCAGCGCCCTCTGCAAACACGCCGGCTTTTGGTGTGCCTTGTTTCGCACAGTCGCCGACGGCGTACACGTCGGGGAAACGCGTTTCGAGAGTCTTGGGTTTGACCGGCACATATCCGTTCTCGGTCATACCGCACTCCTCGAGTATTTGGGGAGCGCGAATCGCGGGGACGCCAAGGAAAAGGTCATACGGATACTCGCGACCGTCATCGAACGTAGCAACTTGGCGCTGCGTGTCGATCGACTTCAGTTCGCGGTCGGCGACAAAGGTGATATTCCGTTCCGAGAAGGCAGCGAGCAACGCCCGCGAAGTCTCGGGTGACGGAGGCACAGGCGTTTCAAGCGGGAGGATGAGCGTGATCTCGCAGGCGTTCCGGATGCCGCGGTTCGTCAGATAGTCGTGCATCATCAACGCGGCTTCGCTCGGGGCCGGCGGGCATTTGAAAGGCGCCCCGCCGACGGCAATGAGAACGTGACCCTTAGTGAACGTCTTGAGCCTCTCACCCAACAGGGTTGCGCCGGCCAACGTATAAAACTCGGTGGCATCTGCCATGCCCGGCGTCGCAGCAAAGTCGTAGTCGGCGCCGAGGGCAACCACCAGAAAATCCGCCTCGTGGGTTCCGCGATTGGTCGTCACGCGCTTGGCAACGGGATCAATGAATGAGATCGTCTCCTGAAGAAAGCGCACTCCCGGCTTGATGAATTTCTTATAGGGTAGCAGCACCGCGTCGTCCGTCGTGCGCCCAAACAGCACGTCGAGCTTTGAGAAGCCAAAATAGAACGCGTCGCGTTTGTCGATCAGCGTCACCTCAATATCATCACCGAACGCTTCCGAAAGCATGGTGCTGAGTTCAAGTCCTCCGAATCCAGCGCCGAGAACAAGGATGTGTTTTTTCATCATGGCTCCAATTGATCGTCATGTACTCCGAACATACCGAAGAAAACAGCTCCGCGGCTCACTAGCAGGCGCGAAGCATCCGACGGTTATACAGTGGAACGTGCTTCGCGCAAAGAACAGAGACAGAGTCCTTTCGCAAGGCTCAAGAAGCCCGTCCCCTACTTCACCGATAGCTTGGAAGATTTTCCCGCTTGAAGATACTTGTCGATGCCTGTAGCCATCTTGCGCCCTTCGGCGATGGCCCAGACGATAAGGGAGGCGCCGCGTTTGGTGTCGCCTCCGGCAAAGACGCCGTCGAGGTTGGTCATGAAACCTTCGTCCACCGACACAGCCCCGCGCTGATCGTACTTCACGCCGAGGCTGTCCAGGAGACCATTCTTCACCGGGCCGGTGAAGCCCATGGCGAGCAGGACTAAATCAACATTCATCTCGAAATCACTGTTGGGGACCGGCGTGAACTTGCCGTTTTCGAAGGCTACACGATTCGCATGCAGCTTCGTGACGTGACCATTGTGGCCGGTGAACTTGGTAGTGGACACGCTCCATTGCCGGTCACAGCCTTCTTCATGCGCATGGGACGTCCGCAATTGCATGGGCCAGAGCGGCCAGGGCGTCGAACCGGCACGCTGCGGAGGCGGTTCCGGCAATAGTTCGAATTGATGCGCTTCGACACAGCCCTGTCGGTGGGCTGTGCCTAAACAGTCTGAGCCGGTATCGCCGCCGCCGATGATGACAACGCGCTTGCCCTTGGCGGTGATGGGATCGTCGGTGACCGGCAGGCCGGACGTACGCCGGTTCTGCTGGGTCAGAAACTCCATCGCAAGATGCACGCCCTTGAGTTCCCTCCCCGGGATCGGCAACTCACGCGGTTGCTCCGCACCCATGGTCAATCCGACGGCATCGAACTGCGCGCGCAGTTGCTCCCCGGTGATATCCTTCCCGACCGCAACCCCGGGCTTGAACTCCACCCCTTCCACCTTCATTTGCTCCAGCCGACGGTCGATGACCCACTTTTCCATTTTAAAATCGGGAATGCCGTAGCGGAGCAGGCCGCCGATGCGGTCCGACTTTTCGAACAGCGTGACGCGGTGACCCGCGCGTGCCAGTTGCTGCGCCGCCGCCAGTCCGGCCGGACCGGAGCCGACGTTGGCAACTGTCTTGCCTGTTTGCACAACCGGCAAAATCGGCGTCACAAGCCCTTCGTTGAATCCGCGATCAATGATGTTCCATTCGAGAATGCGGATCGAGACCGGATCTTCGTTGATGCCGAGGACGCAGGCCCCTTCACAGGGAGCCGGACAGAGCCGCCCGGTGAACTCAGGAAAATTGTTGGTCGTATGCAGCGCCTTCAGCGCATCTTTCCAGCGGCCGCGATAGACGAGATCGTTCCATTCGGGAATCAGATTGACGACCGGACAGCCGGTATTGCCCTGGCAGAACGGCACGCCGCAATCCATGCAGCGCGCGCCCTGAACCTTCAGCTTGTCCTCGGAAATGGGTTCATACATTTCCTTCCAATCGAGCACACGCAGCTCAACCGGCTTTCGCTTCGGCCCCTCGCGGGGATATTTCATGAAACCCTTCGGATCACCCATTCTTCTACCACTCTAGGTTGAGGCTACGGTTGAGGAAGAATTCCTTTTTACCCTGAGCCTTAACCTGGACCTTAACCTTTCCCTTAGTGGACTGCGCTCGCCTTGCTCTTCCGTTCTTCGAGGACACGCTTGTAATCAACCGGCATCACCTTTACGAACTTGGACACGGTCGCGTCAAACGCATCGAGGACCTGCTTAGCCTTGCGGCTGCCGGTATACATGAAATGCTTCGTAATCAGATCGTGCAACAGTTGCTTGTCTTCTTTGGCCACGACCGGCTCCAACTCGACCATGCCGGTGTTGCACCGCCCCTGGAACTTGCCGAGATCATCCAAGACGAACGCCATGCCGCCGGACATGCCCGCCGCAAAATTGCGCCCGGTCCGTCCAAGCACGACGACCACCCCGCCGGTCATGTATTCGCAACCATGATCGCCGGTGCCCTCGACCACGGCGCGCGCGCCGCTGTTCCGCACGGCAAACCGCTCACCCGCCATGCCGTAGAAGTAGGCTTCGCCTTGCGTCGCCCCATATAGCGATGTGTTGCCGATAAGAATCGTCTCTTCCGGATTGTAAACAATATGTTTCGGTGGAAAGACGACGATTTTTCCGCCGGAAAGTCCCTTGCCGATATAGTCGTTCGATTCCCCCTCCAACGTCAGCGTGATACCCCTGGCGAGGAACGCGCCGAACGATTGGCCCGCCGACCCCGAAAACTTGATTGCGATCGTGCCTTCCGGCAAGCCTTCCAACCCGTATCGCTTCGCAATCGTACTGGACAACATCGTCCCGGTGGTCCGGTTCACGTTCCGGATCGGCAGATCGAGCATGACCTTCTCACCCTTCTCGATGGCCGGCTTGCACAACTCGATCAGCTTCCGGTCGAGCACGTCGGCAATCCCGTGGTCCTGTTTCTGTACGCAATGCCGGGGCACGTCCGCCTCGACATCGGGAGCCGTAAGCAGCGGGGTGAGATCCAACCCCTTGGCCTTCCAATGATCGACGGCCTGGGTGATCCTCAGCTTATCGACACGCCCCACCATCTCGTTGATCGTCCGGAAGCCGAGCCGGCTCATGAGCTGCCGGACTTCTTCAGCGACAAAAAACAGGTAATTCACGATATGTTCCGGCTTGCCGTTGAATTTCTTCCGCAGCTCCGGATCCTGCGTGGCGATGCCGACTGGGCAGGTATTCAAATGACACTTCCGCATCATGATGCAGCCTTCGACGATCAGCGGAGCCGTCGCGAATCCATACTCCTCTGCGCCCAGCAGCGTGGCAACCACGACGTCACGCCCGGTCTTCATCTGCCCGTCGGTTTCGACCCGGATACGGCCGCGCAGATCGTTGAGCACCAGCGTCTGGTGTGTCTCTGCTAAGCCCAATTCCCAGGGCACGCCGCCGTATTTGATGGAAGAGAGCTGCGACGCACCGGTGCCGCCCGAGTCGCCGCTGATCAGCACTTTATCCGCATGGGCTTTCGCAACCCCCGCCGCGACGGTACCGACGCCGACCTCCGACA
>JABMDH010000002.1:0-7407 GCA_015904075.1 Nitrospira sp.
TGGCATCGGCGTATCCGAGCTGCTGGATGCGCTCTACCCGCTGCTTCCGGCAGCCGAGGGAACCAATGAGCTGTCGCTGCTGCCCCGCATTGCCGTCGTGGGCCGTCCCAATGTCGGCAAATCCACGATGATCAATGCCCTGCTAGGAGAGGAGCGGGTGGTTGTCAGCGACATTCCCGGCACAACACGCGATCCCATCGACTCGCTTGTGACGCATGCGGGGAAGAGGTACGTATTCACCGATACCGCCGGCATCAGACGGCGGGGGAAAATCGATCGCGGGATTGAAGGCTGGAGCGTCATGCGCTCGCTCCGCGCCATCGGCCGCTCCGATGTGGCCGTGCTCGTGCTGGATGGAGAAGAAGGCGTAACCGAACAAGATACGAAAATCGCGGGAGCCATCCTCAAGCAAGGACGCGCCTGTATTCTTTGGATCAACAAATGGGACCTTCGTGTGGGTGATGCCGAGGCCAGGAAGACCTACGAACTTGAGCTCCACCGCCGCTTTCCCTTCCTGACTTGGGCTCCGGTACTGTATGGCTCGGCGCTCAAACCGGAGTCCGCCCGTACGGTATTCGCCCAAATAGACGATGTGTATGCGATGTTTACCAAGCGAATCTCCACAGGAACCTTGAATGCCTGGCTGCAAAATATCCTGTTGGTCCATCCATTGCCGGTCCGCAAAGGCAAACCGGCGAAAGTGACGAAATCCGCGTTTGTCACACAGGTTACGACAAAGCCACCGGCCTTCGCGTTATTCGTAGGCCATCCAGAAAACATCACCCCGTCGTATCTGCGATACCTCGAGAACCAGCTGCGTGAGTCCTACGGGTTTACCGGAACCCCGCTACGCCTCCTCGTCAGAAAAAAATGACCGGCCTCCGGTGTGCCTCCGGCTCAATCCCCTAACCCGCATTTTTCATGACGGTTCGTTGCGAAATCGCATGGAATCGACTTGTTCGTGAAGCGTATTTCGTATCTCGCAGACAACGATGTCGGATACAGAAACGCTCTTTCCTTCCTGCGTTTCACGCTTCACGAGATACGAGCGACAAAGATCGCTGCAACGGATCGGCAATCGCAGCAGAAGCGCTCATGGATAATGCGGGTTACGCCCCGGCAGTACAAAGCCGATTTCAAGTTGACGGCCTCGCAGGCTCATGTTATTCGCATAGGAGATGCAGGTGTCTTGTGAAGATACCCGCAATTTTCCGAATGGGACACGCAATCCAAAGTCCCTGCGATGCCACAAGAGTTCAATCAGAGGTCTTGGCCCCGATGACACGACTATCGACTGCTCGGCGATTCTTTCACGCTCTTGCTTTGGCCGGTTTCGTCTGTTCGGCTACGCAGGGCTTTGCCGATGACGAACTTCGATCTCCCGACAACGCCACTCCGGCTCAATCTGATACGAGAGCCGACTCGGTCCCAGTCGAAGCAACTCCCGCTCAATCCGAGACACGCGCCGATTCCATCCCGGTGAAGCCGCCTCCCAGTCGAGCCGAGACCGTCACTGATCCAGTCCGAAAGGAAGCGAATCCATCTATTACCCTGAAAGCCTCCGTGTGGCGGACTAAACCCGGGATCGTCTTCTTGAAAACGCCGATCGGATTGTTAACGCTCAGCTCAAAGACGACACTCAAAGATTTCCTGGCTTCTCAAGATGTCTTCTTCTGGATCCATGATACGCATCTCGCTATTGAGATCAGAAAGAGAAGCAATGATTCCCTCGTCCATCGTTATCTCAGCGGACCGTTCAAGCGGAGCGGAGACGGCGAGAATAAATTGCTGCGGTGGACTCCGGAAGGAGAACGCTCCTTTGACTTCGGGGCCCATGAACGCTCGCTCGCCGGGCTTCGTGAAGGCAGTCCGATCACAGTCGAAGTCACCGACAACGGCACCGTCATCGGCGTCCATGACTTGCAGTTCGATCTCCAGATCGGACAGATTGCTTCGGGAGGATCCGATGCACAGGTATTACTGACCGGCACAGTCTCCAAGCTGAAATCGAACTTCATCTTCTTCAGAACCCCCGTCGGCGTAGTGAACGTCAACGCCAAGATCGGCATCAAGAATGCAAAGGTGGGGCAGACCTTGACCCTCCGCATTCATCGTCGGAACGTAGTGGCGGACCTTGTTACTCCCAATACGGCATCTTCGACGCGCCGCTTTGTGACCGGCCCGCTCGAATTCGCCTCGCCGGATCGTGCCGGTGTCAAACTCTGGACTCCCGAGGGCGAGCAGATCTATCCGACGGATCGAGGGAAACCCACCCTGGCCGGCCTCAAAGAAGGCAGCCCGATCACCGTTGAACTTGACGGGCACGGCGAGGTCGTTGAATTCCATCGGCTCAACTAGCAGGCTGTTGTGCCTCTGCTACCACGCGCCTCAGACGGCCGGTTATCCGTATCGCCGAATATGCGGGACCGCTTCGACGCACTCTACAAGGATCACGTTGATCTGATGTATCGCTACGCGAACAGGCTGTGCGGCGAAGCCGAAGCGGCGAAGGACTTGGTGCAGGAAACATTTTTGAATGCCTACCGTGGATTCAACCGCTTCCGCGGCGACGCACAGGTCTCCACCTGGCTCTATGCCATCGCTTCGCGGGCCTGCCTGCGTATGCGGCGAAAACGCAAGGGGGCGCCGGAACGAGAGCTGTCACTGGAAGAATTCATTCCCTCTTCCGAGGGCGAGTTCCACCTGCAGATCCCCGTCGAAGGGCTCAGTCCGGAAGAGGCCCTCCAGAACAAGGAGCTGCGGCAAGCCCTCAATGCCGCGATCGACAAACTGCCCAAGAAATACAAGATGGTGCTCGTGCTGCGCGACATGGAAGGTTTGAGCGCTAAGGAAGCGGGAACCGTTATGGGTTTGAGCGAGCGCGCACTGAAATCACGGCTCCATCGCGCACGTCTCTTTGTCCGCCGCGAACTCAGCGCGCGAGGCCTTGCGGAAGGAACGCACGAGCCGGATCACGAGTAACTGACGTAGCGCAGGGAGAAACCGCGATGGTAAAACGTGCCGCCCCGAAACCACGAAGACGTCCTGCAGCCACACCCCATCGGCATGAAGCCGGACGATGTCTCGGTATTCTTCGTGAATTGTCGGATTTTATCGACGATGAGCTGCCGAATGACATTTGTCTGCAAATCCGTCGGCATCTAGGCGACTGCCCTCACTGCGAAGAGTTCGTGGCCTCTCTTCGCCAGACCGTGTCGCTCTGCCGCGGGAATCCCGCTCCGGCCCTGTCGGCGAACGAGCGGGCCCTGATGCGCGAGAAGATTTTGAACGCCGCCCGGTCCCGGTGATCAATCTCTGTCAAACCCGCCGGCCTCCATGCTAAATTGACCAACTGATCTGGAGTGAAACCTTTTTCAATGCAGGCGTTCATCATGACTCGATGCAGACCACTCACAGCGGCATTCATTCTTGGGGGGCTGTTCACGATTTTCGACGCCAACTCGGCAATGCTTGCCTCGGCAGCAGCTTCACGCACGCCACACGCACATGCGACGGCCAAGAGCCCGGCCACCGAGGCTGCTCGCCGATACGCCGATGCCATCTCAAAGGGCGACCGTCTGACTTTCGGGCAGTTGGACTTCGCCTGCCAATATCGGCTTGTGACAGCGTTGCCGCCTGGTCGTGAGACTGCTCCCGAAGCACGCGACGCATCCTATGAGACTTGCTGGAAAGAAATGACCGCCGGCCACACACCGGCCCTGAAACGGACGGACGTCGGCATGGATGTCCTCTGGCCCAGCGCAGGCCCGCTGGTATTCTACGGGGACGAGCTGTCGAATACTCCGGCCTCGGCATTCGTCATGGATGCGATCGGGACGTCACCGCCAGGGAGCGGCCTGCAGTTGACCGTCACGAACAGCCGTCGAATCCCCGACGGGTCATTTCGGCTCGAGCCGAACGGCAAGGTCATCGGCGTCCCAACCACGTTGGTCGCGATTACGGTGACATACCAGGACCCGTTAACTGCACCGGTTACCTATGCGCCCGGCACCGTGCAATGGACGAGTACGGTCAAACGCCCCCGGCGCGCAATCAAATCCGTCGTCACCCAATGGGTCGTGTTCACCGGGCTCAAACGACACGGGTTCCCGAACGATATCGCGGTGTTTCAGCAGCCGGTGGACACCACCCCGGAAGCGCCGGGCATGGTGGCCGAGCAGATTCCATTCACGACAGAAATCAGCCGGGCCCTGCCTGAATCGCTGGTCTGGTGGGGACCGAACGATCAACCAGGCACATTCACGGCCGCCGCAGCACGGGCCGCAAGCTTCCCCGATCTGCGCGATCGGATCGCACTGCTCAACCGTATCTTGATCATCGATCCGGACCAGGTTGACGCCCTGCAGGTCCTCACCAAACACCTGTACGCCGTGCTGCTCAGGGATGCCGCCAAGGGGCACAGCCTGACCGTGAAAGACCCGGCGCTCTCGCTCACCGTCAACGAATTCTACTGGAACATCTATGCAGGAGCAGCCCGTCTGGACCTCTCTAACGCAATGGAGATGGGCGGCCTGCCCCAGCCGACACCTGCGGATTTTCTCTACCGGATGGTACCGGCCCTAGAGACCCTCGCCAAGATCCGTCCCGAACAGATGGACAACCGCTTCCGTCTCGGCATGGCTTACCGATGGAACAACGACCAGCTCCCGATGATCGAAACCTTTGAAGCCCTGGTCCGCGACATTCCTGACAACCGGAAAACACCCAAGGCCGAAGCCCTCCTCCAACTAGCCTGGTCCCGCATCAACAAAGTTGCCTGGAACCGGATTTTGCACGATCCGGACAGCCTCCAGGCCTATGCCGATGCCGAAAAGGCATCGGGCCTGGCCGAGCTGCCGATCGACAAATTTCTCGCGGAATACACCATGGCCTACAGCATGATTTTCATGCCGGATTACGGAGACAAGGCGAAGATGCTGCGGCATCTGACCGACGCAAAACGCTGGTTCGACGAAGTGCCGGGAAAAGACGACGCGATCTGGCGCTACTTTCTTCACAGTGAACTGCTGAAAGCGGTGCTCGATGCCGATCCGACCTTCCAACCGATCTTGGCTTCCACAGAGAAGAGGAACGGATACGACGAGCTACCCAAGAATTGATCGGTCTCTTTCGATATGTTCGTCCTGAGCGCAAGCGGAAGGAATCTGAACTTTCCGCCAATTGAACAGGCTGACGCAGACGGTTTGCTGGCAGTCGGAGGAGACCTCCGCCCTGAACGGCTCCTTGAAGCCTATCGCCACGGCATCTTTCCCTGGTACAACGAGGACCAGCCGATCTTATGGTGGTCACCGGATCCACGGGCTGTGCTCATAGACGGGAAAGTTCAACGATACTGATCCGGTGAACCAATGGGACCCCATTGCCCGCTCCCCTCACATCGTCAGCGGAGCGGGCTAGCCCATCAGTTCACGGAAATACGCGACGGTTTTCTCAAGACCCTTGGTAAGATCGGCCTCAGGTTCCCAGCCCAGCTCTTGTTTGAGCTTTGAGGAGTCGATCACACTGCGCATCTGCTCCCCCAGCTTAGCCGGACCATGCACTTCCTTACAGGAAGAGCCTGTGAGGCCCGCGAGTATCCGGAACAGTTCATTGACCGACGTTTCGATGCCGGTTCCGACATTATAGACACCCTGTGAATCCTGTCTCATCGCCACCAAGTTGGCCTCGGCCACATCGTCAACGAACACGAAGTCCCTGGTTTGGCGGCCATTCCCGTTGATGATCGGCTGCTCGTTGTTCAACATCTTTCGAATGAAAATTGCCACGACACCGGCTTCCCCTTCCGGATCTTGCCGAGGTCCATATACGTTCCCATACCGCAGGCTCACGACCTGAATTCCGCTGATACGCTGAAAATAGGACAAGTAATGTTCGGCGCAGAGTTTGCTGATGCCATAGGGCGAAAGCGGTTTGGTCACGTGAGATTCCGGCGCTGGAAACGCCTCCTGCTCTCCGTAAATTGCGCCGCCGGAAGAGGAGAAGATGACCTTTCTCACCCCATGATGCACCGCTTGATGCAGGATATTCATCGTCCCTAGCACGTTGACCTGCGCATCGAATACCGGATTGTCAACCGAGACCCTTACGCTGACTTGAGCAGCCAGATGAATGACGATGTTGGGCCGCTCATTGCGAAACACTCGCTCCAGTCTCCCGCTTTGGATGTCCAGCTTGTACAAGCTGGCAGCGCGATTGACGTTTTTTCTCGTCCCGGAAGACAAGTCATCCACAATAACGACTTGGTGCCCTTCCTCCACAAGCCGATCGACTACGTGGGAGCCGATGAATCCTGCGCCGCCCGTTACGAGTACCTTCATCATTCCTCCGATAAATGAGTATCCTCTAGCAGGATGCTGAAAAAGTCCGCCAGCTGCGTTCTCGCATCATTCAGAGGCTCAACGTACCGAAAGCGTACGCCTCGCCTCTTCGCTCGCTGCGGCCTTGCTGGACGGCCTTTTTGAGCATCCTGATGCGATTGAGTCTTTAGCCCCATCTGTAATATGTCAACGACGTCTTATGTGTAAGATGAGTTGTTCCGCAACCTGCTAGGAGTTGCATCATCCTTTTACATACCATGAAACCGCCCCGCGAGCTCAAAAATTGCCAACATTTCATGATTCCCCTTCTTCCCCTTCACGGGACAATCCAATGTCTGCAGCACCCCCAATCCCAATTCCTCTGCATAGCGCACGATCCGCTGGAGTACCGCCTGCCGTTGCGTCTCGTCACGAACGATTCCGCCTCGACCAACCTGTCCTTTCCCGACTTCGAACTGCGGTTTGACGAGCGCAATGACGCGGGCGTTGGGCGCTAAGAATGGGAGGATTGGAGGGAGCACGTTCGTCAATGAGATAAACGACACGTCGATGACGGTGAGCGCGATCGGTTCAGGAACGGCTGACCGTTCGATATAGCGGATGTTGGTCCGCTCGATCAGCACGACACGCGGATCCTGCCGAAGCCGCCAGTCGAATTGGCCGTAGCCGACATCGACCGCATAAATCCGCGTCGCGCCCCGTTGCAAGAGACAATCGGTGAACCCCCCAGTGGAGCATCCTACATCAAGACAGACAAGACCGCGAGGATCGGTCCCGGACGCATCCAAAGCGGCTGCAAGCTTATCCCCGCCGCGACTGACAAAGCGGGAGCCGTGTGAAACGATGTCGATCGCCGCCTCCACAGACACCGCTTTAGCCGGTTTGTCGATCATGGCGCCGTTCACCCTGACCTCTCCGGCGAGGATCATCCGTGCCGCAGCTTCTCGGCTTGGCGCCAACCCCTGCGCGACCAGCCGTTGATCGAGACGATCTTTTTGAGGGTATGCTTTGGCGCCCATGGAAAGACGAACTCTATCAAGACCTCGACCAGGCAGTTGAACCACTGAGG
>JABMDH010000002.1:7507-20594 GCA_015904075.1 Nitrospira sp.
TATACCCGCGGTCAAGGATACCCAGCGGGCTCAGCGTATGCAAGTTTACGAGACAGGCCTGCGCTGATTGCGACCTCCGGCTTAGTCCATATCGCATCACTTGTACAAGACGCGAGCCTAACTGAGGCACCAGGGTTAGCCCCTGACGCACCTGCGCGTCCGGGCTGTTACCGATCAATTCGTGTTTGAACGAACGCGCCTTATCCCATCTCTGCCTCAGAAGACCCTGCACGGCCCGGCGCATGTGAGCAACCGCTCCGTCGACCTGCTGAATATCCTCCAACACGCGATACCGAACGTTCGCGATGCGGGTGACGATGAGATCGAGCTGTTGCCGATCGGCTTCGCAACGGCGGCTCATCGCCAGCCGGGAGCGAGCCGTCAGTTCACCGAGGCGATCGACAACCTCACTCAACACCGGAGCAACAGCCTCTGCGGCGGCCGAGGGCGTCGGCGCCCGCAGGTCCGCGACAAAGTCTGCGAGCGTGACATCCGTTTCATGCCCCACTGCCGATACAACCGGAATGGGCGACGCGGCAATTGCACGCACGACCCGCTCATCGTTGAAGCTCCAGAGATCTTCCGATGAGCCGCCGCCCCGCCCCACAATAATGACATCGACACGGCCTAATGCATTTAATGATCGAATGGCGGAGGTAATCTGCTCTGCAGAGTCCTCTCCCTGTACCGACACAGGAGCGATGATGATGCGGAGAACAGGACACCGGCGATGCAGCACCGTCATCATATCTCTAACGGCCGCCCCCGACAGCGACGTCACGATACCGACAGTTCGAGGAAACACCGGCAAGGGCCTTTTTCGATCCAGATCGAAAAGCCCCTCTGCAGCCAGGCGAGTCTTGAGTTGCTCAAACGCTACTTGCTGCGCGCCTCGCCCCTTCGGTTCGACATACTCAAGAACGACCTGATACTCCCCGCGCGGTTCATATACGGTGACTCGTCCCCGCGCAACGACATGCAGCCCATCCTCCAAACCGAACCGCAATCGAAGCGCGGTCGACCGGAAGATGACGGCTCGCATCTGGCTGGAATCGTCTTTGAGCGTACAATAGAGATGCCCGGACCCGGGCGCGCGAAGATTGGAAATTTCTCCCTCGAGCCATACCTCTGAAAAATCGGCTTCGAGGGATGCTCGAACCAGACCTGTCAGTTCCGATACCGTGAAAACACGCCTCGACGGGGAATCACCGGGCGATGGGAAGGAGCGAGTGCGACTCGTGACGGCCTCCTTCAATCGATCATGCGGATCCGCTCAAAGGCGATGGCCTTACCCAAACGCGCGTCAAGCTCCACCAGCACCGCACAGAACACCGACGGGCCTGATGCGACTTCAAAGCGTCGCGGCATGCCGGTCAGAAATTTTTCGATCGCCAGTTCCTTTTTCACTCCAATCACCGAATGCAGCGGACCGGTCATCCCGATATCGGTAATGTAGGCCGTCCCCTTGGGCAGAATTTGATCGTCGGCTGTTTGCACATGGGTATGTGTGCCGACCACCGCCGTGACCTCACCGTCCAAATAGTGGCCCATAGCCATTTTTTCAGACGTGGCTTCACGCCGCTTCCTGACCGGCCCGCTGGAATTCGCATCGCCGGATCATGCCGGCATCAGACTCTGGACTCCCGAGGGTGAACAGATCTATCAGACGGATCGGGGAAAATCCGCCTTGGCTGGGCTACAAGAAGGCAACCCGATCACCATCGAACTCAATGGGCAGGGTGAAGTCGTCGAATTCCATCGACCGAACTAGCCTTCCGCTCTCCTCCCCTCTTACTTGACTCTCTTTTTCATCCCTTCGTAGACTGCACGGCCTATGAAATCCACACGAATATCACGCGCCTCAGACGGCCGGTTATCTGTAGCACCGACTATGCGAACCCGGTTCGATGCGCTCTACAAAGATCACGTTGATCTGATGTATCGCTACGCGAACCGGCTGTGCGGCGAAACCGAAGCCGCGAAGGATTTGGTCCAGGAAACGTTTTTGAATGCCTACCGCGGATTCAACCGCTTCCGAGGCGACGCGCAGATCTCCACCTGGCTCTATACCATCGCGTCGCGGGTCTGCCTGCGTATGCGACGAAAACGCAAGGGCGCGCCGGAACGAGAGTTGTCACTAGAAGAGTTCATTCCCTCATCCGAGGGCGAGTTCCACCTACAGATCCCCGTCGAAGGACTCAGTCCGGAAGAGGCCCTCCAGAACAAGGAGCTGCGGCAAGCCCTCGATGCCGCGATCGATAAACTGCCCAAGAAATACAAGATGGTGCTCGTGCTGCGCGACATGGAAGGCTTGAGCGCCAAGGAAGCGGGCACCATTATGGGGTTGAGCGAGCGAGCGGTGAAATCGCGGCTCCATCGTGCGCGCCTGTTTGTCCGCCGCGAACTCAGCGCGCGAGGGCTTGCGGAAGAAATTCACGAGCCGGACCACGAGTAACTGACGTCGCGCAGGGAGAAATCGAGATGGGAAAAGGTGCCGCACCGAAGCAACGACGACGTCCTGCCGCCGTACGCCATCAGCATGGAGCCGGACGGTGCCTCGGCATTCTGCGTGAATTGTCCGGTTTTATCGACGATGAGCTGCCGGGTGACATCTGTCTGCAGATCCGTCGGCACCTGGGCGACTGCCCTCACTGTGAAGAGTTCGTAGCCTCTCTTCGCCAGACCGTGTCGCTCTGCCGCCGGAATCCCACTCCGGCCCTGTCAGTGAACGAGCGGACCCTGATGCGCGAGAAAATTCTGAATGCAGCCCGATCCCGGCGATCCACTCTGTCAAACCCGCCGGCCTCCGTGCTAAATTGACCATCTCATCCGGAGTGAGACTTCTTTCCATGCAGGCACTACTCATGACTCGATGCAGACCACTTACAGCGGCGTTGCTTGTCGGGGGACTGTTCACGATTTGCGACGCCGGTTCGGCAGTACTTGCTACTGCAGCAGCTTCACAACAGCCACACGCACCTGCGACGGTCAAAAACCAAGCCACCGAGACTGCTCGCCGATACGCCGATGCCATCTCAAAGGGCGATCGCCTCACTTTTGGACAGTTGGACTTCTCTTGCCAATATCGGTTTGTGACGGCTTCGCCGCCCGGTCGTAAACCTTCCCCCGAAGCAGCTGACCCTTCGTATGAGCTATGCTGGAAAGAGCTGACCGCCGGCCATACGCCGTCCCTGAATCGGACGGACATCGGCATGGATGTCCTCTGGCCCAGCACAGGCCCACTGGTATTCTATGGGGATGAACTGTCTGACACTCCGGCCTCGGCTTTCGTCATGGATACGATCGGAACCGCACCGCCGGGAGGCGGCCTGCAATTGCTCGTCACGAACAGTCGTCGAATCCCCGATGGGTCATTTCGACTTAAGCCAAACGGCAAGGTCATCGGCGTCCCAACTACGTTGGTCGCTATCACGGTGGTATACCAGAACCCGTTAGCCTCACCGGTTACTTATGCACCCGGCACCGTGCAATGGACGAGCACGGTTAAACGTCCGCGGCGCGCGGTCAAATCCCTCGTCACCCAATGGGTCGTGTTCACCGGGCTCAAACGACATGGATTCCCGAACGATACCGCGGTGGTTCACAGGCCGGTGGACACCACCCCTGAAGTGCCGGGCATGGTGGCCGAGCGGATTCCGTTCACGACAGAAATCAGCCGGGCTCTGCCTGAATCGCTGGTCTGGTGGGGACCGAAGGATCAACCGGGCACATTCACAGCCGCCGCAGCACAGGCCGCAAGCTTCCCCGATTTGCGCGATCGGGTCGCACTCCTCAACCGCATCTTGATCATCGACCCAAATCAGGTTGACGCCCTGCAGGTCCTCACCAAACACCTATACATCGTGCTGCTCCGGGAAGCCGCCAAGGGGCACGGCCTAACAGTGAACGACCCGGCACTTTCGCTTACCATCAACGAATTCTATTGGAATATCTATGCCGGGGCAGCCCGTCTTGATCTCTCAAACGCGATGGAGATGGGCGGCCTGTCGCAACCGACACCGGCAGATTTTCTCTACCGGATGGTACCAGCCATGGAGACGCTCGCCAAGATCCGCCCCGAACAGCTGGACAACCGCTTCCGTCTCGGCATGGCCTACCGATGGAACAACGATCAGCTTCCGATGACCGAAACCTTTGAAGCGCTGGTCCGCGACATCCCGGACAACCGGAAAACACCCAAGGCCGAAGCCCTCCTCCAGCTAGCCTGGTCCCGCATCAACAAAGTTGCCTGGAACCGGATTTTGCACGATCCGGACAGCCTGCAGGCCTATGCCGATGCCGAAAAGTCATCGGCCCTGGCCGAGCTACCGATCGACAAGTTTCTTGCGGAATACACCATGGCCTACAGCATGATTTTCATGCCGGATTACGGAGACAAGCCGAAGATGCTGCGGCACCTGACCGAGGCCAAACGCTGGTTCAACGAAATCCCGGGAAAAGACGACGCGGTCTGGCGCTACTTTCTTCACAGCGAACTGCTGAAAGCGGTGCTCGATGCTGATCCGGCCTTCCAACCGATCTTGGCGTCCACAGAGAAGAGGGACGGATAAAACGACCCGCCCAAGAATCGATCGGTCTCTTTCGATATGTTCGTTCTGAGCGCGAGTGGAAAGAATCTGAACTTTCCGCCGGTTGAACAGGCTGACGCAGACGGGTTACTCGCAGCCGGCGGGGATCTCCGCCCTGAGCGGCTCCTCGAAGCCTACCGCCACGGCATCTTTCCCTGGTACAACGAGGATCAGCCAATTTTATGGTGGTCGCCCGATCCACGCGCCGTGCTCTTTCCCTCCAAGCTCCATGTCCCGCGCAGCCTGGAACGGACGATGCGCCGCGATTTCTTCACGGTCACGCTCGACCGCTGTTTTCGAGAAGTCATGATCCAATGCGCCGGACCCCGACCACAATATCCCGATGGCGGTACCTGGATCACACCCGCGATGATCGAGGCCTATGGAACACTGCACGAACTCGGATATGCCCATTCTGTAGAAACCTGGATCGGGAAAGACTTGGTCGGCGGCCTGTATGGCCTGGCCCTCGGGACAGCTTTCTTCGCCGAATCCATGTTCACAAAAGTAGACGACGCTTCAAAGACCGCGTTGGTCGCACTCGTACAGCAGTTACAGGCTTGGGAGTTTTCCATCATCGACTGCCAGCAATCCTCGCCACACGTCAGTCGCTTCGGCGCCGAAGAAATCCCGCGGCGCGAATTCATCGCCTGCCTGTCCGAAGCCACCAGCCGATCCAATCGCAATGGGAAATGGACGTTTACTCATATTCCCGCCATATGACCAGAAATTTGACAGGCTTTTCCCCTCTCACTTATGATTCGTTTTCTTTAAGAGGAGGGCATCCTATGAGTTTCACGATTACGCCGAAAGAATTGAAAACCCGCCTGGAGAAGGGGGACAACCTGGTACTGTTGGATGTTCGGGAACCCTGGGAGAATTCGCTGGCGAAGCTGGACAACTCCCTGCTGATCCCGCTGGGCACCTTGCCCCAGTCGCTTTCAAAACTGGACAAGAATACCGAAATTATCGCGTATTGCCATCATGGGATGAGAAGCGGAGACGCGACGGGATTTCTACTCCAGCAAGGCTTCTCAAACGTCAAGAATCTGATCGGCGGAATCGATGCCTGGTCTCTCCAAGTAGACGGGAAGGTTCCACGATACTGATCCGGTGAACCAATAGAACCCCGGTGCCCGCTCCCCTCACATCATCAGCGGAGCGGGCTAGCCCATTAGTTCACGGAAATACGCGACAGTTTTCTCAAGACCCTTGGTAAGATCGGCCTCCAGTTCCCAGCCCAGCTCTTGCTTGAGTTTTGAGGGGTCGATTACACTGCGCAGCTGCTCTCCCAGCTTAGCCGGGCCATGCACTTCCTTGCAGGAAGAGCCGGTGAGCCCCACGAGTAACCGGAACAGTTCATTGATCGACGTTTCGATGCCGGTCCCTACGTTATAGACACCCTGTGAATCCTGTCTCATCGCAACCAAGTTGGCCTCCGCCACATCGTCGACGAACACGAAATCCCTGGTTTGACGGCCATTCCCGTTGATAATCGGCTGCTCGTTGTTCAGCATCTTCCGAATGAAAATGGCCACGACACCGGCTTCCCCTTCCGGATCCTGCCGAGGTCCATAGACGTTCCCATACCGCAGGCTCACGACCTGAATTCCGCTGATGCGCTGAAAATAGGACAAGTAATGTTCGGCGCAGAGTTTGCTGATGCCATAGGGGGAGAGCGGTTTGGTCACATGAGATTCCGGCGCTGGAAACGTCTCCTGTTCTCCGTAAATTGCGCCTCCGGAAGAGGAAAAGATGACCTTTCTCACCCCATGATGCACCGCTTGATGCAGGACATTCATCGTCCCCAGCACGTTGACCTGCGCATCGAATACTGGATTTTCAACTGAGACCCTCACGCTGACTTGCGCAGCCAAATGAATGACGATGTTAGGCCGTTCATTGCGAAATACTCGTTCCAATCGCCCGCTTTGGATATCCAGCTTGTACAAGCTGGCAGCACGATTGACATTTTTTCTCGTTCCGGAAGACAAGTCATCAACAATGACGACTTGGTGCCCCTCCTCCACAAGCCGATCGACCACATGAGAGCCGATGAATCCTGCGCCGCCCGTTACGAGTACCTTCATCATCCCTCCGATAAATGAGTATCCTCTAAAAACCGCTTTGCCCTTTTACATACCATGAAACCGCGTCGCAAGCTCAAAAATTGCCAACATTTCATGATTCCCCTTTTTCCCCTTCACGGGACAATCCAATGTCTTCAGCACCCGCAATCCCAATTCGTCCGCATGCCGCACAATCCGCTGAAGTACGTCCTGCCGTTGCGTCTCATCACGAACGATTCCGCCTCGCCCGACCTGTCCCTTCCCGACTTCGAACTGCGGTTTGACAAGCGCAATGACGCGAGCGGTCGGCGCTAAGAATGGGAGGATTGACGGGAGCACGTTCGTCAATGAGATAAACGACACATCGATGACGGTGAGCGCGATCGATTCAGGAACGGCTGACCGTTCGATATAGCGGATGTTGGTCCGTTCGATGAGTACGACACGAGGATCCTGCCGAAGCCGCCAGTCGAATTGGCCGTAGCCGACATCGACCGCATAAATCCGCGTCGCGCCGTGTTGCAAGAGACAGTCCGTGAACCCTCCCGTTGAGCATCCCACATCGAGACAGACATGACCACGCGGATCGATCCCGCACGCGTCCAGAGCGGCCACAAGCTTGTCCCCGCCGCGACTGACAAATCGAGAGCCGTGTGAAACAACATCGATCGCCGCCTCCGCAGACACCGCTTTGGCGGGCTTGTCGATCATGGCGCCGTTGACTCTGACCTCTCCGGCGAGGATCATTCGCGCCGCGGCTTCCCGGCTTGGCGCCAACCCCTGCGCGACCAGCCGCTGATCAAGACGATCTTTTTGAGGGTATGCTTTGGCGCCCATGGAAAACGGACTCTATCAAGACCTCAACAAGGCAGTCGGACCACTGCGGCGCTACGCGTCGGCGTTGGAATCCCGCTTCTCGTCGCCGTCGGAAGAAAATGCGCGAAGGTGCTTCTTGCCGTTTGTGTCCTGTACCAACACTTCGATCTTCCGTTCAGCTTCTTCCAACACCTTCAAGCAGTTCTTCGAGAGACGAATCCCCTCTTCAAAGATCCTCAACGACTCATCCAGGGGCAAATCCCCTTTTTCTAATTCGGCCACGATGGCTTCCAATCTGGCCATCGCCTGCTCAAACTTCACACCAGCCACCGTCATCTCCTCTTCATCAACAAATGGGCCATTATAGCGGGGCCGACCCGGCTTTGAAACTATCGGGCATCACATTCGTCACCACACAGCGCAGTTGCCCTTTCGCAAGACGGGCCAACACCTCTTGCCCCGCAGCGACTTCGCAGACGTCCCGGATCACACGACGAGGCGACACCGACTCTAGAATACTATACCCGCGGTCAAGGATCCCCAGCGGACTCAACGCATGCAAATTCACGAGACACGCCTGCGCCGCTTGCGTCCTCCGACTCAGCCCATATCGCATCACTTGTTCAAGACGCGAGCCTAACTGAGGCACCAGGGTTAGCCCCTGGCGCACCTGCGCGTCCGGGCTGTTACCGATCAATTCGTGTTTGAACGAATGCGCCCGGTCCCATCTCTGCCTCAGAAGACCCTGCACGGCCCGTCGCATTTGAGCAACCGCTCCGTCGACCTGCTGAATGTCCTCCAACACGCGATACCGGACGTTCGCGATGTGGGTGACGATGAGATCAAGCTGTTGTCGATCGACTTCGCAACGGCGGTTCATCGCCTGCCGGGAACGGGCCGTCAATTCACCGAGGCGATCGACAACTTCACTCAACACCGGAGCGACGGCCTCTGCGGCGGCCGAGGGCGTCGGCGCGCGCAGATCCGCGACAAAATCGGCAAGCGTGACATCCGTTTCATGACCCACGGCTGATACGACCGGAATAGGCGATGCGGCAATCGCGCGCACAACCCGCTCATCGTTGAAACTCCAAAGATCTTCCGATGAGCCGCCGCCCCGCCCCACAATGATGACATCGACACGGTCTACTGCATTCAATGATCGAATGGCAGAGGCAATCTGCTCTGCAGAGTCCTCTCCCTGTACCGATACCGGAGCGATGATGATACGGAGTACAGGACAACGGCGATGCAGCACCGTCATCATATCTCTCACGGCCGCCCCCGACAGCGACGTCACGATACCGACAGTTCGAGGAAACGCCGGCAAGGGCCTTTTTCGATCCAGATCGAAGAGCCCCTCCGCAGCCAGGCGAGTTTTGAGTTGCTCAAACGCCACCTGCTGCGCGCCGCGCCCCTTCGGTTCGACATACTCAAGAACGACCTGATACTCCCCGCGCGGCTCATATACTGTGACCCGTCCCCGCGCAACAACCTGCAACCCATCCTCCAAACCGAACCGCAATCGAAGCGCGGTCGACCGGAAGATGACGGCTCGCATCTGACTGGAATCGTCTTTGAGCGTACAGTAGAGATGCCCGGACCCGGGCGCGCGAAGATTGGAAATTTCTCCCTCGAGCCATACCTCCGAGAAATCGGTTTCAAGAGATGCTCGAACCAGACCTGTCAGTTCCGATACGGTAAAAATACGCTTCGACGGGGAATCACTGGACGATGGGAGGGAGCGGAGACGACTCGTGGCAGCCTCCTTCAATCGATGATGCGGATCCGCTCAAACGCAATAGCCTTGCCCAAGCGCGCGTCAAGCTCCAGCAACACCGCACAGAACACCGACGGGCCTGATGCCACTTCAAAGCGTCGCGGCATGCCGGTCAGAAACTTTTCAATCGCCAGTTCCTTTTTCACGCCAATGACCGAATGCAACGGACCGGTCATCCCGATATCAGTAATGTAGGCCGTCCCCTTGGGCAGAATTTGATCGTCGGCTGTTTGCACATGGGTATGCGTACCGACCACCGCCGTAACCTCACCGTCCAAATAGTGGCCCATGGCCATTTTTTCAGACGTGGCTTCTGCGTGCATATCGACCATCAGCTGCAGCACCGCCAGCCGTTCGCCGCCTGCAGTTTCAATGACCACACTGCCTTTGCCGGGTACTCCGGGCGGATAGTTCGAAGGCCGCAGCAGGCGGGATTCGCGCGGGAAATAATCAAGCACTTCTTTCTTATCCCAGGCATGATTGCCCGTGGTGATGACCGAAAGGCCCAATTCAAACAACTCTTCGGCCAATTCCGGCGTAATGCCGAACCCGCCCGCGACATTCTCTCCATTTCCGACCACGGCGTCGATTTGACGCTGCGCAACAAGGCGCGGGAGGGCACGGGCTACGGCTCGCCGCCCCGGCTCGCCCATGATATCGCCGATACACAGTACCTTCATCGGGCGTATTCCACGTACCGGCTCTCCCGAATGACCGTCACTTTGATTTGTCCCGGATACGTCAGTTCCTGCTCGATTTTCTTCGCCAAATCGCGTGAAAGCTGGAACGATTCGGCATCGGTGATGTCTTCCTGTCGCAGGATCACACGAATTTCACGCCCCGCTTGGATTGCATAGGCCTTTTGCACTCCCTTTAGTCCCGTGGCCAAAGACTCAAGTTTCTCCAACCGTTTCACATAGGACTCCAGCGCTTCTCGCCTGGCTCCCGGCCGGGCAGCCGAGAGGGCCTCCGCCGCAGCCACCAATACGCTCTCCGGACACAGCGGCTCCACCTGTTCATGGTGTGCGGCAATCGCATTGACGATTTTGGGAGACTCTCCGTATTTTTTGGCGATCTCAGCTCCCAGCATGGCGTGCGGCCCCTCTTCCTCATGGCTGACCGCTTTTCCGATGTCGTGAAGCAAGGCACCGCGCCGCGCCAACTTGACGTCGAGGCCCAATTCCGATGCCATGATGCCGCAAATGTACGACGCTTCCCGCGCATGGTACAAATTATTCTGCCCGTAACTCGTCCGATACTTGAGCCGCCCCAACACTTTGATCAACTCAGGATGAAAATCAGACAGCCCCAGCTCGAAGATGATCTTTTCAGCCTCTTCATACATCAGCTTGTCGATATCAACCTTCACCTTTTCCACAATCTCTTCGATGCGGGTGGGATGAATCCGGCCGTCGTGCATCAACCGCTCAAGCGACACTTTGGCGATCTCCCGCCGCAAGGGATCGAATCCAGAAATGATCACCGCCTCCGGCGTCTCATCGATGATCAAATCAATCCCTGTGGCCGCCTCGATCGCACGGATATTTCGCCCTTCTCGGCCAATAATCCGGCCCTTCATTGCGTCGTTTGGAATCTGGACCACCGAAATCGTGGATTCCGACACGTAGTCGCGCACCACCCGCTGAACACGTGCTTCCCGTTCGGCATTTTCACGCGCCTCTTCGATCGTCCGCTTGGCGATGCCGGCGGCATCAAGCCGAGCCTGCGACTCCATTTCGACGATCAGCTGTTTTCTGGCTTCTTCGGCCGTCATACCGGCCACGCGCTCTAATGCTTCACGATGCTCACGTTCAGCCTTGGCACAAGCTGTTTCTTTGGCGTTAAGCCGCTCCTCACGCTTCGCGAACTCCTGATCGCGTTTCTGCGACTCGCTCTCCCGCTTATCCAGCGCGGCGAGCTTGCGATCAAATCCCTCTTCCTTCTGGAGAAAACGTTTCTCGGCGGCTGCGAGCTCGACAAGCTTCGCCTTTTGCTCTTTCTCGATCTCTGATTTTGCCTGAAATACGAGATCCTTAGCTTCCAGCCTGGCTTCTTTCAGCACATTTTCGGCTTCGCGCTGGGCATTGTGCACGACCTGCTTGGCCTGCTCTTCCATCTCAGCCCGTTTCGCCCCGGCCATGTTGCGACGCACCAATTCAAATACCACAACCCCCACAAGGGCTCCGGCGATTGCACAGACGATGTAGAAAACGATTGAAGTAGAAATGGGAGTCACCCCCTTCTTGGCAAACCAGGTATCCAGGCTGCCCGGTTGCACGTAGTACGTGTACACGGATTGAGCGGGGTGCTTCTAACAGACAGGAATGGAGGGAGAATAACGCCCAGGAGATTGCTGACAGTTCAGTCGAGAAATGCGCGAGATCGCCTGCCCGCTAGTACGACATCCGTCAGGTTCCTGCCACTCTGCCTTCCCCTTGACCGCAGGATCCCTTGTCGAGATCCAAGGTGCCCAAAAGGATCGGTGTGAGAAACAAGAACCATCTGTTGACACTCACCATGAACGGCATGCGACCACCCTCTGTCATTCACATCTTGTCGCAAAAAATCCGCCCAAAATTGCCGTCTGGGCATGACCACCCTAGTGAGAATCCACCGGATTACCGCATCGTACAGGGACATGACACCGTTCTCTATCGCTTTCACAACGTTCGTTTCCAGTCGAGTCAGCTGCTCTGAAAATCTATTCTCAATCCCCCCCGCTAGTCCGTTACAACACCGCACGCACACGATCACGGATTGTAGGCCGACGATAACAAAGGGCTTCTATGAAAGCAAGGCGAAACTTGCTCATGATGAGGAACGGAGAGGAGACGAACCGGGGAGACTTACCGAAAGAGCGACGTCGGCATCTGCTCTTCAATGGATTCCATCAATGTATCCATCCGCCGATCGACATCCGCCTCTCCCTGAGCCCGCTTCTTTTCTGACTCGAAGAACTGATGGGCAAGATTAATGGCCGTCAACACGGCTAACTTCGAGGGGGTGGCGGTCTTCATGCCTTCAGCAAGATGCTTCATGTGATCATCAACGAAATGAGCGAGCCGCCGAATATATGCATCGTCGGCAACACCGCGAATCGCATACCGCTGGCCATAGATCTCAACATCGATCGTCTTAGTCAAGGGCCACCTCCTTGGTATCATCCGCACATTCCAGCAATTCTATCTCGCTCATGACCCGCTCGATTCTCGACCTGATATCAATTCGTTCTTTTTCCCACCGGCGATTCACATCATCCTGCGAGGCAAGCCGCTGGCGGGCTGCCTTGACTTCATCTTCCAACGAAGCATTTTTCCGCTTCAGTTCCTGGACTAATTTCACCAGGTCTTTGATCCGAGCTTCAAGCGCATCCAACCGATCTAACGCCATAGCGGTCCTGTATGCCCTCTCTTCTCATAATTCAAGCTGCACTATAAAAAACTTTCCGAAATCTTGTCAAGAAACGGACTTTGCGGCACCGGCGAGGCGGAGATATTCCTTGTAGCTGCGGAGGACGCGTTTCACATATTGCCTGGTTTCGAGGAACGGAATCAACTCGACGAATTCGTCTTCGCTCCGGCCTCGATAGGTCGTCGCCCAACTCTCGACGGCGATCGGACCTGCATTGTACGCCGCAATGGTCTGCGCCACGTTGCCGGAAAACTGCGCAAGCAACTGCTCCACGTACCGAACTCCGATCTGAATGTTCCTGTCCTGATCGAACAAATCCTCCCGCACCACGCCGGGAAGACGATGCCGCTGGGCCACCGCATTGGCCGTTGCAGGCATGATTTGCATGAGACCGATGGCTCCGACACGGGACACGGCGCGCC
>JABMDH010000002.1:20694-23904 GCA_015904075.1 Nitrospira sp.
CACGTGCTTCCCGTTCGGCATTTTCACGCGCCTCTTCGATCGTCCGCTTGGCGATGCCGGCGGCATCAAGCCGAGCCTGCGACTCCATTTCGACGATCAAATGTTTTCGGGCTTCTTCCGCCGTCAAACCGGCCACGCGCTCCAACGCTTCACGATGCTCACGTTCGGCCTTGGCACACGCTGTTTCTTTGGCGTTCAGCCGCTCCTCACGCTTCGCAAACTCCTGATCGCGCTTCCGTGACTCGCTCTCCCGCTTGTCCAGCGCCGCGAGCTTCCGATCAAATCCCTCTTCCTTCTGGAGAAAACGTTTCTCGGCGGCTGCGAGTTCGACAAGCTTCGCCTTTTGGTCTTTCTCGATCTCTGATTTTGCCTGGAATACGAGATCCTTCGCTTCCAGCCTGGCCTCTTTCAGTACATTTTCGGCTTCGCGCTGGGCATTGTGCACGACCTGCTTGGCCTGCTCTTCCATCTCAGCCCGCTTTGCCCCAGCCATGTTGCGGCGCACCAATTCAAATACCACGACCCCCACAAAGGCTCCGGCAATGGCACAGACGATGTAGAAAACGATTGAAGTAGAAATGGGAGTCACCCCCTTCTTGGCAATCCAGGTATCCAGGCCTGCCCGGTTGCACGTAGGACGTACACGGATTGAGCGGGGTGCTTCTAACAGACAGGAACGGAGGGAGAACAACGCCCAGGAGATTGCTGACAGTTTCGTCGGGAAATGCTCGAGATCGTCTGCCCTCTAGTACAACATCCTCAGGTTCCTGCCTCTCTGCCTTCCTCTTGACTGCAGGATCGCTTGTCGAGATCCCAGCCGCCGAAAAGGATCGGTGTGAGAAACACGAACCATCAGTTGACACTCACCATAAACGGCATGCGACCACCCTCTGTCATTGCCATCTTGTCGCCCAAAATCAGCCCAATATTGCCGTATGGGTATGACACCCCTAGTGAGAATCCACCGGATTACCGCATCGTACAGGGACATAACACCGTTCTCGATCGCTTTCACAACGTTCGTTTCCAGTCGAGTCAGCTGCTCTGAAAATCTATTCTCGATCCCCCGCTTGTCCGCTATAACACCGCACGCACACGATCACATACTGTAGGTCCACGATAACAAAGGGCTTCTATGAAAGCAAGGCGAAACTTGCTCTGATTGAGGAGCGGAGATGAGACGAACCGGGGGAATTTACCGAAAGAGCGACGTCGGCATCTGCTCTTCGATGGACTCCATCAATGTATCCATCCGTCGATCGACATCCGCCTCTCCCTGGGCCCGCTTCTTTTCTGACTCGAAGAACTGATGGGCAAGATTAATGGCCGTCAATACGGCTAACTTTGAGGGGGTCGCCGTTTTCATGCCTTCGGCCAGATGCTTCATGTGATCATCGACGAAATGAGCCAGTCGCCGAATATATGCATCGTCCGCAACACCGCGAATCGCATACCGCTGGCCATAGATCTCAACATCGATCGTCTTAGTCAAAGGCCACCTCCTTGGCATCGTCCGCACATTCCAGCAATTCTATCTCGCTCATGACCCGCTCGATTCTCGACCTGATATCGATTCGTTCTTTTTCCCATCGGCGATTCACATCATCCTGCGAGGCAAGCCGCTGGCGGGCTGCCTTGACTTCATCTTCCAACGAAGCATTTTTCCGTTTCAGTTCCTGGACTAACTTCACCAGGTCTTTGATCCGAGCTTCAAGCGCATCCAACCGGTCTAACGCCATAGCGGTCCTGTGTGCCCTCTCTTCTCATACTTCGAGCCGCACTATAAAAAACTTTGCGAAATCTTGTCAAGAAACGGACTTTGTCGCACCGGCGAGGCGGAGATATTCCTTGTAGCTGCGGAGGACACGCTTCACATAGTGCCTGGTTTCTTGGAACGGAATCAACTCGACAAACTCGTCTTCGCTCCGGCCTCGATAGGTCGTCGCCCAACTCTCAACGGCGATCGGACCCGCATTGTACGCTGCGATGGTCTGCGCCACGTTGCCGGAAAACTGCGCGAGCAACTGCTCCACATACCGAACCCCGATCTGAATGTTCGTGTCCTGATCGAACAAATCCTCCCGTACCACGCCGGGAAGACGGTGCCGCTGGGCCACCGCATTGGCCGTTGCAGGCATGATTTGCATGAGACCGATGGCTCCGACACGGGACACGGCGCGCCAATCGTATTGGCTTTCTTCCCTGATGATCGCCGCAATGAGAAAGGGGTCCACCCCGGTGACTCCCTGTGTTTTGATCGTGTGAATCAATCCCGTCGGGTAGGCAACATTCCACAAATCGTCCGCCACAGCCCCCCCGGTCCGCTCCAGTCGGTCTCGAAATCGAGCCCGCACAAGGCGCAGCGCATGATGGTACGCCCCGACTTCATTCAACATCACAGGCAGTGCCGCCAACACCTTGGGATCTCGGCTGTAGTGGTCTGTCAGCACCGCGAGTTCTCTCGCGGCATCCTGCTCAAGACCAAGCGTTCTGAGTTCGATCGCCCGCCGATAGGTCGGCTGTTGTTCAATTTCCGCCCGGCCATTGCTGCGCTGAACAGGCGCCTGAACCATATCTGTAGCAAGTGGGTCGGCAACGACCGCACCCGAAGAATCCCGCTGAGTCTTTTCCTGCTCTACAGGCGCCACGGTGGGGATGTCAGTCCGCCCCTGCGCCAATTGACAATAGTACGTCAGCGGGTAGCGCTTGCAGAGGAGATGGAAAGTCTCTTTCGTTTTGGACTCTTTGGCGTGACTCTGAGACCGCGCGATCCAATAGAGCGCTTGCGGTTCCCATTCGCCGTCCCGCTGATCAACGATTGGTTGCCACACGGCAATCGCATCCTGGTAGCGACCCGTTCGATACAACACCCACCCTTCACGCCATTGGGCTTCAGCCCGCTGGGATGCCGGCTCTCCGGACTTGACGACATGCCGGTACTTCGCGATCGCCTCATCAAACTGGGCCTGATCTTCCAGCCAAATCCCGGCAAATAAATTAATCTGCCCTTTTTGTTCGGGAGACAAGGACCGCTTGGGTAATCCCCGGCTCACCTCCAACAACTTTGCACCCATTCCCTGTCGAAGATAGACACGAGCCAGCCAGACCACAGCTTCATCGGACTGAATGGTCTGAGCCCCAGCAAGTTCCTGAAAGGTCTCACGTGCGTGTTCATAGAGTTTCAATCTGACTTGTGCGATGCCCAATTTC
>JABMDH010000002.1:24004-36229 GCA_015904075.1 Nitrospira sp.
CTTTTGCAAGAAACTTTTTTATTTTGTCTATCGCTTCCGTATGCAGGGCCTGCCCCAGAAACGCCTGAGCCCTGGTATAGAAGTCATCAGGCTGAGGAGTCCATGACTCGCCACCGATATTGGTCGCAAGCAGAACCTCCGCCTCCTTGGCTTCCTTCGTCTGCGGGAACTTCATCCATAATTTTTTCAGCGCCTCCCTGCCTTCAGCCGGCTGATTGGCTCGAAGATAGCAATCGGCCAGCCGCAGCCACGCCTGGGGCACTCGCGGCTCTTTGTCGTTGGTCCCGACGGCCTTGGTGAGCCACACCATCGCTTCAGGACAACTGGAGGCTTGGTACCAGGCTTCCCCCGCACGGAGGGCCACCTGATCAAGCAGATTGGAATCGGGGACTGCTTGTAGCACTGATTCGAATGCCCTGGCTGCCTCTCTCGTCTCCCCCAGATGAAGCAATGATTCACCGATCCAGAACCGGATGTAATCATCGAGGACTGAAAATTCTTGTTGGGCCGAGCGGAGGTAAGTGAGCGCTTCGGTCGGATTCCGCTGAACCAGCATCACTCCCGACAACAACCCTGCCCGCTTGGCCCAAATCGAAGCCGGGAATTGCTCCATCACTCGTCGAAGCCGTTCCAGTTTCAGCGTTGCGACCTGATCTTTTGTCAACGCATGGCCGAACCGCTCTTTTGGCCATGCCGCGGCGGTGAAGCACTCCTCAGCCGTCCCACACCCATCTGCTTGCAGCTTTTCCGAATCCAAAACCGGTGCAGACTGTGCGTCATAAAAAAAGAGGCCGCCGGCGACGATGAGAGACAAGGCCAGCGAAACCGGCACAACGCTTCGGCCAAGGCTTGCAACAGATCGAGGACTGATGGTCGGTCGTTTCATCGCCGCTCATTATATACAGCATGAGCCGCAATGGAAGAAGTTTTACAACCGCCTCATGACTCGGCGCTCCTCATGGTGTCGGTTCATTCTCACTTATGGTAGGCTCTTCGTCAGACAACGAGATCGGGAATACCCTGTATGCCGGCGCTGCTTGTTCCAACCAACTTATTGGCCCTCACTGAACCGCAGATGGTGAAGTTCGTCCGCGCACAGGGCTGGCCGAATTATCGGGCCGGACAAATCCTCCGCTGGCTGTACCGCCGGCGCGCACGCACCATCGCCCAGCTGACTGACCTGCCTTCCCGTGATCGATCAGCATTGGCCAAGATCGCAATGGTCGGGCGCGCGCCCCACTGTACCGTGTTGCCGTCTCAAGACGGCACGAGAAAATTACTGCTGACGCTCGACGATGGATTGATGATCGAAGCCGTACTCATCCCCGACGACGATCGGCTGACACTGTGTGTCTCCACCCAAGTCGGCTGCATGTTGGACTGCGGCTTCTGCCTGACCGGTACCATGGGTCTCAAGCGCAATCTCAAAGCCCATGAAATCGTCGACCAAGTCTTGACCGCCCAGGACCGGCTCAAAGCCGGCGAGCGAATCACCAACCTGGTCTTCATGGGAATGGGAGAGCCCTTGGCCAATGTGGATGCGCTTGAAGCAGCCATTACCTGCTTGACCGATACGTCGTGGGGCCTCGGATGGTCGCCCAGACGGATCGTCGTATCGACGGCAGGCCTCGCGTCCCGCTTGAAACGAGTTGCGGCCCTTGGCGTCAACCTGGCCATCTCTCTCAATGCCACCACGGAAGAACAGCGCCGGGAACTCATGCCCGCTGCCAGCGAAATTGCATCCCTCAAATCATTGCTGGCGGCCTGCCGCCGGTACCCCCTGGCGCCGACCCGGCGGCTGACTTTTGAGTATGTCCTGCTGGCAAATGTCAACGATCAACCCGTGGACGCCCAGCGTTTGACAACTCTGCTTCGAGGCATGAAGTGCAAAGTGAACCTGATCCCGTTCAACGAATTTCCCGGAAGCCGGTTCCATCGCCCGCCGGATCGCGACGTGCTCAGGTTTCAATCTACACTCCGCCAAGCCGGGATCGACGTATTCATCCGTAAAAGCAGGGGACGCGACGTGCTCGGCGCATGCGGACAACTCGGAAATCTTCCCACAGACCAAGGATCCATTACCTTGACACCTATCGAATCCCGTTGTTAGCATGCCCTGTGTTGCTTATCCCATCATGAAGCGGTCGGCTCTCCATCACTATTCGACGACGTGCCTCCTTGCAACGCTGCTGGCGTTCTCTGATGCCGCATCGTCAATGGCCCTCGAACCTCTTGAACATGTGCTGTCCAACGGCATGAAAGTGTTGCTGGTTGAGGTCCCGAAAGCCCCGGTGGCGACCGTGCAGGTGTGGTACAGAGTCGGTTCCAGAAATGAAGTGATGGGACGCGCCGGACTCTCCCATATGCTCGAGCATATGATGTTCAAAGGCACGGCGAAGTATCCCAAAGGCTCATTTTCACGCATCATTCGCAAAAACGGCGGAGTCGACAACGCGTTTACCGGACAAGACTTCACCGCCTATTTCGAAAACCTTTCCGCCGACCGCGTCGAACTGGCTCTGGAGCTTGAGGCTGACCGCATGCAGGGTCTGATTCTCGACAACAACGAATTTACGACCGAACGCGAGGTCGTCAAAGAAGAACGGCGGTTGAGAAGCGAGGACGATCCACAAGGCGCGCTGGTCGAAGCCTTGTTTGCACAGACCTTCCTGAGCCATCCCTATCATTGGCCGGTCATCGGCTGGTTTGCCGATCTCGATGCGATGTCGCTCGACGACTTGCAACGCCACTACGACACATTTTACTCTCCCAATAATGCCACTCTGGTCGTTGTGGGAGACATCAAAGCAGACGCTCTGCTCCCGACGATCAAACGCCTCTTCGAGCCGATTCCCAAAGGGCCCTCTCCCAAACAGACCATCTCGCCAGAGCCGGATCAACGGGGCGAACGACGTATCGTTCTGAAACGCGAAGCCCAGGTTCCTTCTGTCATGATGGGATTTCGCGTCCCCAATTATTCGAGCGACGATGCCTATGCTCTTGGCCTCCTCGAATCGATTCTGTCTAATGGGAAAAGCTCCCGGCTCTATCAGAGCCTGGTCCATGACCAGAAGAACTCCCTGTCGGTCGGCGCGGAATACAGCCTGCTGCAAACAGATTCCGGCTTGTTTTATTTCTACTCCCTCGTCAGCCCGGGCGCGAAAGTTGACGCGGTGGAAGACGCACTACATCGCGAGATCGCCAAGCTTCACAATGAATTGCTGTCCGACCTGGAACTCCAGCGGGCCAAAAATCAGGTGGAAGCCTCCCGCATTTTCGAGCAAGATTCAAATTTTCGCCATGCCATGCTGCTTGGACAATTGGAATCTATCGGTGCGGGCTGGCACCGGGCAGATCAATTTCTGGAACACATTCGAGCCGTCACCGCCAAAGATATTCAACGCGTCGCTAAGCAGTACTTGACCCAGGACAACCGAACGGTGGGGATTCTCATTCCCCTGCCTCCCAAGGAGCAGGAGGCGTCTCTTCCGCCGTCGCAACAGGGAAAGCCATAGCGCACTGCCCATGCCTCACCGAATGACAGACCACACCCCTCGGCATTCACGCCATCGCCCCTTGCGGTCCTTACACGCGAGTGCGGCCTTAGTCGCGTGGGCGGTCCTCACTGCCGTGACCGGTTTTTCAGATCCTGGACTTGCCGCCGATATCTCCCCGGCTAAAATCACGACGCCCAATGGGATAACCGTGCTGGTGATTGAGCAACACTTTCTGCCCATTGTTGAAATCCATGCGCTCATCAAAACCGGGTCGGCTTATGATCCACCGGAGAAAGCCGGTCTGGCAAATCTGACGGCGAGCCTCCTGGAAGAAGGCACGACGACCAGATCGTCGAAACAATTGGCTGAGCAGATCGACTTCGTCGGCGGGGCACTGGACGTCACGGCTCACGAAGATTACACCACTGCGGCAGCGCGCGTGCTCAAAAAAGACCTCGACCTTGGTTTCACACTGCTGGCAGACATCCTCATACACCCGGCATTCCCCCCGCAGGAATTCGATCGGGTACGGTCGCAGATTCTTGGAGAGATCATTAGCGACAACGACGACCCCGGCCATGTGGCCATGAAAGCATTCAACCAACAGGTCTTCTACAATCACCCCTATCGATGGCCGGCGAATGGGACCGAAGAAACCCTGAACAAACTCACGTTGGCCGACGTCCAAGCTTTCTACGCGAAGGAGTACGTACCGAACCAGGTCATTCTTGCCATCGTCGGCGATATTACGGTGGAGCACGCTACGGTCTTGGTCCAAACGCATTTCGGAGCCTGGAAGAAAGGTCCGGCACCGGCCAGGGTGGTCAAGAAACCCGTTGCTATCGGCAAGAAAACCGTGCAATTCATCGAAAAAGACCTGACCCAATCCACCATTGTATTAGGCCATAGTGGCATCAGCCGGACGAACCCGGACTTTTATGCCGTGACCGTCATGAATCATGTCCTCGGCGCCGGCGGATTTTCGTCGCGCCTGATGGACTCTATCCGAGACAAACAAGGGCTCGCCTACGGCATCATGAGCCATTACGACGCACGCGCCATGCCGGGCTCGTTCTGGGTGAACCTCCAGACGAAGACGGAAACCACCAACCAAGCAATCAACGGAGTGTTGGCCGAAATGAAGGCCATCCGCGAGGCTCCGGTCACGGACCAGGAGCTCGCCGAAGCCAAATCGTTCTTGATGGGCAGCTTTCCGTTACGGTTGGACTCGACCGCCAAACTGGCAACAGTGTTGGCGCAGGTGGAGTTTTTCGGATTGGGATTCGACTACTTCGTCCAGTATCCCAAATGGATCGAACGGGTCACAAAAGAAGACGTGCAGCGGGTCGCCAAACAGTACCTTAACCCACAACATTACGCCCTCGTCGTCGTCGGCAACATTGCAAAAGCAAAAATTCGTCACTAATACGAGCATATACGAGACGCCTACTGCCATGCCAACCACACTGCTCCAACAGAAACTCGATCGCCTCCGTACCCTGCTTTCCGAGATGGGCTCCGTCCTCGTTGCCTACTCCGGAGGAATCGACAGTACCTTCGTTCTGAAGGTGGCCCATGAACAGCTCCGGGACAACGCCGTCGGTGTCACGGCTGTCTCTCCGACGTTTCCGTCGATCGAACTGGACATTGCCACACGTGTCGCCCAGGAAATCGGAGCACGCCACGACATTGTGCGGACAGATCAGCTGGAGATACCCGAATTCGTCAGAAACGATGCGGCCCGTTGCTTTCACTGCAAGACCGATTTGTACCAACTCCTCGAAACCATACGGCAATCCGGCAGCAGCACTCATGTGGTGGACGGAACGAATTTGGACGACCTGGGTGATGACAGGCCCGGCATCAAGGCGGCACGGGAATGGGGAGTGCGCAGCCCGTTGGTCGAAGCCGAGCTGTCGAAGGCCGATATCCGCGTTCTCGCGAAGGAGTTTGGGCTCTCGAACTGGGACAAACCGGCGGCCGCCTGCCTCTCATCGAGAATCCCGCGCGGCACCCCGATCACAATCGAAAGCCTCCATCGCGTGGAAGAAGCTGAAGATGTCCTGCAGGCGGCAGGATTTCGTCATGTACGTGTGCGGGAGCACGGAGACATTGCGCGCATCGAGGTCGGGCCGGAGGAATTCGCTCGGCTCAATGAGCCAGACTTGCGCGCACATATCAGTGCCTGTCTCCGCAAATCCGGGTTTCGCTTCGTCTGTGTGGATTTGGAGGGATACAGGCCGGGCGGGATCAGTCTTCGTTGATCCCGCGCGACCCGATCATTACGCTACTGCTGGTAGGATTTTGACAGCGCTTCGAGTGCGTCGTCTGCGAACTTCCTGTTGTCCGCTTCATTCAGGCTTCTCTGGACAACCTTCTCCGCAACAAGCAGGGCTAAACCCGTGGTTTGAGCGCGAATATCCTGAATCGCCTTGCGACGCTCACGGTCGATTTCGCGCGTTGCATCGCCTTTGATCCGTTCGGCTTCCACCGTCATCCGCTGCTCATTTTCTTCCATGAGCCGCTGCGCCCGCTCCTTGGCCGCAGCCAGAATTCCTTCTGCCTCTTTCGCAGCGGAATTCAGCTTGGCCTCATATTCTTTGAATTTCCGTTCAGCCTCAGACCGGTGATGTTCTGCCTGGTCAAGGCTGTCCTTAATTTTCTTTTCCCGTTCTTCCAGCATGCTTAAGATGCCGGGAAACGCAAACTTGTAGAGCACGAAAAAGAGAATCGCAAGAAAAAAAGTGAGATTCGAACTGCGGCATGTCAACTCCCTAGGAGAGAAGGACAACAGGAGACGAAGGCGCCGAGCCTCCCTCCGGTCCCTCTTACCCCTTCCGAAAGCCCATAATGATGAAGGCAATGACCAGGCCGTACAGCGCAATGGCTTCCACCAACGCAAACCCGATCCACATATATTTTGTGACGCGAGCTTCGGCTTCCGGCTGGCGCGCGACCACTTCGATCATCTTCCCGAAGATATACCCGATGCCGACACCGGCTCCGGCAAACCCTGCTGCGGCACAGCCCATTCCGATCAACCCTGCTGCTGCTGAATCCATTGTTTGTCTATCCTCCTTTAATAAAAACTCACGCCTATCCCAGGCTTACCCCAAGGCCCGATCGACCTGTCCCTCCGGCAGGCTGCAAGGAACGAACGCCTTGAAGCATACCGTGTAATACATCAACGAGTGGACGGCAATACGAACCCTGCCGGACAGCCCTTTCTACAGTCGGTCAATGCGCATGGTCATCATGGCCATGCAAATGAAATGCATCTCCCAAATAGACACAACTCAACATGGTAAAAATATAGGCTTGAATGAACGCAATGCCCACTTCCAGAACATTGATTCCCACCGTGAAGACAAAAGGCAACCACCCGATCAACAGTCCACCGCTGATCGCCATGCCGAACAGGACACCGAGCAACACATGGCCCGCCGTCATATTGGCAAATAATCGAACCGCCAGCGAAATGGGCCTTGCCAACTGACTCATGATCTCGATCGGGATCATCAGCGGAACCAGCCATCCCGGCGTGCCTGGGGGAATCAGCACGCCAAGAAACTTCACGCCATGCAACATGAAGCCCACCACCAATGCCTGGTCAAGGCTGTCCTTAATTTTCTTTTCCCGTTCTTCCAGCATGCTTAAGATGCCGGGAAACGCAAACTTGTAGAGCACGAAAAAGAGAATCGCAAACGACACCACTTCCCAGAAAATCAGGGAAGAAAAAAAGTGAGATTCAAACTGCGGCATGTCAACTCCCTAGGAGAAAAGGATAACAGGATTATGAAGGCGCCGAGCCTCCTTCCAGTCCCTCTTACCCCTTCCGAAAGCCCATGATGATGAAGGCGATGACCAGGCCATAGAGCGCGATGGCTTCCACCAGCGCGAACCCGATCCACATATATTTTGTGACACGAGCTTCGGCTTCCGGCTGGCGTGCGACAACTTCGATCATTTTCCCGAAGATGTATCCGATTCCGACGCCGGCTCCGGCAAACCCTGCTGCGGCACAACCCATCCCGATCAACCCTGCTGCTGCTGAATCCATTGTTTGTCTATCCTCCTTTAATAAAAACTCACACGTACCCAGATCTACCCCAGAATCCGATCGCCCTGTCCCTCCGGCAAGCTGCAAAAAATACACGCCTTGAAGCCTCCCGTGTGGTACGTCAACGAGTGGACGGCAATACGAATCCTGCTGGACAACCCCTTCTGCAGTCGGTCAATGCGCATGGTCATCATGGCCATGCAAATGAAATGCGTCTCCCAAATAAACACAACTCAACATGGTAAAAATATAGGCTTGAATGAACGCAATGCCCACTTCCAGGACATTGATTCCCACCGTAAAGACAAAAGGCAACCACCCGATCAACAGTCCACCGCTGATCGCCATGCCGAACAGCACCCCGAGCAACACATGGCCCGCCGTCATATTGGCAAACAACCGAACCGCCAGCGAAATGGGCCTGGCCAACTGACTCATGATCTCGATCGGGATCATGAGCGGAACCAGCCATCCCGGTGTACCGGGCGGGATCAGCACGCCAAGAAACTTCACGCCATGCAACATGAAGCCCACCACCAAACTTATCCCATACACCACGAATGCGAACACGGCGGTCACGGCAATCTGACTCGTCACCGTGTAGCTGCCGGGAATCATTCCGAGAAGGTTGCAGAAGAGAATGAAGACAAACAGGGTCCCGATAAATGGGAAAAACCGCATCCCCTCCTTGCCCATCGTCTCCATGATCATCGTGCGGATGAAATCGACCATGATTTCAGCCAGGTTTTGCAGCTTCCCGGGAACCAGCTTGCGTGACGAGCCTGCCATGATCATTACCACGGCCGCCAGGGACACCGCGATCCACATAAACACGACGGCCTTATTGATGGAAATGTCCAGCCCGCCAAGGGCAATGGGAATCCAGTCATGCAGTTCGAACGGATGAAGCGGATTGTCTTCCATGGCGATCTTATACTTCTTATACTTTTGTTACTGTCGCGTTACGCCTTCGTCCACCGTTGCACGGACCGATAGGCATTTCTGATTCCTGTCACACCGCCCAACACCAGACCCCCGATGATCCCCCAGGGCGTGGAGTCGAAGAGATAGGTATCACACACCCACCCCAATCCTCCTCCGGCAATCAACGCGGCAAGCAGATCTGTTGCGATCCTGACCGCTTGGCCAAGCCCCGCGTAGAGCGGATCTTGTGAAGAGGACATACTTATACCCACAGGCGGCAAGTGCACATGCAACACATGAGCAGAACTCTGCCGAGAATGGGTCCGCAATTCAAGCAGAACTCACTTCAGAATGTCAAGCATACATAGGCCTGTTTCTGTAGCAGTCGCTGCGGTATAGTGACGTACCTTCTTCCTGTAGAATTGTCGCCACCAGGTCAACGCCGATGCTTTCATCGACTCGCTTCCTACAAGGCCCTCCGTCGCCTCTTGTGGTGACGCTGCCGTGCCCGCCGGCAAGTCCCTTTGACCTCTACACAAGAATAGCCTCAGCGCAACGCCCTTCCTTTCTTTTTGAGAGCGGCAACGGACGCGCGACAACAGGACGCTATTCATTCTTTGCCAGTGACCCCTATCAAACATTGAGTGGAAAAGCTGATCAGTACCTGCAGCAACCGGCACAGGGCCACGAAAAGTCCGGACAGGCTCCCTTCCAGCATCTCGCCAGACTCGTCGGCAGCTCCCACATCATGCGGCCCCTCGATGTCCCGCCTTTTTTCGGTGGAGCGGTTGGTTATTTCAGTTATGATCTCGTCCGCCAATTCGAGCCGAAACCGATACCGACACACGAGGCGGCCTCGCATTCTCACCGGAACAACAACGGTCTTCCTATATCGATCGTGTCCACCGGTGTCAGGACTATATCGCAGCCGGCGATATCTATCAGGCCAACCTTTCTCATCGTTTTACTGTGACGGGAGATGCCTTTCCACCTCAGTCCGGATTGCAGCCGGATCTCCGTGCGTACAGCCGTGTGCGTACCCTGAATCCTTCACCATTCTCCGGACTCCTCCGTTTCGATCACACCAGCCTCATCAGTTCATCGCCTGAACGCCTCGTCCGTCTCAACGGACGCCGGGCGGATACCAGGCCGATCGCCGGCACGAGACCCCGCGGAGAGAATGTTGCCGCCGATCTGCGGCTCGAAGACGAGTTGCGCTCGAATGAAAAAGAATGCGCGGAACATATCATGCTGGTTGATCTCGAACGGAATGATCTCGGTCGGGTCTGTGATTTCGGAAGCGTCCGGGTCGATGAACTGATGACGCTGGAACGGTATTCCCACGTAAGCCATCTGGTCTCTCATGTCGGCGGGACCCTGAGAAGCAACGCCACGGGGTTTGATTTGCTGAGAGCCTTATTCCCGGGTGGAACCATCACCGGCGTGCCAAAGATCCGCTGCATGGAAATCATTGAAGAACTGGAACCGGTTCGCCGTGGCCCCTATACCGGCTCGATGGGCTATCTCAGTTGGAGCGGCGATTTGGACTTCAACATCTTGATCAGAACTCTCGTCAGAAGGAACGATATAGGGTACCTCCAGGTCGGCGCCGGCATTGTGGCCGACTCCGATCCGGCGCGTGAATACGAAGAGACCCTCCACAAAGCCCAAGCCTTTTTGAGCGCATTCGCGTAATACCTACCGCCATGTGGATCTACCTCAACAACCGGTTTGTGAAGGATGCGGACGCCGTCGTCTCCGTCTTCGATCACGGGTTTCTCTATGGCGACGGGGTCTATGAAACGATCCGCTCGTACGGGAGCCGCATCTTCATGCGGGACCACCATCTTGCCAGGCTCCGACGATCTGCCGATGCAATTGGACTATCCATGCCCGACCTCAACTGGCCGGACCTTCTCCATGAGTCGATGGAACGCAATCAAGTCGGCAACACCCAACACGATGCATATCTGAGGATTACGATGTCACGAGGAGCTGGAGACATCGGTCTCGATCCAGCCCTATGCCGCACGCCCACCGTCGTCATTATGGCCAAACCGCTTCATCTCCCCTCCCCCGAACTGTACCGGAACGGCGTGACACTGATCGTCGCTGAAACAAGACGCAACCTGCCCAGCGCCCTTTCTCCCCAGATCAAAGCCACAAACTTTCTCAACAACATTCTTGCCAAACGGGAAGCCATCGCGGCCAAAGCATTCGACAGCATCTTGCTGAACTGGGAACATCACCTGACAGAATGCACCGTCAGCAATCTGTTCTTCGTAGCTGGCGGATGCCTGCACACGCCCTCCGTTGAGTGCGGTCTCCTGGACGGCATCACTCGATCCATCGTGATCCAATTGGCAAGAGAACAGCACATTCCAACCCAAGAGGGCCGTTTCACTCCCACACAGTTGTACCAAGCCGACGAGTGCTTTTTGACTAACACCAGTATGGAACTCATGCCGGTGATTGCTGTCGATGGCAAACCGATCGGCACGGGGAAACCGGGCCCCCTCACTCAGAAGCTGCACGCACTGTTTATTGGAGCGCGAGAACATTTTTTGGAGAAGACTTCGCTTCGCTAGACTTCAAACTTCTTGTTTTCACTCCCATTTTCATTCTACCCAAGAGGCACGAGATCTGCATTCTCCTTGACAGGTGATTGAAGACTGTTATCGTTTGACCATGCTGAAACCCAAAAAACCTTTCCGCCTTGCCACACTCCCCATCACGATGGGCCTTCTGGTCACGAGCTCCCTTCTGACCGCAGCGCCCACTGCCCGTGCAGAGATGTATCAGTATGTCGATGCCAATGGGACCATTTCTCTCACAAACGTCCCGTCCGATATGCGGTACCGCCGAATCGATACCCTTTCGAATCGCCTCCACGCCACGATCTCCGAGCAAGAATTAGAGCCGATGATCAGCCGGTTTTCACGCCAGCATCAACTGCACCCGGCGCTCATTCGAGCCGTCATCAAAGCTGAATCGGGATTCGATCCTCATGCCGTGTCACGGGCAGGGGCCGTCGGTCTCATGCAGCTGATGCCGCAAACCGCCATTCGAATGGATGTGCGAGATCTGTACGATCCTGAAGACAATATCGGCGGAGGAACAAAATACCTCAGACAGCTGCTGGACCGATTTCGCGGGAACCTTCCGCTTGCGCTGGCAGCCTATAACGCGGGCGAGCATGTCGTCGACCGTTACCGGACACTTCCGCCTTACACAGAAACCCGGCAGTACGTTCGAAAGGTGTTGGGGTATTACCGGGGGTTTCTCACGCGAGATCTTGCCGCGACCGGCCACGTAATTGCGTCTTCGGAGACTGTAGCGCAACCACTTGCCCGGAGTGTTTCTGCCTCTCCTGCCCAATAACTGATTTCTTCACAGACAGTTGGCTATGTTGTTTCCACCCTGGCCGTTTGGATTCTGGAATATCCGATCGAAAGTGGGCGCCGACACTGTTCTCCCGCCATAACGCCGCTTCCGCCACACAATGCGCCACCTGAACCATGTTCTTGACCTCAAGGTCGGCCCTTCCGGCAAACGACTTCGAGATCATGTGTTCCCACCGAGACAGTTGGGCAGTCGCGCGAACTAAGGACTCGCGGGAACGAATGATGCCAACTTGGCCCCACATCATTCGGCGAAGCGAGTTTCGCATTTTTTCTGTGTCGTCCAGTCGATGCTTCAGCGCATGACGCAGGGCCGCAACCTGTCCTGACAAATCCGGCACAG
>JABMDH010000002.1:36329-38594 GCA_015904075.1 Nitrospira sp.
AGAAGGAACGATATAGGGTACCTCCAGGTCGGCGCCGGCATTGTGGCCGACTCCGATCCAGCGCGTGAATACGAAGAGACCATCCACAAAGCCCAAGCCTTTTTGAGCGCATTCGCCTAACGCCAGCCACCATGTGGATTTACCTCAACGACCGGTTTGTGAAGGATGTGGACGCCGTCGTCTCCGTCTTCGATCATGGGTTTCTCTATGGCGACGGGGTCTATGAAACGATCCGCTCCTACGGGAGCCGCATCTTCATGCGAGACCACCATCTTGCCAGACTCCGACGATCCGCCGATGCAATCGGACTATCCATACCCGACCTCAACTGGCCGGATCTTCTCCATGAGTCGATGGAACGTAATCGGATCGGCAACGCCCAACACGATGCCTATCTGAGGATTACGATTTCACGAGGAGCTGGAGACATCGGCCTTGATCCAGCCCTATGCCGCACTCCCACCGTCGTAATTATGGCCAAACCGCTTCATCTCCCCTCCCCCGACCTGTACCGAAACGGTGTAACGCTGATCGTTGCTGAAACAAGACGGAACCTGCCCGGCGCCCTTTCTCCCCAGATCAAAGCCACAAATTTTCTCAACAACATTCTTGCCAAACGGGAAGCCATCGGTGCCGGGGCATTCGACAGCATCTTGCTGAACTGGGAACATCACCTGACAGAATGTACCGTCAGCAATCTGTTCTTCATAGCTGACGGATGCCTGCGCACGCCTTCCGTCGAATGCGGTCTCCTGGACGGCATCACTCGATCGATCGTGCTCCAGTTGGCGAGAGAACAACCGATTCCGACAGAAGAGGGCCGCTTCACTCCCACACAGTTGTACCAAGCCTGCGAGTGCTTTTTGACCAACACGAGCATGGAAATCATGCCGGTGGTGGCCATCGATGGCAAACAGATCGGCACGGGGAAACCGGGCCCCCTCACTCAGAAGCTGCACGAACTGTTTATTGGAGCGCGGGAACGTTTTTTGGAGAAGACTTCGCCCCGCTAGACTTCAAACCTCTTGTTTTCACATCCATTTTCATTCCACCCAAGAGGCACGAGATCTGCATTCTCCTTGACAGGTGATGGAAGACTGTTATCGTTTGACCATGCCGAAACCAAGAAAACCTTTCAAATTTGCCACACTCCCCATCACGATGGGTCTTATGGTCACGAGCCACCTCCTAGCCACAGCACCCACTGCCCGTGCAGAGATGTATCAGTATATCGACGCCAGTGGGACCATTTCTCTCACAAACGTTCCGTCTGATATGCGTTACCGCCGAATCGATATCCCTTCAAATCGCCTCCATCCCACGATCTCCGAACAAGAATTGGAACCGATGATCAGCCGGTTTTCACGCCAGCATCAATTGCACCCGGCGCTCATTCGAGCCGTCATCAAGGCCGAATCGGGATTCGACCCTCATGCCGTGTCACGGGCAGGGGCAGTCGGTCTCATGCAGCTGATGCCGCAAACCGCCGCTCGAATGGATGTGCGAGATCTGTACGATCCTGAAGACAATATCGGCGGAGGAACGAAATACCTCCGACAGCTGCTGGATCGATTTCGCGGGAACCTCCCGCTTGCGCTGGCAGCCTATAACGCGGGCGAGCATGTCGTCGACCGTTACCGGACTCTTCCGCCGTACACTGAAACCCGGCAGTACGTCCGCAAGGTGTTGCGTTATTACCGGGTCTTTCTCACGCGAGACCTGGCCGCAACCGGCCACGTGATTGCGTCTTCGGAGACTGTAGCGCAACCACCTGTCCAGAGTGTTTCTGTCTCTCCTGCCCAATAACCAACTTCTTCACAGACAGCTGGCTATGTTGTTTCCACCCTGGCCGTTTGGATTCAGGAATGTCCGACCGGAAGTGGGCGCCGACACTATTCTCCCGCCATAGCGCCGATTCCGCCACACAATGCGCCACCTGAACCATGTTCTTGACCTCAAGGTCGGCCCTTCCGGCAAAGGATTTCGAAATCATGTGTTCCCACCGAGACAGTTGGGCAGTCGCACGCACTAAAGACTCGCGGGAACGAATGATGCCGACTTGGCCCCACATCGTTCGACGAAGCGAGTTTCGCATTTTTTCTGTGTCGTCCAGTCGATGCTTCAGCGCATGACGCAGGGCCGCAACCTGTCCTGACAAATCTGGCAGAGCCTGGCGAGCCGCCCACGCGACAGCAGCAACGCCGGCCCGCATGCCAAAGACCAGGCCTTCCAGCAACGAATTACTCGCCAGTCGATTGGCGCCGT
>JABMDH010000002.1:38694-42592 GCA_015904075.1 Nitrospira sp.
AAATGGAAGTCCATCCGATGGATCCGTTTCTGCCGATGGGCTTGCGCCATCAATACGCGCACCATTTCATTCCCCGTCGCATCGCCTCGGGCACGGAGAATCCGGCTACGGCTATGCGCTGCTTCCCGAGCGAACGCGAACTTGCCCCCTGCTTTATCGAATTTTGCTCCCCATCGAATCAGTTCCTGAATACGATCCGGCCCTTCCTCGACGAGAACCCGTACCGCCTCTCGCCGGCATAGCCCGTGTCCCGCTTTCACCGTATCCGTCAAATGGATCGCCACGTCGTCTTCTTCACTGAGTGCCACTGCCACGCCCCCTTGCGCAAAAATGGAGGCGCTCTGTAAAGGATGGCCCTTGGTGAGCATAATCACCCGGCCTTCTCGGCTGAGGTCGAGCGCTGCGCGGAGTCCGGCGACTCCGCTCCCGATGACAAGAAAATCCGCTTGTGGTGGAGTAGACCGCCGCATGGGGTGCTATCGCGGAGCAGGCTTGGGTGGTGGAGTCTCGGACAGCGCCTGCTTCGTTTTCATGCCGAACGGCAGATCGCCTTGAATATCGCGCAGGAGAACCGACTGGGTTCCGGCCCACTGTAGCCGTGTATGGCCTCGCTGCCGCATACCTGTATCCTCAGCATGCTTTTTCCACACGCCTTGCCAACGAACATACACGTCGACATTGTCGCCTTCGATGATGACCCGCTCGACTTTGAATTCGAGTGAGATCGTGTGAAAGGCCTGGAAGTCCGCCTCGACTTGATGCTGCAACGATTCGAGATAATCCGACGGCGCCATCACGGCTCGAAACTCGGAATGATTTTTCTTCTGATACGCATCCCGTAACGATTCCACCGCCCGATCGATACGCTGCATCCGTTCATGATCCGCAGGGTACTGAAGTGTCTTCGACGAACAGCTACCCGCAGCGAGGGCACACAGCACAACCCACCCGGCAAGCGATAGACTCGAACCAGCAAAACATACTCTTCTCAGATTCATACTGCGCAGTATAAGAAGGCAACGAACAGAGGGTCAAGGGACGCTCTTACACGTCTACAGACGAAACGCTGCATAAGACAATAATGCGGCGGCAGGCTTGCATTTTGGACAGAAAGCCTCTAGACTCCGGCCCCTGGGAGATACAAAGCATGTCGAGTGTGTTGAAAAAGCGCCGGAAGAAAATGCGTAAGCACAAGTACAAGAAGCTGCGCCAGCGCCAAAAATTCCTTCGCCGTAAAAGCTAATTGCCGTCTACAATGCAGGAGGGCACCTTGGCCGATGGCAGAAGGGTTCGGATTCGCGTTCGGACGGTAAACTGCACGTACGTGGGTGATTTCTTGGTTCCTCCGATGCGCAATCGCATCTCTGACGCGCTTAACGAAGAGACGCGCATGTTCATCAGCCTGACCGATGTCGTCGTTGGCGATAAGGATCGGACTGACTTCATCGCGATCAATAAGAATCTCATCGAATCAGTTGCCCAACTCTGATCCTCGTCCAGTGCCGTTCTTGCCCGGCCACACCCCCTCTTCAGAATGTGATGTACACTCGATCAGCGGCTTCTGCCGCCTTCCTCATTCCTCGTGACCGGCCATGCTGATCTTCAAACGTTTCCTGCCGTTCGTTCAACCGTATTTATTGCGCCGCCGGCATAGCCCGTGTCCCGCTTTCACCGTATCCGTCAGATGGATCGCAACATCGTCCTCTTCACTCAGCGCCACCGCCACGCCCCCTTGCGCAAAAATGGAGGCGCTCTGCAACGGATGGCCCTTGGTGAGCATAACCACCCGGCCTTCTCGGCTGAGATCGAGCGCCGCGCGGAGTCCGGCGACTCCGCTACCGATGACAAGAAAATCCGCCTGTGGTGGAGTAGACCGCCGCATGGGTCGCTATCGTGGAGCAGGCTTGGGTGGTGGAATCTCGGACAGCGCTTGCTTCGTTTTCATACCGAACGGCAGATCGCCTTGAATATCGCGCAGCAGAACCGACTGGGTTCCGGCCCACTGGAGCCGTGTATGGCCTCGCTGCCGCATGCCCGTATCATCAGCATGCTTTTTCCACACACCTTGCCAACGAACATACACGTCGACATTGTCGCCTTCGATGATGACCCGCTCGACTTTGAATTCGAGTGAGATTGCGTGAAAGGCCTCGAAGTCCGCCTTGACTTGATGCTGCAGCGATTCGAGGTGATCCGACGGCGCCATCATGGCTCGAAACGCGGAAGGATCTTTCTTCTGATACGCATCCCGTAACGATTCCACTGCCCGATCGATACGCTGCATCCGTTCATAATCCGCAGGGTACTGAAGCGTCTTCGACGAACAGCTACCCGCGGCGAGAGCACAGAGTACAACCCATCCGGCAAGCGATAGACTCGAACCAGCAAAACACGTCCTTCTCAGATCCATACTGCGCAGTATAAGAAGGCAATGAACAGAGGGTCAAGGGACGCTCTTGCGCATCTACAGACGAAACGCCGCATAAGACAAAAGTGCGGCGGCAGACTTGCATTTTGAACGGAAAGCCTCTAGACTCCGGCCCCTGGGAGATACACAGAATGTCGAGCGTGTTGAAAAAGCGTCGGAAGAAAATGCGCAAGCACAAGTACAAGAAGCTGCGCCAGCGCCAAAAGTTCGAGCGCCGTAAAAGCTAGTTGCCGTCTACAATGCAGGAGGACACCTTGGCCGATGGCAGAAGGGTTCGGATTCGCGTTAGGACGGTAAACTGCATGTACGTGGGCGATCTCTTGGTTCCTCCGATGCGCAATCGCATCTCTGATGCGCTGAACGAAGAGACGCGCATGTTCATCAGTCTGACCGATGTCGTCGTTGGCGACAAGGATCGGATTGACTTCGTCGCGATCAATAAGAATCTCATCGAATCAGTCGCCCAACTCTGATCCTCGTCCAGCACTGTTCTTGCCTGGCTACGCCCCACTCTTCAGAATGTGATGGACACTCGAACAGCGGCTTCTTCCGCCTTCCTCATGCCTCGTGACCTGCCATGCTGATCTTCAAACGTTTCCTCCCGTTCGTTCAGCCCTATCTGTCGCGCATGCTGCTGGCAGGCCTGCTCGTCATGGGCGTGGCAGCCATCAACCTGGCCTTGCTCCGACTCGCCGGCATGCTGTGGGACATCATCACCGTCCAGCATGACGGCACCAGAATGACAGAATTGATCGGTGTATTTCTCGGTCTGGTTATTCTCCAAGGTCTCTGCTCAATGGGGCACAGCTATCTGACCGCCTGGGTGTCTCAGCGAATCGTCGCCGATTTTCGCCGATATCTGTTTCGCCACTTGCAGACATTGGACATCGGATTTTTTGCCCGCCGCCGGACCGGCGAATTGCTATCCCCCCATCGACAGCGCAAAACAACTCGTCACACTTGTCGGTGGCATCGCGTTTCTGCTCACAATGAATTGGCGTCTCTGCCTCCTGATTCTGATCATTCTCCCCGTGCTGGTGTTGGTGGCGAAAATTTTCGGGCGCAAGCTTAAGGCGCTCTCAACCTCGCTTCAAGACCATACTGCCGCACTCAGTACGTTGGCGGAAGAAGTGATCTCCGGTATCCGCATCGTCAAATCGTTCGTCCAGACCACACGAGAAGACGCTCGATTCTCCAGCCAGGTAGACCGTACGTTGGAACTCACGATGCGACGGGCCGGCATCATGGCACTGTTCATTCCGGTGATCAGCCTGCTCACATTTTCGGCTGCAGCCGCCGTCATGTGGTACGGAGGCCGCCAAGTCATCGAGGGCACAGTCACTCCCGGCGATCTCTTCGCCTTTGTCTTGTTCGCCGGCATCCTGATCGGCCCCTTCAGCTCGGCAGCCCGTGTATTTGCGCAAGTGAAAGAAGCGCAAGGCGCAATGCAACGGGTGTTTGAAATTCTGG
>JABMDH010000020.1:0-6671 GCA_015904075.1 Nitrospira sp.
AACCCCAGCACTTTGAACTGAGCTGCGACCCATCCGAAATAGGACACGACGACGGCGAGCGTGCAGAGCACTTCCACCCGACGGTCGAATCGTAGCCGGTAGTAGTCCCCCACTGTGAGAATATTCAGGCGGTACAACCGCGGCGCAAAGAACAGCCCTGCCAGAATGAGACACATGCTCGACCCGAACGGATCGGCGACGACGCCGCGCAATCCTTCTTTGACGAATGTCGCCGAGATGCCGAGCACGGCCTCGGCGCCGAACCAGGTCGCAAAGACCGTCGCCGTGACGATGGGCAAGGGCAAACTTCGCCCGGCCACGGCGAAATCTTTGGAGTTCTGCACACGGGTCGCGGCAAACAGCCCGATGCCGACGGAGATGAGGAGATAGAGGATGACAAAACTTAGCAGCATGCGGTTCCGCCCTAGCCCACATTATTCATGACAGTTCGTCGCGAAATCGCCAAGCCGCGTCGTGAGAACGGCGCGCGGAGCCCGGAGGACCTAAGGCATACTCGTTCAGTATGTCGAAGGTCCGAGGGGCGAGCCCGCCGGCCGCAGGCTTGTCGGAACAGCGGATCGGCGATTGCAGCAGAAGTGTTCATGAATAATGCGGGCTCATCACAACACTGGCGGGCGGATTCTAACGGGGCTTAGGGCAGGGAGCAATGGGAGGAGCAGTTCAATGAAAACGCGAGGCTACAGGCTTTGAGAACTATAGCCTCGCTGCATGACGAGTCATCGTTCACTGATCAACGGCGTCCCTGACCTCCACGCTTCCGGTCCTTCTTGTCATAATCGTCATCCTTGTCCTCATCATCGTCATCATCCTCGTCGTCGTCATCTTTGTCATGCTTCCGATCTTTCCTATCGGATTTCCGCTGGTCTTTCTCCGTTTTCCGCTCGGCCTTCCGGCGCTCTTTTCCGGCTTTCCGTTCAGCCTTCCGGCGCTCCTTTTCAGCTTTCCGCTGAGACTTGTCGCGGTGGCGATCGCCCTTCATACGTTTCTCGCCTTCACCCTTCGTCGCACCGGAGGACTCATTGGGTATCGAAGAAGGCATTGGAGAAGCCGGCGCTGTCGAAGGCACGGAAGCAGGAACAGCCGGGGATAGCGCGGTAGGATCGGATGCCGGAACCTGCGCAAACGTGGATACACTGAAGGCCAACGCCATCATCAGCGCTGAACCTTGCATCAACACTCGGTACATACAACATCCTCCTCTCTAGGTACAATGAACTTCTACGGTACGTGTCCGCTATCTTCTATAATTCCCAGGTAGCCACAAGTATTCTTGCATTCTATGTGTATTCTATTTTGTTGTCTTTTCGAAGCCGACTTCACACGACTGCCGGTTGATCGGCGCAATAGAGGCGCTATGCCGCCTAGTTATCAGGCTGATTTGAAAAAGACTCCGCACGAGCGAGCGATGAGGAGGAAGGGAAAGTCGAGCATCAACTGATGCCGTCGCCCGCAATGGCCCCTGTCAACACCGACATGCGGGCTAATAAGGTTGCGGGGAAAATCGCTATCATCTTACAGATGGCGATCAAAACCCAATCGCACCAGGATGCTCAAAATGGCTGTCCAGCAAGGCCGCAGCGAGCAAAGAGGCGAGGCGTACGCTTCGGTACGTTGAGCCTCTGAGTGATGCGAAAACACCGCTGGCGGGCTTTTTCAGCATCCTGTTAGAAGGCCCAGTATCGGGAAGGTCCAAACATCAACCGGCATCCTACGAGAAAGAGGTGATTGCGGGAAGCCACAGTCACAGGCTTCGTCCATTTCACTTCATACAAATTCAGCGACCGGCGCCAGTTGGATTCGGGAACATGAATTTCGAGAAGCTGTTGTTTGCGGGGGACCGCGCCCATGAATAAGAGAATGCCGTGTGAGCTTCGATTGAGGCTATAGGCTTCACCCTGCTGGATCGTCACCCCTGCCTCGTCGATCGCTTCACAGAGCTCATACGTGCAGACTCTCTGCTCCGCGACCCGTTCTTCTGGCTATTGTGCCAGAAAGTTCTCCTTATGACTGTCTCGATCTACGGGGAGCTTACGCACGGGCCCTGCCGCTCAATGAAACCCTGTGGGGCCTCTTCAGCCGATTACGGACCAGGCCAGACTTGCCGTGGGTCTTTCATGATGCCGTCGGGCATCGGTGGGAGGACGTGCGGCATGGCTTTGACCGGGCTTGCAAGGCCGCAGGACTGACGGACTTTCACTTCCATGACCTTCGCCATAGCTTTGCCTCGTGGCTAATCATGCGAGGGGTGCCATTGGCCACGGTGAGCAATCTCCTGGGGCATACTTCTCCGACGATGACACTCCGCTATGCCCATCTTTCACCCAAACACCTGACTTCAGCAGTGAGGGTCTTAGACCCACATTCGGCCCGCTCACTTGACAATTACTTGACAATTCCGTCGAAACAGACGCCAGAAGGGGTGTTAGTAGGTGTTAGAAATGACGGTGCTGAAACGACGAGACGCCTTGATAGGAGCGGTGAAAGAGCTATGGTGCCGAAGCCGGGATTTGAACCCGGACACCCGTGAGGGCGCTAGACCCTGAATCTAGTGCGTCTGCCAGTTCCGCCACTTCGGCTCTGCCATAGGGAAGGTGGATTATCCTGAATTCTTATGAGCGCCGTCAAGCAAGGCGGGATACTATTTCCGGTGACGGCTAGCCACCAGGAACTACCGCTTCCTTCACCGTCCAACAACCAGTCGTGACAATCTCACGGAGGTCTCCGCTCATGATAATCCGTTCACGCACCAAGCCTGATGCGACCAGCAGCGAGGCAGCACCGATTCGCGGCGCTTCATCGGCGATCAATATATCGAACGGCACGCGGCTGAAGAGCGGGTCGCTTGCCACTCGAACGGGCGTGGCCGCCACCAACCGGCGATTTTGAATGAACGCCTGACGGTTCGGATCCGCTTCAGCCGCCAGCAACTCACGGATTTTCTTCGTTCCTCCCAACTTGGTGACCGCTTCTTTGAGATCCTCGGCCTCCTGACGCAGATCCCTTGGAACAGCCGCTTCCGGAACCAGCTGCCGAATGCGGTCTTTGGCCAGATCGAGCTCCTGGTTCAGCCCGTCAATCTGCCGCTGATAGAGCGCACGGTATTGCGTGAGTGATTCTACATTCTTTCCGACCGTCTGCATCGTGAGCCGCTGAAACAGTGTGAGGTTCTCGTATTCGGCCAGGGTTGCGCCAACTTCGGCAAGTTTCGCTTGCACATCCCTCAACTGGGTCACAAGACGCCATTCCAGTAAACGGACTTCGTCCAAGTCCTTTTGTTTTTGAGCCTTGCCGGCCAGAAAGGGGGCCAATTCCCGGAACCGTTCGTATTTGCGCCGCAGGGAGGCCTTCTCTGTTTGAGATCTGGCATAAAACTGATGCATTTGCGCCTCGAAGCCCAACTCCTGAAGATCGATGCCGTGACCCTGCGATGTAATCGGCATTTCATACCGGCTGAGCCATGTCTTGTAGTTGAGGCCCCCGGCTTTCATCGTGCGGGCGATCAGGCCGACGATGTCGTCAGATTCTTCATGATCGGGACTGATCAACAGAATGCGCTTGTTGGCGCGAATCAGCTCCATCACCAGGCCGGCCAGCTTGTGGCGACGCTGCGACCGATCCTCAGACCACAGGGTCGTGAGGACCGACGACGCAGAGGATGGCATCTTCGACACATCTTCCGGTGATGCAATCCAAGGGACTACGCGCTCGGAGAGCCCAAAACTCTGCGCATCGGCCTTTGTGGCCATATCCTTCAACCGGTTCACCGATGTGCTCAGAAGTCCGGCCTGGTCCGGGATCAGTGTGACAGAAGACGTCGCGGTTCCGAGGGAATCGATGACCTGCACGAGGAGTATGTTGCCCTTCTGACGCAGAACGATCCCTTCGGTCGGATCCATCTCGTCGGAGGTGACGATGGACAGAGGCAGGTCGACCGACAGCGATATTCCAGGGGGTACGAGAAACTCGTACAAATGGAGCCCCCCGATCGTGTGAACAAGCCGGCCCTCTGTTGCCGTACACGCGACATCCTGCCCGGCGTCGATGATCCGCTGCCGTTCCGATTCAAGCCGGGCTACCCATAATTCTATGAGCTCTTTGGCTGTCATCATCGCTCAAATTCTAATAGTCCACGGTACATGACGCGCATGATAAAGCCCGCCGGCACAGCTGTCTACCGCATGGGTCACGCCACAGACGTATCGCCAGAACCCACAGAGCGCCCTTGTCTTCACGACCACAACTTGTCTAGAATGACCCGCTCAGAAACTTTTAAGGAGAAATTCGGTGAAGGGTCTACGATTCGAACGCATCGGCAAGGGGCAGTACTACAACGTGGTCTTCCACATCGGCAGCACCTATGTGCCGGTGAGCGACGAGACAGTGGAAGAACTCAAGGGCCAGAGCCTGTTGCCGGCAGAGCGATTCCTCGAACTCCTCGTCGACCGCATCGGCTATTCATCCTACCTCAAGGATCAGATCCGGACGGAACTCCGATCATCGGGCGACCCGGTGACTCAGATTACCGTCCTTCAAGGCGCCATCCGCGAACTGTAGTCGGCGGCTGAAAAAGCCTTCTTCCCTCATCAACAATGGCTGAGGCGTTGTTCTTCGGCTGCGCACATTTATTCCCTCTCTTCCGAACCTGTGGGAACAATCGAGTGGGGTCTGACTGCGCGCGTCGAGCGACCACCGTTTCATCGTGGGGGCTCTGCGAGCAAACGACCTACTCGGTTGGTCCCAACCCTCAATCCCCCACCTGCCCTTCCTGAAACAGCTGATTCATGATCTGGTTTCTTTTCTCGGGATCGCGATAGTAGTTCATCGCCTTGGTGTAGTTTTCCATTGCGCTTTGGCGTTTGCCGCGAAGGGCATACAGTTCGGCAATGCCGTGATAGGCGCGGGGATCTTCTTCGTTGCACTTCAAAGCTCGACTGAACAATTCTTGTGCGTCCTGCATCCGCTGCTTCCTCAGGCTGAGCCATCCCAAGGCAGAGTAGGCGGCGCCGAATTCCACATTGGCTCCCAGCGCATCACGATAGGACTTCTCCGCCAGGTCCAGACGCCCCCTCGTTTCGTGCAGGCCACCCAGGGCAAAGTGAACTTCTGCATCCTTTGGATTCAGCTTGAGCGCTTCCTTGTACGACTGCAGCGCCGGTTCCATCTTGCCTTGTTCAGCCAAGGCACATCCAAGATTGGCATGGGGCATCGGGTCGCTCGGACATAACTTGATGACTTCGCGGTACTCCTTGATCGCCATCTCCAGCCGCCCCTGCTCCTGATAGGCGACACCGAGATTGGTTCTGGCCGGCACATATGCCGGATCAAGCCGCACGGCCTCCTTATACTCCTTGATCGCCATTTCAAGATGAGTCGCCCGCTCGTGAATTTGCGCCAGAAAGTAGTGGGGATAGGCAGAGTGCGGATCGAGCCTTGCCGCATCCTTATAGTACTGCACCGACTGTTCCGACTGACCGGACTGAGCCAGCAAGAGACCCGTGACCAAATGCGCCAGACTGCTGTCATTGTGCTGCGCGAGGAGGTCATTGATCCATGCTTTGACCGCAGCGATATCGTCTTCGGTCTCCAGACAACATGCGTGTGTCTTCCAGGCATCCGCAAACCGGCCACGTAACAGATAGACGATGTTTTGTGAAAAATACGCGCGCGGGTCTGCGGGTCCGGCGCCCGTCTGTTCCGCAATCCAGACCGAGGCCTCGGCAAAGAGCGTATCCCACGCTCCCGCCAGGATTGCGGCTTCGCATTGTTGCGGATGGCTGCTCATGTGTCGCGCGAGAATTCTACCGGGTCAGTGTGTCTTCGATGTCCGGGTGCGTGGCTTGGATGCCGTCCCCGAGAGCAGGATAACGCGCGGCGAGCTTCTGTTTCATCTGCCACGCAACGGTACGGTACGACCAATGGCCCTTCACACCGGAACGGAGCCTGGCGATATACTCCGCCTCGGCATAATCCATCTTGAACAGACAGCGCACTTTGAAACCAAACGGGATGGCGTAGAGCGAGGCTTCCTGATCCTTTTTTCTGAGCAATTCGATATCGCGACGCACCGCGTCCATCGCCTGCCGGTACTCCTGATCCAATCCTGCTTCGACAAGCGGCGGCGGAACATCGTATCCGTGAACGGTCGTGAAATTCTGCTGAACCTGCTGGCATCGCCGGTGGCGGTGCATATCTCTCCATGCGCCGATGTCCATCAGGATATCGAAATTGAACGAGTAGCCGCAGCGAAATTCTTTGATCAGTTCGTCGTACGGCCCTCGCTGTCGCGTCGCCACCTCGATCGTGTCTTGCTTCTGCTTGTCGGACCATTCTTTCACCACCGACAGCAGCGTGCGATACGGAGCCTGCGTCACGCGATAGAGCAGCGTGGTGACGACTTCGTCCAGCGGATCGTGCGGATCGATCAGCTCGACTGACTCGACTGCGTCCCAGCGATCGGGCTGATCAAGCCCCGTCCCGCGCAAGACATCTTTCGCATGGCGGGACAAATCAGCATAGACCGACTCTTGATAGGGATTCGCCTTCGCATGCCGAGCCAGTGTCGGCGCCAAGGGTTCATTCAGCCCGGCGGTTTGCCCGTTCAGTTCGCCCCAGATATTAACCGGTGGGCGCCGGCAGGCCTCTTTCAAGTC
>JABMDH010000020.1:6771-17735 GCA_015904075.1 Nitrospira sp.
TGAACGGCCTGCTGGTCACGCTCATCAACACGGAGAAGAAAACCACGCTTCGATTGGTCGGCACGGACGGCCACCGCTTAGCTGTGGCGGAGCATGAGATGAGCCATGCCGGCGGCAAAGGTGTCCCGCAGGAAATCAAAGCGATCATTCCCAAAAAAGCGGCGCAGGAAATGCGCCGTCTGTTGGAAGAGGGAGGGGACGGCGAACCGCTGATCGGGTTTGCCAAGAACCTCATGATCTTTCGAAAAAGCGGCCTGTTGCTGACGTCCCGATTGATGGAAGGCAACTATCCCAACTATCAGCAGGTTATCCCAAAGGAGGGTGGTAAGAAAATCAGCGTGAACCGGATTGAACTGGAAAGCGCGCTCCGCCGTGTCTCGGTTCTTTCCAGGGATAAAGCCAGCGCTGTGAAGGTCTCCTTTGCACCGGGCAAGATGACCCTGTTTTCCAGCAGTCCGGATTACGGTGAGGCCACGGAGGAATTACCCGCTCGTTACGAAGGCGAGGCGCTCAGTTCGGGGTTCAATGCCCGCTATCTCCTGGACGTATTCGGCGTCATGGACGGGGAGAACGTGTCCTTGCAGATCGAGACGCCGCTCAGCCCTTGTTTGATCCAGGAATCCGAGAGCCCTGGATTCAAATGCGTCGTCATGCCGATCAAAATCTGAGGCGTGCCAAGTGCGGGGATAGTCCTACGCATCCGGCTTCTTTGATGGATGCATAGTGTGTGACTCTATGACGTGTATGTGAGAACAGGAAACGGATGGCCACAGACGAGACGACCATAAAGCCCAAGTCCGACAGTTACAGCGCGGATCAAATCAAGGTCCTTGAAGGCCTCGATGCAGTCAGGAAGCGCCCGGCGATGTATATCGGCAGCACCGGCGTCGACGGGCTTCATCACCTGGTCTACGAAGTCGTCGACAACAGCGTCGATGAACATATGGCCGGGTTCGGCGAGACCATCGAGGTCAAAATCCACATCGACGGCAGTGTCACGGTCATCGATAACGGCCGGGGTATTCCCACCGGTATGCATTCGACACAAAAGAAATCCGCCGCTGAAGTGGCATTGACCGTCTTACATGCAGGCGGCAAGTTCGAGCAAGGCGCCTATACCGTGTCCGGCGGACTGCACGGCGTGGGTATTTCTGTCGTGAATGCGCTGTCGGAGTGGCTTGAGCTGGAAATCTGGCAGGACGGGCAGGTCTTTGAACAGCGGTACGAACGGGGCAAGCCGGGTGCGCCGCTGCAGAGCACCGGTGTCACGAAGCGTCGAGGTACGCAGGTTCGATTCAAACCGGACGGACAGATCTTCGAAACGCTCGAATTCAGTTTCGACGTCTTGGCGCAACGACTGCGTGAACTTGCGTTCCTGAATAAGGGTCTGTCGATTTCGATGAAGGATGAGCGGAAAGAGCCGGCCAAGGAACAGGTGTTCCTCTACAAGGGCGGTATCATCTCGTTCGTCGAGCATTTGAACGAAGCGAAGACGCCGCTGCATAAGCCGATCTACGTCAAAGTCGAAAAACCGGAAATGATTCTGGAGGTCGCCCTCCAGTACAACGACAGCTATGCGGAAAATCTCTTTTCCTTCGCGAATAACATCAACACAAAAGAGGGCGGCACGCATCTCGTGGGCTTCAAGGCCGCGCTCACCCGGACGATCAACAGCTATGCCAACGCGAACGATCTCCTGAAAAAAGACACCGAGTCGCTCACGGGCGATGACGTGCGCGAAGGGCTCACGGCCGTTGTCAGCGTGAAGGTCCGCAACCCGCAGTTCGAGGGGCAGACCAAAGCGAAACTGGGGAACAGCGAGGTCAAAGGCGTCGTCGAGACGGCGGTCAATGAAAAACTCGGAGCCTATTTCGAGGAGAATCCGCCGGTCACACGCAAGATTATCGGCAAGGCGATTGATGCGGCCCGTGCCCGCGAAGCGGCCCGCAAAGCCAAGGATCTCATCCGGCGCAAGAGCGCGCTCGACGGAGGGTCGCTGCCCGGCAAGCTGGCCGATTGCTCGGAAAAAGACCCGGCACTCAGCGAGATCTATATCGTCGAGGGTGATTCGGCCGGCGGCTCGGCAAAGCAGGGGCGCGACCGCAAATTTCAGGCGATCCTTCCCCTCAAGGGAAAAATTCTGAACGTCGAAAAAGCGCGATTCGACAAGATGCTGACCAGCGACGAGATTCGGACGCTGATTATGGCGCTGGGCACTGGGATCGGCCGCAAGAGGGAAGACAGCGACAAGAGTGACAAAGACGCGTTCGACATCTCCAAGACGCGGTATCACAAGATCATCCTCATGACCGACGCCGACGTGGACGGCAGCCACATCCGTACCCTGTTGCTGACCTTCTTTTTCAGGCAGATGCCTGAGCTGATCGAACGGGGCTACATCTATATTGCCCAGCCTCCGCTCTTCAGAGTGAAGAAGGGCAAGACAGAGCGGTATTTGAAGGACGAAGGGGCTCTGAACGAGCATCTGGCCGATCTGGCGGTGGAAGATGTCGAATTGTACCTCGAAGGGGCACAAGGATATGCGACCGGGCGTCGGCTCCTGCCGATCCTCAAGAAACTGATCGCCTTCGAGCATTTGCTCGGCCGGCTGAACAAGAAGCCGTATGAAGCCGCGATCCTGCGCGCGTTTGTCGACGAGCCGGGCCTGGATCGGGAACTGCTCAAGAATCGGGCGGCCCTGACCTCCGCCGTCGCCAGCGTCACACGCACATTGGCAGGCGCCTATCCCAAGCTTGCGCCGACTTTCGAGATCCTGCCGGACGAGGAGCACCATTCCAACAAAGTGGTGTGCCGGCTGCAGGCCAACGGGGTGCTGTATAGTCTGGACATCACGCACGAGCTCGTCGGTTCAGCCGATTTCCGCGAGCTGCAGAAACTGACGCCGTCTGCCATCGGATTAGGCCGGCAACCCTATAAACTCAAGGCCAAAGGGCAGGAACAGCCGTATCAGTCGACAGATGAATTGGTAAAGGCCATTCTTGAACTGGGAAAACAGGGGCTGAGCATTCAACGGTACAAAGGACTGGGCGAAATGAATCCGGGTCAGTTGTGGGAGACCACGATGAATCCAGAAGCGCGTACGCTCTTGAGGGTCACACTCGAAGACCTGACCGGCGTCGATGAGATCTTTACGATTCTCATGGGTGATGAGGTCGAGCCGCGCCGGAACTTCATTCAGACACACGCACTCGAGGTAAGAAATTTAGACGTTTAACGTCGTTCGTGAAGTGTGAAACGCAGGCGGAACCGGATTCCGGATTGCCACGTTTCATGCTTCACGAGATACGCTTCACGAGGACACAATGCCCCACGATGAACGGTTAGGCCATATCGCGATCGAAGACGAGATGAAATCGTCGTATCTCGATTACGCCATGAGTGTGATCGTCGGACGCGCGCTTCCCGACGTCCGTGACGGACTCAAACCGGTCCATCGCCGCATCCTCTACGGCATGAATGAAATGGGCCTGGCGTCCAACCGGGCCTACCGGAAGTCCGCCAAAATCGTGGGCGAGATCATGGGGAATTACCATCCCCACGGCGACACGGCCATTTACGATACGCTCGTCCGGATGGCGCAGGAGTACCGGCTGGATTTGGCCTGACCATCCCAGAGCGGCTCGTCTTCCAGCCGGATCGCTGCAAGCTCGGAGATTTCTTCAAAACAGACGACGACGTGGCCCAGGTCTGCAATCGAAGCATGGCCGTAGTCGAAGTAGAACTGCTCCCAGAACTTCTCCGAAGAGTGGCCGTGGACCCATGTGATGCTGTTTTCGATGGAGTCGGGCGACCGGCTATAGCGCGCCAAGGCGTAGGCGGACTTCTCCGGAGGCATCGGCGCGATGGCCATCACACGGCGGCCGGATTGATCCTGACTCATAGACCGTTCCTAATTCTGGTACAGAACGAAGGAGGCGCACTATACCTCTCGTACCGATAAGGCGCAAGATCGGCTCCGTTGACTTGCCTCAGAATGCGCCGCTATAGTTCGCTGAAACTGGTTAGGGGTAAGGGGTTCCACATGAGGCACCCCACGCCTAACCCCTCATCCCTTACCGGTTCTGGGTATGATCAAAGGCATTAAGGGCGTCAAAGACCTTCTTCCGGAAGAGACTCCCCGTTGGCGTCTCATCGAAGACACTGCCCGGCAGTGGGCCGTCCGTTATGGTTTTCAGGAAATTCGCGTCCCGATTTTCGAAGTCACGACCCTGTTCGCCCGAAGCATCGGGGCATCGACCGACATTGTCGAAAAAGAGATGTACACATTCCAGGACCGGGACGGCACCTCGCTTACACTCCGGCCCGAAGGAACCGCAGGAACCGTTCGTGCCTTTATCGAACACAATCGCGCTGCCGATCCTTTGCCACAAAAGTATTTCTATATGGGACCGATGTTTCGTCATGAGCGGCCTCAGGCCGGCCGCCTTCGCCAATTTCACCAGTTTGGCATCGAGTCGTTGGGCACATCGGACCCTCGCGCCGACGTTGAAGTCATCGCATTGTTATGGCGGATTCTTTCGGACCTGAACCTTCCGGCCCTGACCCTGGAGATCAACAACCTTGGCTATACCGCTGATCGAGACTCCTATCGTCCCCTGCTGGTTGCTTATCTCACGCGGGACAGGGAGCGGCTCTGCGGAAATTGCCAGCGGCGTGTCGAGACAAATCCGCTCAGGGTTTTGGATTGCAAAGTTCCCGAGTGTCGGGCTGCCACTGAAGCGGCTCCCCGGCTCGCCGATTCCCTTTCGGAAAATGCACGCGCATATTTTGCCGCTGTGCTAGCCGGCCTCGACGCCATTGGAATTCCTTATCGACTAAACCACCGGCTCGTTCGAGGGCTTGATTATTACTGTCTCACGACCTTTGAGGTCACATCGACAAGTTTAGGTGCGCAAAATGCGGTAGGAGCCGGCGGGCGCTACGATGGCCTTATCGAGTCCCTTGGTGGTCCACCAACCCCGGCGGTTGGCTTTGCGCTTGGATTGGAACGGATGGCGATGATGCTCTCCGAGACGGCGCCTGTCTCGCTCCCCGGATCCACGACCGTCTATATTGCGGGGTTCGGCAACCAGGGATCAGCGACAGGTCTTTCTGCCCTTGAGGAACTTCGTTTGGCGGGAATACGGGCGATCTCTGATTTTCGAGCCGGTACGCTCAAATCCCACTTGCGCCAGGCAGATAGGTCCGGCTCAAGATTTACTTTGATCATCGGAGATGATGAGGTTGCGAAAGGTACCGGTATCCTCCGTGATATGACCACAAAGGCTCAACATGATGTTCCTCTCACCTCTCTCAGTCGTGACATTTCCTCTCTCCTTCGCGCTTCCTAATCCCGATTTTTCCCATTGACTTTTTCCTCAAAAACTCTTACTTTTTCACTGCAATATAAAACTCATAAGTATATGATTATTTAATATGAATTCCTGTGAATTATTAAAATGAAACGGAAGCTCGGTCTCCTCCTTGCCTTACCCCCTTCCCATGAGAGTGCAGCGACAGTCCATGGACTGGCACAAGCCTCTCTTTCAGCCGGTCATGAAGTCTACCTCTATCTCATCGATGAAGGGGTGAAAAACCTGGCTGATCCGCGATACCGACAGATTGCTCAATCGGGTGTCAAACTCTTTGCTTGCGCCTACGGGTGTCAGCAACATCATGTCTCAACGGAAAACCTGGACCCGGCCATTTCGCTGTCCGGGCTCGTGGTCCTGTCTGGAATTATCGACGCCTGTGAACCGTTTCTTTCATTTACCTGAGGTCACTCGACTGGTCATGGCTAAAACTGTCGCGGTTGTCATTCAAGAGGATCCACGAAAAACCCATAGACCGGTTGAAGCTCTACGAATTGCGCTTGGCCTCGTTGCAGGGTGCCATACAACCACTGTTGTTCTACTCGGCGAAGCCCATCGTCTCCTTTCTGACGATCTTGATGATATCGTTGATGTCGACATACTGGAAAAATACCTTCCCTCTGTCGAACATCTTGAAATTCCTTTTATCCTTCAATCGAATACCGATTCGGCTCTGATCCGGAAAGAATTCTCTGTCCAGTATGAGTCTGATGAAACTATTCGGACTCTCATAACATCAATGGACCGTACTCTGATCTTTTAACCGGTTATCAACCACAGGTCTCCTATGTCTGTTCCTTTGTATCTCATTCGTCATTCAGTACAGACAATTTCCCCTGGGCTGTATTCTTCTAAGGACCGCAACGGTTCCGCCTGTACTATGAAGACCTCAATTGATTCATCTTTCTCTAAGCAACCAGCTGTAACTCTTCAGGCAACACAGGGTATTGATGGTGTACGGGAACAGACAATGACGTATGGACAGCTATTGGATATGATCCTACAAGCGTCAAAGGTTATTATCCTCTGACTCTTTACTCTTACATTTGCATATTAGAAGAAAATCAGGAGTCGGAGTCGGAATCGGAGTAGGGAAGGGAATACTGTGGATAGTAGCGATCCTATTGTTTAATGAGATAAAAAGTACGGATTCAGATGAGTATAGGATTGGGGATTACTTCCGTGAAGGCTCCGTATAGATTGTCTGAATCCTGTGGAAAAGGTATGGGCTCTAAAACACGACTCGACAACGGGAGTGGGGACATGGTATTGACCACCTTGCCCAGCTTGATAAACCCATCCAAAAGTACCAAGTTATCCACAGATGTGAATAATCCTGTGTATAGAAATCTCCGTGGTTTATGAGTGTCGATACGGTCTGGCAAGAAGCGCTTCAGTACATCCAAGGGAAGGTTCCCAGGCAGGTCTATGACACCTGGTTCATCCCGACGCGCCTTGATCGGATTGAAAACTCAACCGCTCATATCGGAGTACCGAATAAGTTTTTTGGTGACTGGTTGCATACACATTATGCTCCGTTGTTAGTCGAAGCCGTATCATCAGCTCGCGGCGGCGGAAACGTGACGGTGAGCTTCGTCGTCTCACAGAAGCCGGCGGCACGGCTGATCGAGCCGCAGGCTGCTTCGACTCCATCCAAAGCCTCTGGCCAGATGAAATCCCGCCGGGGCATTCAACTCAATCCGAAATACACGTTCGAGAATTTCGTCGTAGGCGCGGGAAATCAGTTTGCCCATGCCGCTTGTATGGCGGTCTCGGAGCAGCCCGGAAAGACGTATAACCCGCTCTTCATTTACGGTGGTGTCGGGCTTGGTAAGACCCATCTTCTTAATGCAATCGGAAACCATGTGGCCGAACGTACGGACCTCCGCATTGCGTATCTGACGACCGAGCAATTCACAAACGAGGTCATCAACTCCATCCGATACGACAAGATGACGGATCTCCGAAAGCGCTACCGCCATATCGATATGCTGATGATCGACGACATCCAGTTTCTCGTCGGGAAAGAGCGGACGCAAGAGGAGTTTTTCCATACGTTCAACTCCCTGTACGAAGGGCACAAACAGATTGTTCTGTCCAGCGACAGGTTTCCCAAGGATATGCCGGATATTGAAGAACGCCTCCGGTCACGGTTCGAATGGGGATTGATTGCGGACTTACAGCCGCCCGATGTCGAGACGCGTATCGCGATTTTGAGGAAAAAATCAGAGGACGAGGGGATTACGCTGCCGGAAGATGTCATTCAGTTCCTTGCCGGCGCCATGAAAAGCAACATCCGCGAGCTGGAAGGCAGTTTGGTCCGGCTTGGCGCCTACGCGTCGTTGACGGGCCAGGTCATTACACTGGATATGGCCAAGAACGTGCTCCGCGACCTGATCGGGGACAAAAAGAAAGTCGTCGCGATGGACGACATCCAGGAAGCGGTATGCGCGCAGTTCCATGTCAAGATGAGCGAGTTGAAATCGCGCCGACGCAGCAAGACACTCGTGCATCCCCGGCAGATCGCCATGTATCTCTGCCGCGAACTGACCGATGCCTCCTATCCGGAAATCGGGCGCCAATTCGGAGGGAAGGATCACACGACCATCATCCACGCGTGCAGACAAGTTTCAAAGGCCAAAGAAGCCGACACGGCATTACACACGACACTGGAAACATTGAAAGAGCACATTCTGCGAAGATAAGGATTTCATTTGGAGACTGCGCCATGAAAGTACGGATTGGGCGGGATGAGCTGTTGACGGGGCTTCAACGGGTGCAGGGAGTCGTGGAGAAACGGAATACGATGCCCATTTTGTCCAACGTTCTGCTGGAAGCCAGGCAGGAAGGGGCTGAAATTGTGGCGACGGATCTCGAGATCGGCATGCGGGGCCTGTATAAGGCGGCCGTACTCGAGACCGGGGGTGTGACGATCTCGGCCCGTAAACTGTTTGAGATTATCAAGGAATTGCCGTCGGGCGACATTGAGCTGACCACGGGAGAGAACAACTGGACGACCATTCAAACGGGCAAGAGCCAGTTCAAGATCGTCGGATTGCCCAGCGCCGACTATCCTGCCTTGCCGGCCATCGAACGGGAAGGATTGACGCCGCTCTCGGGAGACGGTCTGTTGGAGTTGATCCGTAAGACGTTGTTTGCCGCCGGGGATAACGATGCCCGGTACATTCTGAACGGCCTGCTGGTCACGCTCATCAACACGGAGAAGAAAACCACGCTTCGATTGGTTGGCACGGACGGCCATCGCTTAGCTTTGGCGGAGCACGAGATGAGCCAAGCCTGCGGCAAGGGTGTCCCGCAGGAAATCAAAGCGCTCATTCCCAAAAAAGCGGCGCAAGAAATGCGCCGTCTGCTGGAAGAGGGAGCTTGAGCGGACCAAACTGGTCGAAGAGTATCAAGAGGTGCTCAAGCAGATCGAATACCTCAAGTCCGTCCTGGCCAGCGAGGCGCTGGTGCGGTCGATCATCAAGGACGAGCTGACCCAGATCCGTGACGAATACAAGGATGAACGCAGGACGCAGATCGTGAAGGAAGAAGCCGAGATCAATATCGAAGATTTGATCGCGGAAGAAGAAGTCGTCGTGACGATCTCTCATTCCGGCTACATCAAGCGCAATGCGGCCTCACTCTACCGCGCGCAACGGCGGGGCGGCAAAGGCAAGATCGGCATGGGTATCAAGGACGAGGACTTCGTCGTGAACTTGTTTACGGCTTCGACGCACGATACGCTCCTCTTCTTCACCGATGCCGGCAAAGTCTATTGGCTGAAAGTGCATGAGATCCCGGAAGCCAGCCGTGCAGCGAAGGGCAAAGCGCTGGTAAACTTATTGGCGTTGGCCGGAGGTGAGAAGGTCACGGCGACGTTGCCGGTGAAGGAATATCGGGAAGACCGCTTCATCATCATGGCGACGAAGAAGGGATTGATCAAGAAGACCGATTTGACTGCGTACAGCAATCCTCGCCAAGGCGGCATCATTGCGTTAGGGTTGGAGAGCGGGGACAAGCTCATCGGAGTTCAATTGACCGATGGTCATCGCGAGATTCTTCTCGGTACGAAACAAGGGATCACCATTCGATTCAAAGAAGAAGAAGTCAGGCCGATGGGCCGCATGGCCTACGGCGTCAAAGGCATCACGCTCGAAGAAGGCAACGACGTGATCGGCATGGAGACCATTACCCCCGACTCCACCACGGCGATCCTGACCGTGACAGAGGGGGGCTACGGCAAACGGACTCCCGTAGGCGAATATCGCATTCAAGGCCGCGGCGGCAAAGGCATCATCAGCGTGAAGACGACCGAACGCAACGGCCCGGCCGTCGGCTTTCTGCAAGTGCGGGACGACGATGAGATCATGCTGATGGCGGCGCAAGGCAAGGTGCTCCGCTGCAAGGTGGACGACATCCGTGAGATCGGCCGCAATACGCAGGGCGTCCGCATTCTCGATCTCGACGGAGACGAAGATCGTGTAGTCGCCGTGGCCAGGCTGGCCGAACCGAGTGAGCGGGAAGATCCGGCCCCGGTGAATGTTCCAGGGGTCTAGTTCAAACAAGTAGGCCCCCAGATGTCTCCCTCCGGCTCCAAGACGAAGAAACCGCTCGATATCATCGTCAAGCTGGCACTCGGCGTCTTGATCGGCTCCTTCACGCTTATCTGGGGGGGCATGTATCTCAGCCGCCCGGATCGGTCGATTCCTCCCTATACCGTTGGGTCTCAAAACCAGCATCTCGTCGCGGCGCACGTGCCGAGAGGCTCCACCGACGAAGAAATCGAACGGCTGCTGAAGCGGTTTCGAAAGGTGAGCCACCAGACACACGATTTTGGCTCCATGAAGATTTATCCCACGACCCCGGGAGATCCCGGCGGCCGATATGCACATATCCTGATTTATATTTTCGATGACGCCGGATGGACTGATCCTGAAAAGCTGGCAAAGTATGTGGACGGTGATGCGGCGGTCGTCAGAGAGTATGAGCGGTCGGTTCGTGGATATTATCGATTGCAGGATCGAGAGGAAGAAGCCGGAATCGGTTCCCTGTTCAAAAACGGGAAAATTTCAGACGACAAGCGCACCCTCTTCAAGGGACAGGTGACCGACCCGTTGCCGGTGGAAGCGGAGCCTGAGACGGGTATTTCGATATCACCGATGTAAATCGTTCCCGGAGACCCGGATCCTGGATCGCCGAGACATGGCCGGCGGCTTCTGCGAGTGCGGCCTCGGCTTCGGGAGACGTCCCATCGGTGGCGTGCGCGTCGGAAGGCGCTGTTGCCGGTGCAGGGATATCCCCGACGCGCAGCACGATCTCCTTCACCAATTCCGTCCCGGCGGCTTCGTTCAATTTGGCGAGCAGCGCGGGTTTCAAGAACGTGAGCTGTTGGAGCCACACGGAGTTCCGGACGACCAACGAGAGCTTTTTGAAACGAATGTGCGCTGGCCAGGTGTGGGATCCGATCGGTTCCCCGACGATGTCGCGCCACTCGTGCTGCAAGCGGAGCTCCAGGAGTCTGGATTCGAGGCCCAGGCGTTTGGCGAGGCCGTCTAGAATGGAGCCGAATGAGTCGAGAGAGCCGGTGCG
>JABMDH010000020.1:17835-25536 GCA_015904075.1 Nitrospira sp.
GCTTGAGCGGACCAAACTGGTCGAAGAGTATCAAGAGGTGCTCAAGCAGATCGAATACCTCAAGTCCGTCCTGGCCAGCGAGGCGCTGGTGCGGTCGATTATCAAGGACGAGCTGACCCAGATCCGTGACGAATACAAGGATGACCGCCGGACGCAGATTGTGAAGGAAGAAGCCGAGATCAATATCGAAGATTTGATCGCAGCCGAAGAAGTCGTCGTGACGATCTCTCATTCCGGCTATATCAAGCGCAATGCGGCGTCGCTCTACCGCGCGCAACGGCGGGGCGGCAAAGGCAAGATCGGTATGGGCATCAAGGACGAGGATTTCGTCGTGAACCTGTTTACAGCGTCCACGCACGATACCCTCCTCTTCTTCACCGATGCCGGGAAGGTCTATTGGCTGAAGGTGCATGAGATCCCGGAAGCCAGCCGTGCCGCGAAGGGCAAAGCGCTGGTCAACTTATTGGCGTTGGCCGGAGGTGAGAAGGTCACGGCGACGTTACCGGTGAAGGAATATCGGGAAGACCGCTTCATTGTTATGGCGACGAAGAAGGGATTGGTCAAGAAGACCGAGTTGGCCGCGTACAGCAATCCGCGTCAAGGCGGCATCATTGCGTTGGGGCTGGAGAGCGGGGACAAGCTCATCGGCGTTCAATTGACCGACGGCCATCGCGAGATTCTTCTCGGCACGAAACAAGGGATCACCATTCGATTCAAAGAAGAAGAAGTCAGACCGATGGGCCGCATGGCCTATGGCGTCAAAGGCATCACGCTCGAAGAAGGCAACGACGTGATCGGCATGGAGACCATTACTCCCGACTCCACCACGGCGATTCTGACCGTGACAGAGGGGGGGTATGGCAAACGGACTCCCGTGGGCGAATATCGCATTCAAGGCCGCGGCGGCAAAGGCATCATCAGCGTCAAGACGACCGAACGCAACGGCCAGGCCGTCGGGTTTCTGCAAGTGCGGGACGACGATGAGATCATGCTGATGGCGGCGCAAGGCAAGGTGCTTCGCTGCAAGGTGGACGACATCCGTGAAATCGGTCGCAATACGCAGGGTGTCCGCATTCTCGATCTCGACGGAGACGAAGATCGTGTCGTCGCCGTGGCCAGACTGGCTGAACCGAGTGAGCGGGAAGATCCGGCCCCGGTGAATGTTCCAGGGGCCTAATTCCAACAGGTATGCCCCCAGATGTCTCCCTCCGGTTCCAAGACGAAGAAACCGCTCGATATCATCGTCAAACTGGCGCTCGGCGTCTTGATCGGATCCTTCACGCTTATCTGGGGGGGCATGTACCTCAGCCGCCCGGATCGGTCGATTCCTCCCTATACCGTCGGGTCTCAAAACCGGCACTTTGTAGCGGCACACGTTCCGAGAGGCTCCACCGACGACGAAATCGAAAGGCTGCTGAAGCGGTTTCGAAAAGTGAGCCACCAGACGCACGATTTTGGCTCCATGAAAATTTACCCCACGACCCCGGGAGATCCCGGAGGCCGCTATGCACACATTCTGATTTATGTCTTCGATGACGCCGGATGGACGGATCCTGAAAAACTGGCCAAGTATGTGGACGGTGATGCGACAGTCGTCAGAGAGTATGAGAGCTCGGTTCGTGGATACTATCGATTGCAGGATCGAGAGGAAGAAGCGGGAATCGGTTCCCTGTTCAAAAACGGGAAAATTTCAGACGACAAGCGTACGCTCTTCAAAGGACAGGTGACCGACCCGTTGCCGGTGGAAGCGGAGCCTGAGACGGGTATTTCGATATCACCGATGTAAACCGTTCCCGGAGACCGGGATCCTGTATTGCCGAGATATGGCCGGCGGCTTCTGCGCGTACGGCCTCGGTTTCAGGAGATGTCCCGTCGGGGGCGTGCAAGTCGGAAGGTGTTGCGGCCGGTACAGGGATATCCCCGACGCGCAGTACGATCTCCTGGACCAATTCCGTCCCGGCGGCTTCGTTCAATTTGGCGAGCAGCGTGGGTTTCAAGAACGTGAGCTGTTGGAGCCACACAGAGTTCCGGACGACCAACGAGAGCTTCTTGAAACGAATATGCGCCGGCCAGGTGTGGGATCCGATCGGTTCCCCGACAATGTCGCGCCAGTCGTGCTGCAAGCGGAGCTCCAGGAGTCTGGATTCGAGGCCCAGGCGCTTGGCAAGGCCGTCAAGAATGGAGCCGAATGAGTCGAGCGAGCCGGTACGAGGCATGGCGATATTGTAGCAAGAACGGCCGTCAGCTGATACCGGGTTTATTGTGAATCGCTTCGTGTATCTCCCATGCGCGGATGTTGATACACTCTGTCCGTCACGCGCTTCACATGCCACCGCTCGACGAGCTCACGCGAAATGACAAAAACAAAAGACGACCCGAACAAAGTCGTGGTGACGAACCGCAAGGCGTACCACGACTATTTTATTGAAGAGAAGTTCGAGGCCGGGATTGTGCTCCAAGGCACGGAGGTCAAATCGCTACGCGAGGGGAAGGTGAACCTGCAAGACAGCTACGCCTCCGTCCGCGAGGCCGAAGTCTTTCTCCATCACTGCCACATCAGTCCTTACAGCCACGGCAACATCATGAACCATGATCCCATCCGTGTGCGCAAGCTGCTGCTGCACAAAAAAGAAATCAACAAACTGCTCGGCAAGACGCAACAGAAGGGGCTCACGCTTGTGCCCCTCCGTCTCTATTTTTCCGAGCGCGGGCTGGCCAAGGTCGAGCTGGGGCTGGCCAAGGGGAAGAAACAGCACGATCGCCGTGAGTCCATCAAAACCCGCGAAGCCGGCCGCGAGGTCGAGCGGGCGATGAAAGAAAGAAAGTAGCGCGCGGCCACACCGCTGCCCTTCGGGCAACGCGCCCGGTGTGACTTACTTGGCTTCTGCGGCGAACGCTCTATAGAGGACCGCCAACACGACACTCACGGTCAGTATTCCGATGATCAACGTAACCATAGCTGCTTACCTCCTGTAGATTTGATATAGCAATCCTACTCCTCCTCTATGAAGGGCCCATGAGGAGACCATGAAGAAATCTTCATCTTTCGAGCCGACACGGCGACGGGATGCTCACGGCATGGAATGCTATGAAGGGGGCTCAAGTTGTCGGGAAATCGACGTATTGTGAGCTAGGCAGGAATTGTCTGGTGTGCGGAAACCGGCAACCGCAGGGTAAAGATGGAGCCCTTGTGGATTTGGCTGGCGACGGAAATCGTGCCGCCGTGTGCTTCCGCTATTTCCTTCACAATGGGAAGTCCGAGTCCGGTGCCGGCGGAATCTTTCGCTCGCGCCCAATCGGTCCGGTAGAACCGCTCGAAGAGATGCGGGATATTCTCCGACTCGATTCCATGGCCCGTATCCTCGACGGCCACGGCCACCCATTCCCCGGCGTTCTGCAAACGGACGGTGACGGACCCGCCGGGCGGTGTGTATCGAAGCGCGTTGTCGAGCAGGTTAATCAGCGCTTGTTTGAGCCACTGTGCGTCGCCGAGAATGGGCGAAACCGATTCGGATACGAAGGACAAAGCAATGCGGTAGTCATCCGCCAGCAGGGTCAACTCGTCCACAATATCTTGAATCAGAGGTTCCAAAGCAAGCGGCGCAAGATGAATGGGAGGCTTGCTGCTGGTAAATTTTGCGAGCGTTAAAAGCGGGCGTGTCAACGCGATGAGTCGCCCGACCTGTTCCAGATTATTGATGAGTGCATCGCGATATTCCGCCGTCGTCCTCGCTTTCATGAGAGCTACCTCCAGGTTTCCCTGAAGAATGGTCAGAGGGGTTTTCATCTCGTGGGCGGCAATTTCGCAAAAGTTCCGTTGGACTTCGCTGTTTCGCTGGAACTGATCCAGCACCGAGTTGACCGCCTGGGTGAGCCGCCGGAATTCCTGATAGGGTGAGTCCACCGCGAGACGTTTCCCGAGATCGGCTTCAGACATCGTTTCGGCGCGAGCGCATAAGGTCTCGATCGGAGCCAGCACTTTCTTTGCCAGCCACACACTGCCGATCCAGGCAACGACGAGTGTAGCTCCGGACCCAAGGGAGAGCAGAAACAGCAGACCATACAGGGTCTCCCGGTAATGGCGGAGAGAGGTTTCCGTCTGAAGGACATACCGAATATGCCCGTCCTTCATAATGGAGAGGAACAGATGACGAACCGGTTCAACAAGACTTCGCTCGTGACGTACACAAGGGCGGATAATACGAGCAGCCCCGCGATCAAGAGGAAGGTAGACCAACTGATGAGACTGCGCAGGGATTTCACGCGGCTGTTTCCGGTTCTTCGAGCATGTACCCGGCGCCGCGGACGGTGGCGATCAACGGAGGTGAAAAATCCCGGTCGATCTTGGCCCGCAGGGCCCGAATATGGGCATCCACGATGTTTGTCATGGGGTCATAGCTGATGTCCCATACATGTTCGATGATCGCCGTTCTGGTCAACACCCGATTCTTGTTGCGCAACAGAAACTCAAGCAGGGCATATTCCTTATTCGTCAGAGAAATTTCTTGCCCTGCCCTCCAGACGCGATGAGAAGCCGGGTCTAGCTTCAGGTCCGCCGCTTGGAGTTGCACCAACTGCTGCGGGCTTCCCCGGCGGAGCAGGGCTCGGATTTGAGCCAGTAATTCCACGAAGGCGAAGGGCTTGGGCAAAAATTGATCCGCGCCGGTATCGAAGCCGGAGACCTTGGTTTCCACCGTGTTGCGCGCGGTCAACAGCAGTACCGGAGTCATATTGCCCTTGGCGCGCACGCGGCGGCAGAGCGTGAGGCCGTCGAGCTTGGGCAGCATGATATCGAGGATCAGCAGATCGTACGGGTTGTTCAAGGCCATCGCCAGGCCTTCTTCGCCGTCTGGCGCGACGTCCACCGCGTATTGCTCTTCTCTCAGACCCTTCCGAATAAACTGAGCAAGGTTCACATCGTCTTCAACAAGCAGTATTCGCATCGACTATCCTGGTTCCAGGCTTCTGTGCGACCTTCAGACGTCACGATCCGACCCTATTATGCCATCTCTCGGCCGATCGGTCACTCTACTACAAATCAGGCAGGAGATCGTCGGACTCATGGAGGCATGGTGGTTCGCAGTGAAGATGCCCCGGAGGTAGCTGTGTTATGACAAAGTATGAATGGATGAGGAAATCGCTGAAAGCTCCGTGAAACAGGCTGCCGTCTCGTCGGTCAGCACAGGCTGCTTCGGCAGTTGGTGACCACCAGGTTGGTCGCTTTCTCGCCCGCTTCGAGGTCAATGGTCAGCCACGCAATTCCGGATGCCCGTTCGTCTTGGTGTGCGCCGCCTCCGCCTTCGATCAGACTCACAAGATAGTACCGGCCAGCCGGAATTTTCATGAACCAGAAGTGTCCGGTCGGGTTGGCTCTCGTGGTGCGAAGACAGGGAAGCAATCGCTTTTCGGTCAGGAATTGAGCCAGCCCGTCACGGGCGCAGTCCGCTTGTTGGCGGGACATGAGGCCGTCATTGGCGGTCGGGTCGTCGTTTGAGATGCATCCGGTGGTTCGCACATTGTGGTCGAACCAGTAGCGTGTGTAGGAGCTCACGGGAATCAGATGGACCGGGGTACCGGCCTGAGTAATAGCTTTTCCGGATAATGAACTGAGGAAGACCTGTCCGGCGAGGGTGCCTCGGCCTTTCTGCTTATAGGCAGCCAGGTCTTTCTCGTTCAAAATCGGTGGACTGGGTGCGATCGGCTCAATGGCCTGTCCCTGCAGAGGCCATAGGCTCCCGATCAGGAGGCAGCAGACGAACCAACACCCTATCCGATGGTGGTGGCGCATGATGGTTACGTCGTTGGCCCCGGCGAGGGATCTTCCACCGTGGTTGATGAGGAAGCTGCTTTGTGTCTGAGCATACGGCCTTTTTCCGGCGTCGGATCGGTGACGACTCCGTACACTTCTCGCCCTTCGTGGCCTTCGGGAAGGTATTCGGTGATCGGCATCCCGTCTTCACGAACAAAGAGCAGACAGTGGCAGTATTTGTAGATCTGCATTTCCAGCAGTCCGTCCACGAACCGGTTCAACAGGACTTCGCTCGTGACGTACACCAGGGCGGATAAGACGAGCAGCCCCGCGATCAACAGGAAGGTAGACCAACTGATGAGACTGCGCAGAGATTTCACGCGGCGGTTTCCGGTTCTTCGAGCATGTACCCGGCGCCGCGCACGGTGGCGATCAGCGGAGGTGAAAAATCCCGGTCGATCTTGGCCCGCAGAGCCCGAATATGGGCGTCCACGATGTTGGTCATGGGGTCATAGCTGATGTCCCACACATGTTCGATAATCGCTGTTCTGGTCAACACCCGATTCTTGTTGCGCAACAGAAATTCAAGCAGGGCATATTCCTTATTCGTCAGGGAAATTTCCTGCCCGGCTCTCCAGACGCGGTGAGAAGCCGGGTCCAGCTTCAGATCCGCTGCTTGCAGTTGAACCAGCTGCTGCGGGCTCCCGCGGCGGAGCAGGGCCCGGCTTCGAGCCAGCAGTTCCACGAAGGCGAAGGGCTTGGGCAAAAATTGATCTGCGCCGGTATCGAAGCCGGAGACCTTGGTTTCCACCGTGTTGCGCGCGGTCAACAGCAGCACCGGCGTCATATTGCCCGTGGCACGCACGCGGCGGCAGAGTGTAAGGCCGTCGAGCTTGGGCAGCATGATGTCGAGGATCAGCAGATCGTACGGGTTGTTCAAGGCCATGGCCAGGCCTTCTTCGCCGTCTGGCGCGACGTCCACGGCGTAGTGCTCTTCTTTCAGACCCTTCCGGATAAACTGAGCCAGGTTCACATCGTCTTCAACGAGCAATATTCGCATCGACTATCCTTGGTTCCGGGCTTCTGAAACGGCCCTCAGGGCGTCACAATCCGACCCTATTATGCCATCTCTCAGCGGATCGGTCACTCTACTACAAATCAGACAGGAGATCGCCGGACTCATGAAGGCACGGTAGTTCGTCAGTGAAGAGGCCCCGGAGGTAGCGGTGTCATGACCCAGTATGCATGGATGAGGAAATCGCCGGAAGCACCGTGAAACAGGCTGCGATCTCGTCGGTCAGCACAGGCTGCTCCGGCAATTGGTGACCACCAGGTTGGTCGCTTTCTCGCCCGCTTCGAGGTCAATGGGCAGCCACGCAATTCCAGCCGCCCGTTCGTCCTGGTGGGAGCTGCCTCCGCCGTCGATCAGGCTTACGAGATAATACCGCCCGGCCGGAATTTTCATGAACCAGAAATGTCCGGTCGGGTTGGCTCTCGTGGTGCGAAGATAGGGAAGCAGTCGCTTTTCGGTCAGGAGCTGAGCCAGCCCGTCACGAGCGCAGTCCGCTTGCTGGCGGGACATGAGCCCGTCATTGGCGGTCGCGTCATCGTGTGCGATACAGCCGGTTGTTCGTACATGGTGGTCGAACCAGTAGCGGGTATAGGGGCTCACGGGAATCAGGTGGACCGGGACACCGGCCTGAGTAATAGCCTTTCCGGATAGTGAACTGAGAAAGACCTGTCCGGTGAGGGCGCCTTGGCCTTTCTGTTTGTAAGCAGCCAGGTCTTTCTCACTCAAAATCGGCGGACCGGATGCGATCGGCTCAATGGTCTGTCCCTGCAGAGGCCATAGGCTTCCGGTCAGGAGGCAGCAGGCGAACCAACACCATATCCGATGATGGTGGCGCATGGCGGTTACGTCGTTGGTGCCGGCGAGGGATCTTCCGCCGTGG
>JABMDH010000020.1:25636-38459 GCA_015904075.1 Nitrospira sp.
CTTCCGGTCAGGAGGCAGCAGGCGAACCAACACCATATCCGATGATGGTGGCGCATGGCGGTTACGTCGTTGGTGCCGGCGAGGGATCTTCCGCCGTGGACGACGAGGAGGCCGCTTTGTGTCTGAGCATACGGCCTTTGTCCGGCGTCGGATCGGTGACGACTCCGTACACTTCTCGCCCTTCGTGGCCTTCGGGAAGGTATTCGGTGATCGGCATCCCGTCTTCACGAACGAAGAGCAGACAGTGGCAGTATTTGTAGATCTGCATTTCGTCGCAGGCGCATATCCAGCGCCGCAGCTTGGCCTCGGCCTCTTTATCCTTGTAGAAATTGCAGGGACACAGCGGTTTGCCGAGTTCATCGATATGCATCGCCAGGCCTTTGACGACCGCCTCGGTGACGGCCGGATTGGGATGCATGGCCGTTCCGCTCTTCTCAGCGAAACCCTTCACGAACTTCACGATCTTCTCAAGGCTCTCCTGTTTTGGCTCAGCCACGGGATGCTCCTCTCGACAAGGGCGGTCACTGCCGCGAGCGGCTAGTTTACAAGGGAAAATCGCTCCTTTACAATCCACCCCTTCGCGTACCGGCTGATGGTGGATCAAGAGTCATGACAGGTTCTTCAGCACACAACACGTTGATCGAACGGCTGGTTCCCGAACTGGGAGCCGAGGTTGCGGAAGCCCTCGTCACGAAGATGGCGGGGGCGGCAGGCACAGCACAGACGACGGCGGCAGTGCGGGAATTGCTGGACGAACTCGAAGATCTATCGGCCAAGGCCGTGCATGCGGCGATCGAAACACTTCCTGAACTGGATCGGCGTGCCGGACTTGCGCACGTCGTTCCTTGGCTCGATCTGGGAGTCGCGCTGGCCGAATCATCCGGCGCCACGGCGCTCAAATATTTCAAAGACAGTTCCTTGATTCTGGGTCTGCTGGAACCACCTGCAGCACGGACGGCTGTGCTCAAGATCGGGTTGGAACTGGCTGAACGGGATGCCAATGTCACATTGGAATATCTGCGAGTGACACCCCAGATTCTGTCCGTCCCGTCTCTCGGCGAAGTGCGGCCATGGCTCGACATCGGCATCGAGCTGACGTCGGTCGATGTGGTCGTTGGACTCGAATACATTCGCCAGATTCCCAGAGTGGCGTCCGTGCTTCCCATCAGCGACGTACGGGACTGGCTGGCGTTCGGCATGAAACTGGTGGCGCCGAATACGTTCGGCAAGCCGGACTATATGGCTGTCATGGAATTCATGCGCACGAGCCCGACGATTCTGGAAGATATCGAGCATCCCGGCGTCCGTTCAAAGGCGTTGTCATTGGGGACCGTGCTGGCCGAGCGGTCGGCTCAGTCCGGCGTGACCTGGCTGGCGGAGTCGCCTCGCCTGCTGCGCGCACTGCCTGCGGAAGAGTGGCAGATCAAAGTGTTGCAATACGGCGCGTTGCTTGCCGAACAGGATGCAGGCAGTACACTGAATTATCTCCGGCACTGTCCGGACGTCATCGGTCTGATCGGCGATGGGCCTCAAGCCCTCTCCCGGTTCGAAAAGTGGTTCAAGACCGGGATGGAAGTGCTGGCGTACAGTCGGGAAGGCGCACAGACCTATTTTGCGGTGGAGTCACAGAAAGCGCTCGCCTCGATCGACGCGGCGATAAGCGGTGTTCCGCTTCGGCGCGTCGCGCGCCGGGTCAAACTCTTTGTTCAAGGTCTCTGTGGAACAGACGTCACGATTGCGGCCTTGTCGGACTCACCGGCTACCTCGCCGGCCCGCGCGACAGTCAGCGCCGATGGACGTACCATTTCATTGCCGGCGGTGTTACGCCGCTACCCGTCTGCTGACGAGAATGAGCGGTTGTATCTGGTGATGGCGGCCCATGAAGCGGGTCACGTGGAGTTCGGAACCTATCGGCTCACACTGGAGTCCCTCACCGATCTGGTCCAGCTCGTGAGGCAACGATATGACCGGCCGATTCACACGATGCCCGACACACTGAAGGCCTTGTTTCAGCTTTACCCTCACCCGCGTCTTGCTCAAGATGTGTGGACCGTCCTGGAAGACGCGCGCATCGAATGCTTACTTCAGGCGGAGTATCCCGGTCTGCGGCGTGAACTGGCGGAGCTGGCCGCTGAAGCCGTCACGCCACGCGATCCTGCCCATGGGCTGACGGTCAAGGAATTAATCGTCGATTGTCTGTTGAGGCTCTCGACGGGGGAGTCAGCCGACTCCGCGGTGCCCCATGCCGTCAAAGAAGAAGTCTCCGTCCTCTGGACCATGTGCCAACCTCTTTTCCAGACCACCGCAACAGCAGAGCAGTCCGTTCGTCTGGCCCATGATCTCTATGTCAGGATGGAAGAACTCTTGGCGCCTCGCGCTGAGCTGATCGACGCGGACCAGGCGACTGAGGAGTCGGCGGAGCTCGGAGTAGGGCCGACCGCTTCGGAGTCCATGAATGACAACTACCGGCCCGTGACCAATTGGGTCTATCGCGGCGAGATGAATCCGGAGTTCATCACAAGAGATCGTGAGCAGATCGAACGTACGGACAAGATCGAGACGGAACGGGATCGGATGGCAGGCCTGCAGGGCGGAATGAATGAACACACAGGGGTCGGTCAGGGGGCTCGGAAGATCGCCAGGAGCCGACCAAGGAACTGATCGAGGCGAAATTCTGGGAGGTCTATCCCCGATGCCGGGCCAAAGTGTTGCAAGAAGTGAAGGCGGGCATGATCGTGGTCTTTCATGACTTGGGCGAATATCCGGCGGGCGGCTATCAGGAATTGGTCGACAATCCCGAAGCCTTTCTGGCCAAGACGTACGGCAAAAAGAAAATCAAAGTGAATTTTTACGACGGCGATAATTTCGTCTGCACGATCAACTTCAAAGTGGCAGGCTGGACAGAGCATGAACATGCAGGCTGAGGTTTAGGCTAAGGTCAAGGCGGGTTTGGAGATGGACAATCTTCCTTGACCTCAGCCTCAGTCTTAACCTTCGCGGGGGGAGGAACGGAAATGGGGCGTCCTAAAATTACCGTGGTGGGTGCGGGGAATGTCGGGGGAACGACGGCGCAACGTTTGGCCGAGAAGGACACCTACGATGTCGTCTTGGTCGATATCACGGAGGGTATGCCGCAGGGTAAGGCGCTCGATATCTCGCAGGCCGGACCGGTATGCGGCTATAGCACCCGCGTCGTCGGTACCAATGGCTATGACGAGACCGCCGGCTCATCAGTCGCGGTCATTACGTCCGGCATTCCGAGAAAACCCGGCATGAGCCGCGACGAGCTGCTGTCGACCAATGCGAAGATCGTGAAATCCGTCGTGTCACAATTGGTGGCCCGCTCTCCGGACATCATCTTGATTCTGGTCACCAATCCGTTGGATGCCATGGTTCATGTGGCGCGCCTGGTCAGCGGACTGCCTAAATCCAGAATCATCGGCATGGGCGGCATCCTGGATTCCGCCAGAATGCGCACATTCATCGCGGCCGAATTGAACGTGCCTGGACCTGACGTGCAGGCCATGGTCTTGGGAGGTCATGGCGATACCATGGTGCCGCTCCCTCGCTATACCACGGTGAAGGGTAAGCCCGTCTCCGACCTGATGCCCAAGGACAAACTGGATGCCATCATCCAGCGAACACGCGACGGAGGAGCGGAGATCGTAGGCCTGTTGAAAACGGGCAGTGCCTTCTACGCTCCGTCCGCCTCGGCGGTAGATATGGTTGAGGCGATTTATAAAGATGAAAAGCGGGTGATGCCCTGCTCGGTCCTCTGTGAAGGCGAGTACGGACTGAAGAACGTCATCGTGGGGGTTCCGGTCAAGATCGGACGCAGCGGCGTGGAACAGATCGTGGAATACGAACTGACAGTCAACGAACGCGCGGCATTAGAAACGTCGGCGAACGCTGTGCGGGAACTCTGTGCCGCGGTCGACCGGCTCATGGCGTGAGGAAGAGCCACCGGTTGTCATGCGTTGCGCCTCAAGGGAGCATGATCGGTATCTTCTCCGTACGTGTGACGAATGGCGAGGCGTACGAACTTGACATTCAAAGAAGGGCTACAGTACAGGTATGAGCTTACAGTCAACCGTTTGATGAGAGGACGCTATGAAATTTCTTGAAAATCCGACACAGACGATGGCCGCGGGGTTCGCGCTCACCGTTGTGTTGATAGGGTTGTATCTTGGGATGACCGGCATAGGCGCAGGCGAAGCCGACTGGGGCCAGATAATCCTTCGCTGGATTCACTTCCTGGCCGGCATCACATGGATCGGGCTCTTGTATTTCTTCAACTTGATCAATGCCGCGTTCTTGAAGAGTTTGGATGGACCGACCAAGAACATCGTGATCCCCAAGCTGATGCCCATGGCGCTGAATTGGTTCCGCCATGGGGCGACGGTGACGGTGATTGCCGGGGTGCTCTTGTACGGCCACATGTATCACAAAGGTGGGACCGGAGCGGTGGCCTTAGCGATCGGTGGGTTGCTCGGCATCATTATGATGGGCAACGTCCATGGGATCATCTGGCCGAACCAGAAGAAAATCATTGCGGCGGTGACGGCTGCGGCTCAAGGGACCCCGGCGCCGCCGGAGATGGCTCAATGGGGGCGGACTGCCCTGTTGGCCTCGCGCGTGAATTTCATGCTCTCGATTCCCATGTTGTTCTTCATGGGAGCCGGTAGTCACTTTAGATAGAACTGTCCGCTCACCGGTGGGGTCGCCCCGCCGGTGAGCGGGTTTGCTCCTCTCCCACGCCGTTTCTGGCTCTCTATACCCAGCTCCTATAGGTCCCCTAGTCCTAACCAATTGAGATTTAGGCCCATTCCTGACCTGTTGCCTTGACGGACATGGATATGGAGCCGTATAGTACGAGCTCCAAAGTTGTGATTTTTCACGCGGGATGGACGATGTCGATTGCGGCAGAACCACGTCTTGTTCAAAAACTCGATGGCGCCCCTTGGGAGATTGACGGCTATTTGAAGGTCGGGGGGTATGAAGCCTGGACACGATGTGTCAAAGAGTTGAAGGCACCCCAAGTCGTCGATGAGTTGAAGAAGTCCGGTCTCCGTGGACGGGGCGGAGCGGGATTTCCGACCGGGGTCAAGTGGGACAAGGTGCTCAATCACCGGGTTCAGGAACGGTACTTTGTCTGTAATGCGGGCGAGCATGAACCGGGGACATTCAAAGACCGTCACTTACTCAAGACGTTACCGCATCAATTGATTGAGGGCTGTCTGATTGCCTCCTATACGGTGAAGGCCAAGGCGTCCTTCATTTATGTGAACCATGAGTATCATGAAGAACGAGAGAATCTGAAAAAAGCTCTGGCGCAGGCGAAAGAGCGGGGTTTTCTCGGGAAGAATGTGTTGGGAAGCGGGTTCGATATCGAATTGCAAGTCTTTGAAGGCCACGGCAGTTATGTCGCGGGAGAAGAGACCGCCATGCTGGAGTCCATGCAGGGCCGTCCGGCCATGCCGAGGCAGAAGCCGCCATTCTACCCGACGGACTTCGGTCTCTACGGCAAACCGACATTGGTGAATAATGTCGAGACGCTGTGCAACATTCCTCGAATTCTGTACAAGGGAGCGACGTGGTTTACACAGGTCGGTACGGAACGGTGCCCCGGCACGATGATGTTTTCATTGAGCGGCGCGGTCAATCGGCCCGGTGTGTATGAAATGCCTATGGGCGTCACGATACGGAGTTTGATCGAGCAATGTGGAGGGGGCGTGCCGGGAGGCCGCAAGATCAAAGCGGTGTTTCCAGGCGGTCCGGCCTTTTCGATGGTGACGGCGGATCAGCTCGATCTGGCCATGGATTTCGATTCATTGAAAAAGGCGGGAACGGGTTTGGGTTCGGCGGGTGTGATCGTCGTCGACGATGCAACCTGTATGATCGCCAAGACACTTCAATTTTCCGACTTCTTCAAGAACGAAAGCTGCGGCCAATGTCCTCCCTGCAGAATGGGAACGATCAATCTGGCTGCATTGATGACCAAAATTGAAGAAGGCCAGGGGACCCAAAAGGATCTCGACAGTCTCCTTCAGCTCTGCGGATTTGTGAAAGGCACAGGATATTGCACCCTGGTGACGGGTGCATCGGTCTTGGTGCAGAGCAGTCTGAAATTGTTCCGCCAGGAGTATGAAGACCATATTCGAATGCAACGGTGTCCGTATCGAGCCATACCGGCCGGTGTCGGAGCCCAATCCTAGGAGATCGTGATGCCGCGTGTGACGTTTCTGTATTTCGGCGAAAGAATCGGAGAGGTGGACGTCAACACCTCGCTCCTGGATGCGGCGAAAGGGTTGGGGCTTCCCTTCCATGCTGGAGTCCATGCAGGGCCGTCCGGCCATGCCGAGGCAGAAGCCGCCATTCTATCCAACGGACTTCGGTCTTTACGGCAAGCCGACATTGGTGAACAATGTCGAGACCCTGTGCAACATTCCTCGAATCCTGTACAAGGGCGCGACGTGGTTTACGCAGGCCGGTACGGAACGGTGTCCCGGCACGATGATGTTTTCATTGAGCGGCGCGGTCAATCGGCCCGGTGTATATGAAATGCCCATGGGCGTCACGATCCGGAATTTGATCGAGCAATGCGGCGGGGGCGTGCCGGGAGGCCGCAAGATCAAGGCAGTATTTCCAGGCGGCCCGGCCTTTTCGATGGTGACGGCGGATCAGCTCGATCTGGCCATGGATTTCGATTCATTAAAAAAGGCCGGAACGGGCTTGGGCTCTGCGGGTGTGATCGTCGTTGACGATGCAACCTGTATGATCGCCAAGACGCTCCAGTTTTCCGACTTCTTCAAAAACGAAAGCTGCGGCCAGTGTCCTCCCTGCAGAATGGGAACGATTAATTTAGCTGCGTTGATGGCCAAAATCGAAGAGGGCCAGGGGACCCAAAAGGATCTCGACAGCCTTCTTCAGCTCTGCGGATTTGTGAAAGGCACCGGATATTGCACCCTGGTGACGGGTGCATCGGTCCTAGTGCAGAGCAGTCTGAAATTGTTCCGCCAAGAGTATGAAGACCATATTCGATTGCAACGGTGTCCATATCGAGCCGTCCCGACTGGTGTCGGAGCCCAATCCTAGGAGATCGTAATGCCGCGCGTGACGTTTCTGTATTTCGGCGAAAGAATCGGAGAGGTGGACGTCAACACCTCGCTCCTGGATGCAGCAAAAGGGTTGGGGCTTCCCTTAAATCATGATTGCGGAGGGAATGCCTCCTGCACCACATGCCGGGTCGAGGTTCAGGCTGGGTTGGACCAGCTTTCCGAGATCGATTTTGACGAACAGGATCTGCTGGACCGAGAAGCGTTGAGCGAACCGCAGCACCGGTTGGCCTGCCAGGCGAAAGTGCTGGGCGATGTCGTCGTGCGTGTTCCGGGAAGCAAGTGGGAAGCTCCGGGCAAAGAAACGGCAGAAACCTGGGGAGTTGATATTCGGTAGAGAGGTGTTACACTAAGCCAACCCAGAGAGCGGGTTGCGAATCTGGAGATAATAGGAGGGCGATAATGGTTACGATTACACAGGTGGCGGAACAGAAGATCAGAGAGCTGATGGCCGAAGAGAAAGATGTGGTCGGGTTGCGGGTGTATGTCCGCGGCGGCGGGTGCCATGGCTATCAATATGGGATGGCCTTCGAATCCAAAACGGCCGAGGACGATACGATCGTTGAAATGGGCGATGTGAAAGTCATCATGGACTCGCAGAGCGCGCCGTTGTTGCAAGGCGCGGAAGTCGATTACGTGGATAGCGTGCAGGGATCGGGATTTTCTATCAAGAATCCCCAAGCCAAGACGACCTGCGGCTGCGGCAGCTCATTTAGCTCCTAAGTGGTCTATCCGAATGTCCGGGGGAGCGCCGCCCACGGGGTTTCTATTATGAGGCCAGGGTTGCTCACGGAATGAGTGACCCTGGCTTTCGTTCTTTCGCAGGGTGCGGATGTTTCAGATACATGTGACCAGGCGCTATCGGTTTTGTGCCGCCCACAGGCTGCACACCGACCACCGTACACCGGAGGAAAATCAGGTTATCTTCGGGAAATGCAACAACCCGAATGGTCACGGCCATAACTATGCGGTGCTGGTCACGGTCAGGCATGACGGGAGCGACGAAGCAGGCAGCCTGGCACGGCTCGATCACATCGTCCAGGAGACCGTGGTCAAGCGGTTCGACCATCAGGATCTCAACAGCGACAAAGAATTTGCCGACCGCACCACGACCGGAGAGAATCTTGTGAAATTGATCTGGGATTTGTTGGAATCGAAACTACCGTCCGGGCAGCTTGAAAAAGTGGGCGTCATCGAGACCAGGGACAATTATTTCGAGTATGCCGGACCGGCTCAATTTATCGGGGGGGCGCGTGGCTAAGCGGAGGCAGACGGAGAAACATCGGAGTCCGGTCGAGGATGTCGGCGGAAGCGGGCAACCGGCTGATTTGCAATCCCTGCAATCGCTGGTGACGCAGATGTTGCTCGCGCTCGGCGAAAAACCAAACCGCCACGGCCTGCTCAAAACACCGGAACGGGTTGCCAAGGCGCTCGCCTTTATGACCCAGGGTTATCAACGTAACATCGATCAACTTCTGAACGGGGCCCTGTTTCCGATCGAATACGATGAGATGGTCATCGTGAAAGACATCGATTTCTTCAGCATGTGCGAACACCATCTCTTGCCGTTCTTCGGCAAGGTCCACGTCGGGTACCTGCCCAACAAGAAAGTCGTGGGCCTGAGCAAGATCCCGCGCATTGTCGATACGTTCGCTCGTCGGCTTCAAGTGCAGGAGCGATTGACGGTCCAAGTCGCCGAAACATTGAAGGACAAACTGAATGCGAACGGGGTGGGGGTCGTCGTCGAAGCGCGGCACCTCTGTATGATGATGCGTGGTGTGGAGAAACAGAATACCGTAGCCGTCACCAGCTCCATGCTAGGCGCGTTCCGCAGCCAGCCGCAAACCCGACTGGAATTCCTTAAGTTGATTCGAAGAACCAGCGTCGGCGACTCAGACTAAGCCGCCTCACCGGCATCTTCTCAGCGACGTTGTGTCTCTGCCACGCTCTCAACAAACGACCGTACGATATGAGTGAACCGCTCAGGCTGTTCCACGTTCGCCAGATGCGCGGCACCAGGAATGATGGCCAGGCGGGCGCCTGGAATCTGATCGGCCATGAGCGTGGCGTCGGACAGCGGGGTGGCTTGGTCCAATTCGCCGACGACAATCTGGGTCGGGCAGTGGATCTGTTTCAAGAGCGGAATGGAATCGGGCCGCTCGGCCATTGCCATTAAATCTCCTGCGATGCCGCTCACCTGATTACCTTCAATCATCATGCGTACCCGGTGAACGATCTCCGGCCTCGTCCGGATCGTTACGGGGCTGAGCAATTTCGGGATCATGATGTCGGCAACCGCCGATGGGCCCTTCTTGTAAGCGGTCTGAGCCATCTGAAAGCGTCCCTCTTTCCCCTCCGGCGTATCCGCTTGCGCTCTCGTGTCCGCGAGCACGAGTCCTTTCACACGATCGGCATGTTTCCGATACAAGGCGAACAGAATATAGCCCCCCATCGATAATCCGACGAAAACCGCCTGTCGAATCGATAAGTGGTCCAGCAAAGCCCGGACGTCCTCGGCGGCCTGGTTGAGGGAGTAATGCCAAAGCGGCGCGTCCGATTCCCCGTGTCCGCGCAGGTCGATCGTGACGACGCGACAATGCGGCGACAGGCCGGCTTCCTGTTGCGCCCACATCGTCCGGTTCAGCGGAAAGGCGTGGAGGAAGACAATCGGAAGACCGTGGCCTGTGTCGCTATAGGCTAATGCGATGCCGTTGATGGTGGCGTGCATATACTATGGCTGTTCGTAGCACCGGCGGTTCGTTCGGTCAAGGGGCCGTTTGCGATCAATTGAATCGGCGTATACAATCCGCTCATTTCAAGGAGCGACTCATGCCGACCCCGCGCGATCCACGGCCTGATTTATTTGCCACTCCCCGGACAGGGAAGAAGGCCGATGCCCCGCTGGCGGAACGGATGCGCCCGAAGGAGTTTGCCGACTTTGTCGGACAGGATGAGATCGTCGGCGTGGATCGGCCTCTGCGTAAGGCCATCGAGTCGGATCGTCTTTCCTCCGTGATATTTTGGGGCCCGCCCGGTTCGGGTAAGACCACGCTGGCGCACCTGATCGCCCGGCACACGAAAGCCCACTTCGTTGCGTTTTCGGCGGTGACCGGCGGTATTCCAGAGTTGCGTGAGATCATCAAGGCGGCAGAGCATCGACTTGCATTACAGCAGCAGAAGACCGTTCTCTTCGTGGACGAGATCCATCGGTTTAATAAGGCCCAGCAGGATGCTTTTCTTCCCCATGTCGAACGGGGTACGGTGATTTTGGTCGGAGCGACGACCGAAAATCCCTCGTTTGAAATGATTAGCCCGCTACTCTCCCGCTCGATTCTGGTTGTTCTCAAACCGCTCTCCGAAGACGCCCTGGGCCATATCCTGGATCGGGCGCTCGTCGATTCCGATACCGGCCTGGGTCAATGGAAGGCATGTCTATCGCCCGGAGCGCGGCAACGGCTGGTGGCCTTCGGCAACGGCGACGCACGGGCGTTGCTCACGACAGTCGAGTTTGTCGTCACTCAGGCACCAGCCGGAACGGATGGCACTCGACGGATCGATGAGGCGCTGCTGGCAGCCTCGTTGAACAAGCAGGCGCTTCGATACGACAAATCGGGGGAAGAACACTACAACATCATTTCCTCCTACATCAAAAGCCTACGCGACTCCGATCCGAACGGGGCGCTCTACTGGCTGGCCCGTATGCTGGAGTCCGGAGAGGACCCCAAATTTATCGCCCGGCGAATGGTGATCTTCGCGTCGGAAGACATCGGCAACGCCGATCCCATGGCCCTTGTCGTCGCGACATCCGTCGCACAGGCTGTCCAATTTGTGGGGCTGCCGGAAGCACAGATCAACCTTGCGCAGGGGACGACGTATCTCGCATCAGGGCCTAAAGACAATGCGTCCTATGTCGGACTACTGGAAGCGATCGAGGATGCCAAAACCCACGGTAATCTTGGGGTTCCAATCCATCTTCGGAATGCGGTGACAGGGCTGATGAAGGGGCTGGGGTATGGGCAGGGATACCGCTATGTCCATGACGATCCCCGGGCCAGGATTGAGCAAACCCACCTTCCGGAGCCGTTGAAAAGCCGGCAGTACTACCGTCCTAAGTCCCAATCATAGGAATAGGGCCAATTTCCAGGTTTACAATCTCTACTAATCGGTTATACTTAGATGGTATGAAACGAAGTGAAACAAAGCAATCGGCCGATATGGCGGCAGCAGGTGAGCGGCGGAAGTTTGTGCGCGCCACACTGGTCGGCTCCGCGCTTGTCTCCCCAAAGAGTGGAGGCCGGGCTTGTACAGCCGTCCTCGACAATGTGAATCAAATCGGCGCCGGTCTTCACACCAAAGACCGGTTTCCGCCCAATGAAAAAGTGACGGTCTCGCTCGTGTTTCTGGATTCCGATCGAATCGAGCAGCAGGAAAAGCTCGACGGAACCGTCACGTGGGTCAAGCCGTGGGAGAAGAAAGGGTTCTTGATCGGAGTGGTGTGGGACGATCTCGTCACGAAAGAAAAGAACCGCTGGCTCTATTATTACCTGGAAGAAACGCTCAAGGCGTCCGTCTAGTTCTGCGCCCCCAAATCTTTCTTGACCTTTTCCAATTCCGCCGACAGCGATTCCCAGCGAGAGGTCATTCGCTCGAGGTCGCGCTTCCAGCCGTCTTGCTCCTGGTGCAGCATATTCCACTTCCCGAATTCCTTGTAGAGCGCTGGATCGGCTAATTCCGGCTCGCGGGTTTTCACTTTCTGTTCGAGATCCGCGATCTCAGATTCCGCCCGCGCCACCTGCTTTTCCAGACGGGCCTGCGTCTTCGTCAAGTCGCGACGATTGCTGCCGGAGTCCTTGGGCGGGGTTTGAATCTGCTGAACCATGGCGCGAGTGGGCCCCGACGACTTGGCCTGCGGCTTGCCGTCGAGCTCTTCCTTGGTTTCCTTGATCGATTCGAACTCCTGCGCCTTCTTCCACAAATAGTATTCGTAATCCCCGATGAAGTTGCGGGCTCGCCCGTCCTCGATTTCCACGATGCGTGTGGCGAGTCTCGCCAGGAAGGTCGGGTCATGGGAGATAAAGACGATCGTGCCGGGGAATTCCGCCAGCGCGTCGGTGAGGACGTCTACTGAGGCGGGGTCCAAATGGTTCGTCGGCTCGTCCAGCAGCAGCGTGTTGGCCGGTTCGACCAGCATGCGGGCCAGCGCCACCCGGTTCCGCTCCCCGCCGCTCAGGGCCTTGATGAGTTTTTTCTGATCGAGGCCGGTGAACAAAAAGGCGCCGGCGATGCCGCGCAAGAAGTTCATCTCCGCGTGCGTAGTGGCCTCTTCGAGCGATTCGAGAATCGTATGCTCGGGGTTCAGCGTCTCCGCCTGATGCTGGGCGAAGTAATGTATCGTCGCCCCGTGCCCCACGGTTCGCGTACCTGAGTCGGGAGGGAGCACGCCCGAGAGCATCTTCAAGAGCGTGCTTTTTCCCGCGCCATTTTCCCCGACCAGCGCGACGCGCTGGCCTCGTTCCACGGAGAAATCCAGAGTTTCGTAGATCACTTTCTCGCCATACCGCTTGCTGATTCCGACGAGGTCGAGCACATGGCGACCACTCGTGGAAGGGAGCGGGAATCGAAACTTGACCCGTTTGGGGTCGCGCTGCACCTCGATGCGTTTGACCTTTTCGAGCTGCTTGATGCGCGACTGGACCTGGCTGGCCTTG
>JABMDH010000200.1 GCA_015904075.1 Nitrospira sp.
GCCGGCAATCACCGCATCATCCACGTTCCCATCATTGTTCGGATCGTAGTCCAGCACAATCAGACGGTTGGCGAATTTGCTCGTGACATAGGCATAGTATCCGCCGCGTTTTTTGGCTCCGAAGTTCACCCCATGGCAACCCGGATCGCAACCAATCATCTTTACCAAAGTATCGGTCTTGGTATCGATGATCGTGATCGTACCGGTCAACGTATTTCCGGTAATCACGAACTTCCCGTCAGGGCTCACCGGTGTTTGGATCGGAAGTGCGCCAATCGGGCGGCCTTCGATTGGCCCAGAAGCCACATCGTAGTTGCCGTTGAGCAGCAAATCGATATCCTTGATCTTCGTCCCAGGAACGCAGCTCCCGGCTGGATTTGGATTGGGTCCGCACATCACAGAGGTGGTATGCCCCAGGTAATTAGACACATAATACTTGCTCGAATCCGGCATCATACTTGCCGCAATCGGCAATGCACCGGTCGGCTGCTTATTGGTGATGACATATTCGTTGAAATTAAATAGCGTCGAATCGTTGGTATTGGAATTGGGCGTCGCCATCGACTTCCCATCAAAGCCCATCCAATGGGCATGGGGCTGGGTCTGTTTGCCTCCATTGGACATCGGAATGAACTTGTTCAGCTCCAGAAGACCGGATGGAAGCCGGTTATACTCCGCAACTGTATTTTCTCCGTTACAGGTCACATGCACCTGCTCCGTATCCACCCGCGTCATCACGTGGGCAGGATCATTGCACTTTCCGTCTACCTCGAGTTCCTGAAGCAGCTTCCCGTTACGGCGATTGATCACATAGAGGCTCTTGCCATGCCACTCGGTTTGATAGATCTGCTTCTGGTCGTGGCTGGCCCACATATTGTGGCCGTTGTTCATTTTCTGCTCGGGCAACGCAATCTTCCGTTTGACGCCCCAGCCGGTTGCTGAGACGACGGTCATCGTGCCTGGAGTCCACTCCGGTTTCCCTTTCGTCAACTCATAGGCGGTGTCGACCCAGACCTCTCCGATTCCCTTTGTCTTCGGCTTCTCCTGCTTGGTAATCAGCTGACCGTCAATATGTAAACTCTCGATCGCCTCCTTGAGGTTGACGACGATGCCAGGTCCGGCGTTGACGTCCACCGATGGGTAGACCGGCTGGTAGATGGTCCCGACCTTCGTATAGTCCTTCCAATTACCTGGATTGGTGACGACAAAGAAGGCACGCAACAGCCGCAGACCGAGATCGGTTGCAGTGGGGAAGGTCACCTGTGCGGCAGCCGTCGGTCCCAGGAGCGTGAGATTCGCACCAAGATCAAGTCCAGGCGTTGCGGCATCATTGACGATGACGCCGCCGAGCATGTAGGGATGGAGCTTACAGACGAACACGTAGAGGCCTGGCGTCGTCAATGTCACATGATGAGGAGCCGTGTTCGCCTCATCCTGGTCGATCTTTTCAGTCGCAAGCGCCGGGGCCGGCCAAATCAAGCTCGTGACCGTGTGCTTGCTTTCCACATCACGCGGTTCGCCGTTTCTTTGGATAAAATGCACCGTGTCGCCTGGATTGATAATGGCCAGGGACCGAGTGCCCGCAATATCGTTGCCGGTATCGAACCAATAGCCCGGCGTATCGGTGACTTTAAACGTGGCATCAGCCGCGAACACAAGATTCCCTGCG
>JABMDH010000201.1 GCA_015904075.1 Nitrospira sp.
GTCGAGCCCTTTCGTCAATTCACGTCGACCGATCAAGAAGGTGGTATTGCTCGATAATCCCCATTCGGGGCGGACCTGACTCCAGTCGGCACTTCGTTCGATCACATGGGCCGTGGCTTGTGCTTCATCCAACGGCTGGAGAATTTCCGGAAACCGGCCGCAGCGCTCGCGGCTGGCCAGTTCCGCTGCTTCTTTCAAATCTTCCTGCAGTCTTGCAAGATCAGCACGATGGGTTGACGGGATATCCTCAAGGTCGAACAGCTGTACGGCGTCGGTGGTCGTATCCATCTGGCCGGCGACGAAATGTGTGTCGGATGGAATGTCCAGGCCGGTACTCCTCACGCGATCTCGCACGTTCGGGCTGTTTGCCATCATGGCCAGGATACGCGCGTTGGGTTTGCCTTCATTGCCGCCGCACGCTCCACAGTCGAGGGCCGATTCGTAGGGATTATTATCAGACGTGCTTCCATGGGCACAAAAGAGAACCAGGCGGGCAAAGTTCTTGGTCAACCCCATCATGCGCAGCGCGGTATCGACAGTCTGCGCCTGTTCCTCCAGTGTAAATCCCGTTCGTGTCAGCCGTTCCTTGTATCGCGATGATGCCCGTGGATTCAGATCGTACTCGCGCTGCAGCACGGTGATAAAGGCGTCGAGTGCATCGGCTTTCAAGCCTGCACGTTCGGCTTCGGCAAGAAAGACCGCATCCCGCAGGGTGGTTTCCTGAAGCGCCTGCTGACGGAGCCCTTCAGTGAATGACGGTGTCATCCGTGTATTGCGCAATCCAAGTCGTTCCTGCAAAGCCGTCCGTACAAGCCCCTGTTGTTCGACTTTGAGCATTTCTCCTGTTTCTCCAGGGGAAAGCTTGTCGACGGTCAGCGTTGTCTGTATCGACGGCACAAGCAGTGTGCGGATCCATGTGGCGAAACGCCGGTACAGGGACGGGAGCAGCGTCTTACCAAAGATCGGAAGGCCGTAAAACAAACCGACTGATTCAACCATCACGTAGGGCGTGATGACGTTTTCCTTCAAGTCATGCAGAAGTGTGTGCCCGGCGTGGACCCACTTGGCCCGGGCCTGATGTTGTGAGACCTTGTGATCCAGATAGCTGCGAGGTATCTCACGGATTTCGTTTTTGGCGCGCATGATCACCGGAAATTGTTCCGTGTCGTGCTCCTTGCCCCAGGCGCGATATCGGATGAAGGCGGCGAAGAAGCCGGCAAAACCATATGTCTCGTGTGGTCCGACCGATTCAAGATGGCGACGGAACGGTTCCGACCGCACGTCGATGCAGTAGACCGACTGCGAGTAGGGGCGGCTGGAAGGGGAGACCGTCGTGGGTTCTGCCGGACGCCGAGAGGCATCCATGAGTTGACCGAGCAGCGGCTCATGATAACCGGCCTCGAAAGCCTTCAGCCAAACCGGCCCGTGCTCTGCTTCCGGAAAGGTTTCAATCCATTCGATGGCCTGTTTGAATTCGCTGGCGCGGCTTTCTAATAGTGCCCCGTCATCGATCCCCAGCGACCGTGCCAATGTGATGAGCCTGCGTGCAGCGCCACGCTGAGTGGCCGCCTGTTGGCGTGGCACGACCTCGGTGCGGTAGCGCGTGATAATGTTCTTCCAGCTCTGTCCCTTCCGATGGAACAGCCGGTCGACTTCTTCGGCATACAGTGCGGGTAAACGGCCGGCAATCCGCTGTCGTCGGAGATAGTATTCTTCCGCATAGTCATGCATGTAAGCCGCGATGTCTTCATATCGCCCTTGAATATCAAGGTAATCCCGGCAGGCCGTCTGGACGAGTTCACGCGCATACCACAAGCGGATGGCCAGGAACTTGACAAGACTCACGGGGTGGGTTTGCTGCCATGGGTAGTCACGTTCTTCGCCACGCCATTTAATAAAGCCGGCCCAGCCTGGCAAGGCGGTCAATTGGAGCGAGATGTAATCTTGTCGCATGTCGGCCGGAATGCCGAGTGCATCCAGACTTTCGAGCAGGGTATCTTCCGGATGGTCGGGCAGCGAGGCGATCTTTCTCCGGCTATCGGCAATACCGAGGAGCGACCATTCTTGTCCGGCCAGTTTCTTCCAGGTTGTATACAACCCTTCCTCACGATCCGGCATGGCCCAGGCGGCATGTCCTTCATCAAGGAACGCCGAGCACCACTTGATCATTTGATCATTGATCTGCTGGACGATCTGTGTGCCGAGCGTGTCGTCACACCAGTGAGACAACGTCAGCCATCGGCAGAGTGCGGCGTGGTTGTCATCCCCTACCTTCCGGACCCGCTCGTCCAGTAAAAATGTACGACGAACACCGTTAAGCTTATGGGCAAGGACCTCGATCAATGACCGATCAGGATCTTCCAGCTGGTCGTCGAGAGGCTCTTGTGTCGGTGAGCAGAGCCCTTCCGTGAGACAGGCGCGTAACACCTCACGATGCGTGACGGTACGGGATCCGATGACAATTTGGCGATCAAGTGTCAGCGGCTGCAAGGCGGCATCCAAATCCTCGAGACGGATTCGGCCGGATCTCACGTAGGCGCGATAGAGGTCGCTCGGCAGGTATCCGTCACCGCCCAGGAACCGTTTGCCGCGACGGACGGTTTCTTCGAAGGGGAGGTATTCCAGGCTATGGAGTGGATTATGATGAACAAAGGTTCGCATCGGCCAGTATTGCGCGATGACTTCCCCTGCGAGTCGGACCACGCCCCGCAGCTCCATTCGTCTTGACTCAAGATCCATCGACTCGTTCATCGCGGCCATAAGAAATCCTGTGACAGAACGTTGGCTACGGACGGTGTCGCTTCGGACGCGAACCAATCGTTCGGGGCAAGTCCAAGTACAGTCAACGCTAGAATCGTCATGAGCAGTGCCGCCGATTCGCCGTGCACGAGATCGCGATATCGGAGATCGGTACGCCTCGCTCCAAACAGCAGCCGTTGTACCGCACTCATGATGTACCAGGACGCGGCAAGCCAGGCTGAGAGGATGACAAGGAGACCGAGCAACGAAGGAACGGGCGAGTGCAACAACAATCCCATGAAACCTGCGAACACGCCGAATGGTGGAAGTCCCATTGCCGCCAGCGCGAGCAGTGTCAGCAGGACTGCGTAGCTTGGCATGGATGATGCCAACCCTCTGATCGACAGCGGATCGACGTCGTCGCCATATCGTGTCCGGATGATTTGCCAAGCGATGAGCAGCCCGCAGGTTGCGAGAGCGATCGAGACGACGAGCACGGTCGAGCGAGTCGTGACGATGCGAGACGCCGAGGCGAACCACCAGAGTATCGAAAAGAATGACAGGCTGCCATAAGCCAACATCAGTCGAACACGTGTTTGGGCCAGTGCCTTGATTGCTCCATAGACGGCACCGATCAGGGCAGCAAAGCTGATAAGGCCGGTGATCATGATGGATGCGGCCGGAAGTGCAGAGGCCATAGAATGTAGACCGACTGTTGGGAGAAGAACCGCGGCGAAGGACGGCAAGTTGCCAGGCAAACGGGTGAGCGCTGTCACATACCCAGTATGGAACGGCAGCAGCGGGACTAGGACCACACAGGTCACGAGTGCAGCCGACGACGATACAGGAGGGGATGTCAACGTGGTGATGAGTACGCCGAGTCCGGCAAGACCGAAGAGGCTGATCCCCCACCAGGATATCGGCCACAGCATGGTATGGTGGTTTAGTAAGAGCCCGATCATCGTGGCCAACAAAGCCAGCAGGAAGAGGTGGCCGAGCAGGCCAGAATGGGATAGAACGCCGATGCCAAGCCCGAGACAAACGAGAGTCATCAGCCAGGAAAGACGGTGGTCTTTGTGAACCGGCTGCCCCAACAGTGATAAGACGGCGGCGATCGGCAGGAGGTAGAGCGGCAGGGGGCCTTCCGGCAGAGCCGATCCCAATCCTATTATGATGGGGAGTACACTGAGCGCTGACCACAACAAGCAGGATTTTTTAAGTTGTTGGGGGTCTTCCCAAAAGATCCGACCGATCAGGGCGCCGATCAGCGGCACGGCGATCGCAATCCAAGGGAGAAAGGTCTGACGCATCATCGCTTCGACCACCCCTGTTCCTGCTTATCGATCCGATGTGCCAAGCGCATCATGGCCTGTCCAAATCGGCCATGTAACTCGTCTGCATAGAGCCTGTTGATCAGCGCGACATAGACCCGGTTACGAAGCCTGTCGATCCAGGACGGGATCCAGACACGTCGTCCGTGGGCTTTCAGATACAGATAAAACCAGCCGAGCACCGTCATGACCGTCGAGACAATAATGATCAGGTCGAACAGCCAGTCGGGAAGGTCTGCGGCTTTGAAGTACGATGCCACTTCGGTTGGGTTCGGGTAGAGGAACTTCGTGAATGACTCGACGGCGAATAAGTAGATGAACACGACGAACAACAGCGTGACCAACATCGCCGAGGACACTTTCCATGACGCGACGGCCCGAAGCTTCGTCAGCGTCAGGATCGCCTGCGAGGAGGTGATCCAGATGAAGAAAAGGATGATGACGGTCCCTTGTGATTCCAACAAGGGAATGTGCAGGACTCCATGCGTGACCAATAAGATCAGGAGCGGAATCACCAGTGTCGTCGCAAACCCGGTCGACCAGGTCAGACCGGACACCGCTTCCTCCTCGTGGTGTGCATGATCGGTATGGGGGAAATGCGGTTCCAATCGCGCCTTTTGAATGACGTTCCCGCAATTCAAAAATACCGTGGCCTTGAACAGACCATGCGCGATCAGATGGAACACGGCGAGGGAGAATGCGCCCAATCCGCACTCCATGATCATGTAGCCCATCTGGCCGATCGTCGATAGCCCAAGCGTCTTCTTGATATCGCTTTGCACTAACATCATGGAGGCGCCCAGCACCGCCGTCAGGGTGCCGACGATAAATGCGATGTGTAGAGTGGTGGAACTCATACCGAAGAGCGGGGCCATTCGATTGATCAAGAATCCGCCGGCGTTGATGATGCCGGCATGCAACAATCCATGGACGGGTGTCGGGGCAAAGAGCGAACTCGGCAACCACACATGCAACGGGAACTGCGCCGATTTTCCCATAGCTCCAATAAACATGAGCAAAGTAATGGAGGTGGCGGCGTCAATCTCCATGCCGGGCCAGAGTGTCACGGTCATGTGTGAGGCCGTCGCTCGCGCAAATAAATCGGTCAATTCGAGCGTGCCATACACTTGGTAGGCGAGGATGATGCCCATGAGAAAGGCCATGTCTGCCACTCGCAAAACCGTGAACGTCTTATAAGCGCCGTCGAGGGTTGGAGCATGGCTATGGTTGTGAGCGAGGATGTACAGCAGGTAGCTCAGCAGTTGCCAGAACAGAAACAGCATCATGAGGTTGGAACTCGACACCATACAGATCAACACAAAGTCGGCCAGGCAAATCAGTGCCAGATACCGTCGGTAATGGAGATCCTGATACATATAGTTTGTGGAATAGGAATAGATGATCAAGCTGACCGCTGAAATCAGCGTCATCATGACGCCGCTGAGGCGGTCGATGTAGAAGCCGATGGGGATGGCCAACGAAGCGGCTTTCGCTGGATCATAGAACCGAATGGTGATCGGTCCGGATGTCGCGACGACATAAAGGGTGGTGGCTGCGCCGATACAGGCCCCCCCGATCAGCCACGCAGCGATTTTCGCGTGCGCATAACGGGTGGTATCCTCTGCGGAGACCACGATCAGCGCGGCAACCAGTGGGAGGAACGGGACGAGCAGGGCGGCCCACGTCAACACGGTATCGCCTCATATAACAAAAAAGCCAACCGCGTTCTCAACAACGTTGAGAACCATCAGTTGGCTTGTACTGCGTCCGGCCTCTCACTCGAACTGCCGGTCGCCCTACGGCCTGTATCATTGGAACTCGGCGCTCTGCCCATCCACGGTCAATCATGAGGGCGGGAAGCATCGCCAGCCTGCAAATACGCGTCCATCAATAATATGTCTACCCGATCAGCGTCAAGCGTGAAAAGGTGGATCGGGTCTTTGAATCGGAAGGATATAGCCCAAAAGGCCCATGGTTGACGAGTCGGTGACACCAAAGGCTCACGATTGGGCTTGTTCGCTCGATCATGCGACCCGTATAATCCTGCGTGAGAAAGGTCCAGCCATGGAAAATGCCATCCGCAACGCCATCATCAAGTTCGAGCAGGAGTTCATGGGCCGTGGCCCCGACGATGTACGGGCCTCCATTGTTCGTGATTTAGTCGTGGTCCGGTTAAAAGGGGTGCTGACTCCGGCCGAGCGGCAGCTGGCAAAGACTGCGGAGGGCGTCGAAATGGTCAAACAGCTGCGGCAGAATTTGATCGCACAGGGTCGTGACAAACTGAGCGAGCAAGTCGGTGAGATCACGAAAGCCAAAGTCCTCGGCGTGTTTACTGACATCGATGTGCAGTTGGGGGAACGGATCTTCGTCTTTACGTTGGACCGGGAGCCGGTCAGTGGAGTGCGGTAGATCTGATCGATCTGGATCCGAGTGAATCCCGGAGACCGGAGTTTCCCGGTGTTTTGGAGGAAGCCTGCTGGCGTCTGGCATGGAGCCGCTGGTCATGCTATTTCAGGCCATCGATTCAGGGTGTATATCCCGCAATTAGACGATGAATGCTTTTGTGCTTGATGACGGGTGTAGCTTGATCACCGCCCTGGTTGTTCCATCCGCAGACAAACAGCCTGCGGCTTCTCCTATTGTCTCAGTCTGCTCGCCAACGACCACATCACCCCCCGTCTGGTACAGTAATGGCTCACTGGTTGCGGCTGGTTACATGACATGCGAATACACCTCATGGTGGTCGATCATTTTGCTCCAAACGACAGATCGAGTGAGACCGTCTCATTGGGTTTCACGGTAATCTCTCGCTCTTGCGCTCCAAGAATAGGATGCCACGCCTTGATATGGTAGGTGCCGGCTGGGAGATCACCGATGGCAAAGGAGCCGTCGAGGTTCGTCACGGCATAATATGGGTTGTCGATGGCATAGGCCCAATTCTGCATGTAGGGATGCATGCCGCATTGCATGGTAAATACTTTCCGTCCTTTGACTAATTGCACGACATCGGTGGTCCCACTCACATGCAGCGCCGGCCGATGAAGGACGATATCGACTCCCGACTGGTCGTAGGCATATCCTTGAATATCGTGAGAAACCGGATCCCGATTAAACACCGTAACCTTGCGCTTGTCACTGACCACGGTCACAAACGGCAGGAATTGACAGAGACTCGCTTCCACCTCGGCATCGGTGAACGTAAAGGGCTTGCCTTTCTCAATCCCCTCGATGACCACCACCACATCCTTGAGCCCACCCTCCGGCCCAACGTTGACCTCTTTCAAAAGACGATGCCCCTTACCATCTGAGAGCGCCGCACAATACGCGCGGTCGTAATAGCGCCGCATCTCGAATACTTTCGGATCCGGCACGGTTCCCGAGAACATTACTTTCCCCTGCACCGCCGCCCCATTGGGCACGGTGGCTGACTCGTACGCCCCGGCGTTTTCGCACAGTACCAGGCTCAGCATTGCTGAAATATAAATCGTGACTCGCAATCCCGCACGCATCATTTTGCGCATGTCCCCTCCGATCATGCTTGACCGTTCTGTCCCTGACAATGGACTGGTCTTATCCAATTCACTTCGTAATCTGAAACCGTTCAGCGCACTCAGGATTATAGACGGCTAGAAGCTTCGTTATCTACCATGTTTGTTTCTGGAAGCTTGAATGCGTTGAACACCCGATCCGTTGCGCAATCAGCAAGCTTGAGCAAGTGTTTCCGGGGCGAGGTCCTGACGAAGTCCGTGCGTTTGTGGTGAGCGATCTTGTGGTTGCCCGGCCCAAGAGTGTGTTGACCCCAGCCGAACGGCAGTTGGCGAAAACCGAAGAAGGCGTCGAGATGGTCAAGCGGTTGCGGCAAAATCTAGTCGCGCAGGGATTCGACAAGCTGTGCGAGCAGGGCC
>JABMDH010000202.1 GCA_015904075.1 Nitrospira sp.
CGCTGCGAAGGCCAGGTTGTGTGATTCGCACGTACAGTGCGTGCAGAAGGCTGAAACCCGTTCAGCAGACGGAAGCCTTTCTTGTCGTGCAGCATGGTGTGCCACCTCCCTACGAGTTTGTCTTAGTCCTGTCCAACCGTATTGCCACAACAGGCCAACCTAATACCGAATCGCCATGGCGTCCGTCACCTGGCGGATCCGCCAGGTGACGGACGAGCGGGAATTTTGAGAATCACCATGCAACCTATGAGCGAGCGCCACATCCGACTGTTGAGGTGAGGTTGCCGTTCTACAAAAAGGAGGAGTCCGATGCGTGAGCTGAAGCACATTGAGTTTCAAGAAGGCGAATTTCTGGTGACGACTCTGGAAGGAACTAAACTTAAACAATCCTATCGGTTTAGGCACAAAGTGTTTGCGGAATCGCTACACTGGGTTCCCGCTTCAGCAGACCGCGAAGAAGTCGATATCTATGATCTGTGGGGTTGCTCGGTCGGGGCTTTTCACAATGATGGAACATTGCTGGGAATGGCTCGACTCCTGCCTTCGTCGGGACCATTCATGCTGGAGAAGGACTTTATGGCGCTGTTGCCGAGTGAGTACACGATACGAAAAGCACCGGACACAGCGGAGATAACCAGGCTTGCCGTTGACCCTGATATTCGTGATGCCAAGCTATCGACGCGAACGATGCTGGCGGTGTTGAAGGGGGTCTATCAATGGGCGGTGGAAAATGAGATTCGCTATTACTATCTCGAAGTTGAGCATCGGTTTCTGCGGGCACTTCGCATGCTGGGCTTCCCTTGTGAGCCGATCGGCCCTGTTGTCAAGCTTCCACCGGCTGGAGCGAGCGCTGTAGCGGCATTGTATGACATGGAGCAGTTTGACGAACGGAATGCCAAACAGCGTCCGGACTTTTTGGAATGGATCTCCACCATTACGACGGTAGACGGTGCAGTCATATCAGGGCGAAACGCGACGTTCAGCGCAGTGGATCGATTGGATTCAGTGGAAAGCTTGGTAGGCACGAGTGGTCATGCGGGTCTATCCAGATAGCGCCAGATAGTGTGTTGCTTGCTTTTGGGCAGAATGCTGAAAATGTCCGCCGGCGTTGTTTTTGCGTCTGGAACGGGGCGTCTTGGGCTTCGCGAGTTTCTCTCAACCGGCTCGGAGCCTAAGCTGGTCGAAGGTAGTTGAGCGCGCACTCGGGCGGTCGGGTGAGATCAGAGGCCATTATGCGCATCCTGCATAGCTGTGTGGGATTGTCTCAAATGCCGAGATGTCGATGGCGTGGGAATCTATCTGACTGTTTCCCGGCTTGCTAGGCAGTGGCGGGTGTGTTGCACAGCAGGCGCTTACACGACGTTCGGAAGGCCATGCTCAATCGCGGTGGCAACGGCTTGGGATCGTGAGGTGACCCCAAGTTTTGTGAAGATACTTTCGACATGGAATCGTATCGTCCGTTCGGTGATGCCCATAATCGTCGCAATTTCCCAATTCGTTTTCCCATTCTTGACCCAATTCAGAATGGTCAACTCCCGTAAGGTCAGTTGTTTGACACACTTGTCCAGGGATTGCGCGCTGGCAGGGGCGGTGCGTAATAGCGCCAGGTGGACGTGGTAGCCGAAGTATTCTACGAGAGGCATATATCGAGTCGCATCGATCTTGTCGTTTGAGGCAAACGAGCAGAATGTTGCCACTCCGCACATGGGATCGGCAGATCCCGTTGTAATTCCATCGACCAGTCCAAATTTTCTTGCTGTTTCCACAAACTCGCGCTGCTTTTCAGAGTCAGAGCCGGTCTTCTGATACGTTGCCTGCCAATGTTGCGAGCCTGGTTGTTGCAGCGCTGTCCGAAAGACTGGGTCTACCTCGAAGTAACCATTCTGCCAATAGAGGCGAATCCACTCTTCGGGGTAGCTCACGTTGATGACGTTCGTAAATCCGTCAAAGGCGCCCTTGGCGTTCAATCGGGCGAGACCGCCGATCACTCGTGAAAAGGGGAACAGATTCTGGAACTGCAGGAGGGCATCCTTGACATCGCTCGTGGTTTCCGCTTCTGTAGTGTAGTGGATTGCCTCAATAAAGCTTTGACAGTCATTCTTTGAAAGCTGTTGGAAGATGTGCTTAGGGAAGCCGCGTCTCTTCAGGGTGTGTGCCATCGAGGTGCCTCCTAATGGACGTACGCTATTGAGATTAGCATACACAATATGTGAAAAACGAGAGGGGGCATACGGATCTATTGAATAGGTACTAATGGATCTATATGAATCTAGGCCAGTAAGTCACTATTATTGAAGCCACTACTATTTCATAGAAGCGGGGTGTGAATTGAGTGGTCCTCATGGTAAGGGTTGAATTGTTCGGCGGATGTCTTGCGGGTACCGTAACGCTCGCCATCGTGCTTTCCCTCATCCCCTCGCTTGCGGGGGCGCAAGCTCTCCGGTTTCAGCCTCAAGGGGTGGCAGCCGCAGGCCAAGGGAACGCGTTTGCGGCCCAGGCCGACGATCCCTCGGCCATTCACTATAATCCAGCAGCGCTCAGCCGACTTGATGGTGTGCAGACGTCGTTTGGAATTTCGTTAATGGGCGGGTCGATCAGGGCCACCAATCAGGCGGGTGGT
>JABMDH010000203.1 GCA_015904075.1 Nitrospira sp.
GCGTGGCCGCGATGTGAGTCTCATTCCTTGAACTCATATCCGGCTCGTACCACTGCCCGCTGTATGACACCCATGACTGCAGGAGTATCCGAATAGGGCATCACACCAACCGGCGGAACGGCTCGGAGAACGGTCAACAGCCGTTCCCTCTCTGCCGGAGGCGACAAATCACACATTTCGTATAACCCGTCCGGGCCTTCTTCGATCATATTATGGCCTTCGAGAATCGTTTGAATCATCGCCATGATAGAAATCGTGGGTGTCGGCATCAGAAGCGCGGCGAGAGCGCCGTGATCGAGCCGCAACTGAGCGGCCACGGGAAGCGGTGTTCCGCCGCGCAATCGTTGGACCGCCGGCAACAGAATCTTTTCTTCTATTCCGATATATCGTAACAACCCGGCGCGAAATTGATGATACGTTGCATCATCTCTCAGGCACGAATCAGCCGCGGTGGACTGAAGCAGCCCATCGAGTCTCCGGTGGTCTTCCATAAGAAACTCGCTGATCGGTCCCTGCCTTCCCTGCCCTCGCTCTTCCATCCATCACCTGTTACACGGCTCATTTGTCATTCCTCACGAGCACCACGCCGATGAACCCCGTGAGGGTTGCGATAGCCATTCACGACGCCCCACATGACGACCCGACGATATCCGTCCCCCAAGGATTATCCACCAGGAAAAGCCACCGCCCGTCGGACTGACGCCGCAAAATACTGGAAGATCGCCCCCCGAGTTGCACGACAGTTCCCGTCGGATCAATTCCCTTTAAGCTCCATCGGGCGCAGTATTGTGCGACATCGCCAGCTTGCACGAGTTCGTGCGCTTCGATGGTGAGCGTCGGTTTCAGCAACATAAATCCCTCTAACGCTTGACGGATTCCAGCGGTGCCGCTGACGACGACGCCGGGCTTAATCACGAACGAGGCACCCGGCTCAAACAGGGTCATGGCCGATTCCAGATTCTGAGCATTCATCGCAGCAACGAGTTGGGTAATCACATCGAGTGGACTAGACATTTCCTTATATACTCCTCTTCCATATCCATACCACGCTCCCCGGTATTTCAGTATATAGACTCACTGCCCGTACCGTTACCTCCGCAGAAAGATGGCAACAATCGCGCAATCGATTGATCTGCCGGTGACCGCTAATGCTGCACCGCCCGCATATACACATGTGCATCGACAATTCCGTGATGAACCGGAAAGCCAGACATCGCCCTATGGCAGTTCAAGAGATTGATCGAGGATCGGGCCCATACCGTACCCGTGTCATCAAAGCGCTTGGTGTGTCCCGTCGCAATACGGTGGTGTCTTCGTCCGTTTACATTGACACAACGCCACTTCTTTTGTTTCGTCGACTGTAAACTCCAGCGGCTCGAACCCGGTTCCTTCATGGGCTCCATCGCAAAACGGTTGATCTCTTGATCGCCCACATGTGCACCAGTAATACGTTCCCGCTTCCAGAGTGAGTACGGACGGTTCCTTGGCTGCCATACGTGGTTCCCCCATCAGTCGTCCTCCATATATAGGTTATAACTGTAATGGCTTGATCGGCGACACCACCGCCGCCGGATCACTCTTCCACAACGCTTCGTCCGCATCCACATAAAGTTCCACTTCATTCCCGTCAGGATCTTTCAGATAGAGGCTCTGACTCACCGTGTGATCGCTCATGCCGTCTATCGAGACCCCTGCCTGCTCCAACTCGCGTTTAGCCTGGCGTAGCGCATCAAGACTGTCGCCGACCTTGATGCCGATATGATAGAACCCGCGCCTCCGCCCAGACGATGGCCCTGGCGCATCACCGACCTGGATCAGCAGCAGTTCGTGATGCGTGCGACCCGACGTGAGCGCGGCTGCCATT
>JABMDH010000204.1 GCA_015904075.1 Nitrospira sp.
CCGAATGCTTTTTTTAACAACGGCTCGATCTGACCCTTGGCCGCCATCGGGTCAAGCACGTCGGTGTCCCCGTAGAACGTACCGTCGATGAACACTTTCGGCAGCGTCGGCCAATTCGTCATCTTCGTCAAGGCTTCCCGTTTCACCGGCTGCGAGAGGACGTCGATCAGTTCGTACGGGTATCCGTATTTGTCGAAAAACTGCATCGTCTCCCGGGTGAAGCCGCACATCGGCATCTGCTTCGTCCCCTTGCCGTAGATCAGAATCTTGTGTGCTTTCACTTCTTGTTGAATTTCTTCTTCGATCGGTTCTGCCATTGTCCGGCCTCCTTCAATAGACGTCATCGTATCGATTCAGAGCCCTGCGCGCTTAGGTTTCGTCCTGGGTCTTCGCCGTCAATTCCAGGGCATGAATACGCCCATCCTTCATCGGCACATCCAGCGCCTGATAAATCATGCGATGCCGGTCGAGAAGATTCTTTCCGGCAAACGCCGCTGAGACAACACTCACCTTGAGGTGGTTCATCGTCCCCGTACGATCCGTCACCGTCACCACGGCATCCGGCATGCTCTTGCGGACATAGTCAGTCAATACGTCTGGTGTAATCACGCTCCCTCCCTGCTCTTGCCGGTAAATACCCTAGCTGAAATGGCCACAGAAAGGCAATGTGCACTATGGGTTGGTGGCTTTCACCACCTGGTGGTGCCTTTGAGCCAATGGCTTGAGGCCCTGTGATATGCGGGACAGCCATCCCATTGAAATTGAATCAGATGAACATCCGCCCTCTGTCGGCATAAGCCTTGCGTTTCCTTCTTATCACCAGATGACACATCGCATGAGCGCCAGCCAATTACCCTTCACCAGGAGGTCGCCATGAGCGAGTTCAAATCAGGGTTTTTTGTCGGGGGTGACAGCTGCAACGGCCGGGTGTTGATCGTCGACGATGAACAGGATATCCGCAAGGTCGTCCGCATGACGCTCCAAAAGTCCGGATACGACGTCCTGGAAGCGGAGAACGGGGCCAAAGCGATTGACACAATCAACACCGGAGAAAATCGTCTCTTACTGGATGTCATCATCTGCGACATTCGGATGCCCAAGGTCAACGGCATCGAAGCCATCGCCTACTTCCGCCATAACTATCCGCGCGTGCCGCTGATCGTGCTCACAGGATTTCCGGACACCGACATGGCCACCTCTCTGCTGCGGCAGGGCGTCGTCGATTACCTGGTGAAACCGGTCGAAGGCGACAAGCTCAAGGCCTCCGTCGCGCGCGCGATGGAGCAACGTGAACTGGCGCATCTGTGATGATCTCCAACCTTCCTACATCGGACGGGACGCGCGTGCCATCCGCCGCTCCGTCCGATACAGCCGGTCACCGGTCCGACCAGGACGGGCAAGAACGGATGGCATCCGTGATGCCCACCCCCGCCACAAGGGTCGCGATCATCGGCGCGGGCCGCGGCGGGACCGCACTGCTTGATCTGCTCCACCAGCTTCGCACGATTGAGGTGGTCGGCATTACCGACCGGAATCCAGCCGCGCCGGGGCTTCAACGGGCTCGCGAACTCCACGTGCCGACCTACGAGCGACTCGCCGATCTGATCAGCAACCATAGGGTCAATCTCGTGATGGACCTCACCGGCGATCCGGGCATGGATCGGGTACTTCGCGAGCACACGAGCGGAGAGACCGACATCCTCAGCGGGCCCGCGTCACGACTCCTGTGGGACCTGGTGCGGCATGAATCTGCGCTGCAAGCCGAACTGCTCCATTCGGAGAAACTCGCCGGCATCGGTTCCTTCGCCGCCGGCATCGCCCATGATATGAACAATCCGCTTCAGCTCATTCTGGGACTTGCCGAAAACCTGCTGGACGAGCGCGACATTGAGACGGTGCATGACCAAGCTCGCGACATTGTCGAAGCCGTGAAACGTACGACCGCCATTTGCCGGGACCTCACCTCCTATTCTCGCCGCGCCTCTTCGCAGCAGGACAGTCTGATCGCCATCAACGGCAAACTCGACGAGGCTCTCAAGATCGCCCGTTACGCCGTTGCGCTTCAAGATATCGACATCCGCAAATCCTACCAACCTGACATCGCGGTGAAAGGCAATCCGGATGAACTCCTGCATGTCTTCGTCAATCTCATCACCAACGCCGTCCAGGCGATGGACCACGGTGGAACGTTGACTCTGGAAACCGCTGTGGTACAGGGGGCAACCCGAGTTCGCGTATTGGACACCGGCTGCGGCATCCCCGCGGACGTACTCGATCGCATCTTCGAACCGTTTTTTACGACGAAGCCACCGGGAAAAGGGACGGGCCTTGGACTGTACAACATCAAGAACGTGATTCACCACTTGCACGGCACAATTGAGGTCGAGAGCCGCGTCGGTCGCGGCTCGACCTTTACCATCATGTTTCCCCGCGAGACGACCACCGAGGGCAGGAGTAGTCCCTCATGAGCAGGATGCCGACTTCACCGCAGCCGAACAGAGGTTGGGGACTCAAGGCCAAACTGACCGCCTCGATGCTGTTGGTGGGAGTCGTTCCGCTCGTCGTCGGCTTGGGTATGGCATTTTGGCAGGGGTCGCGGGAAATCAGGGAAGTCAGCGGAGAAAGCTTCGAGGCCCTGGCAACGGAAGCGGCCCGCAAGCTCGATCTGCTCGTGGCCGAAGAAATCGCGCAAACCGCACGCATCGCCAACGATCCCACGATCATCCACGAGCTGGAGCGGCGGCGCGATGCGCCGCGCGACGGAAGTCCCAAG
>JABMDH010000205.1 GCA_015904075.1 Nitrospira sp.
GGTTAATCTGCTCCATGAACACCTTCACGCGGTGGGCTTCACGCTCCTTGATCTCGATGATCTTATTGAAGTCGGTTTCCGTGTAGCGTTTCTTGGTTTCGATCTCGCCCTCGATCAGTTTGTCATCGGGCGTATAGACATAGTCGTCGAGCGTCGTGGAGATCTGCTTCACTTTGAACGGCGTGAGGAAGCCGTCGTTGATGCCTTCCTTGAGCGAGTAGATATAGACCGGCTCGCCAAAGTAGGCGTACGTGTCCACATTGTCTTTGCGCTTGGGCGTGGCCGTGAGACCGAGCTGCACCGCCGGGGCGAAGTAGTCGAGGATCCCGCGCCAGTTGCTCTCATCGTTGGCCCCGCCTCGATGGCACTCATCGATCACGATGAAGTCGAAGAAGTCCGGCGGATAGTCGCCGAAATAAGGCGTATCGCCTGGCCCGCTCATGAAGGTCTGAAAAATGGAGAAGAACAGACTGCCGTTCGTTGGCACTCGTCCCCTTTGCCGAATACTGTCCGGCTCGATCCGCACCAGCGCGTCTTCGGGGAATGCAGAAAAGGCGTTGTAGGCCTGATTGGCGAGGATGTTCCGGTCGGCCAAGAATAGGATGCGCGGCCGGCGTGACGGTTCGCGGCTCAGGTTCCAACGGCTGTGGAAGAGCTTCCAGGCAATCTGAAACGCAATGAAGGTCTTGCCGGTGCCGGTGGCGAGCGTCAGTAAAATGCGCGGCCGCTCTTCCGTGATGGCCTGCATCACGCGCTCAACCGCAATGTCCTGATAGTAACGGCTTGGGTGCGACCCGCCCTTATCCTCGAACGGCACAGCCGCGAAGCGATCGCGCCAATCATTCTGCTTGGCAAAGGTCCGGTTCCAGAGCTCGTCCGAGCTGGGATACTGCGGCACCTCGCCTTCCGCGCCGGTCTCCATGTCGATGCCGTAGAGGCCTTGGCCATTGGTGGCATAGGTGAAACGGATGGCCAGCTTGCCGGCGTAGTTCTTGGCCTGCCCCACCCCTTCGGTCAGTTCTTCATCCCAGGCCTTCGCCTCAACGACGGCCAGCTTGCGGTTTCGATAGACCAGCACATAGTCCGCGATCAAGGGTTTGCTGCGACGCCCCAGCCCTTCGATACGGCCCAGCGTGATGGGATATTCGCGCAGAATGCGGCTGCCCTCGACGACGCCCCAGCCCGCCGCTTTCAAGGCAGGATCGATATGCTCGGCTCTGGTTTCCGCTTCGTTCATAGGCTGCGCAAGACGTAATGGCCCGTTTTTTTTCCGCCGACTTTTTCCACCAGCCCGGCATCGAGCAGCGGGCGCAAGACATCCATCGCCCCCTGCCGGGACAGGCCCAGCGCCTTCCATATTTCACCGGGCGTCATGCTGCCGTGATCGCGAAGCAGGTGCAGCAACTGTTCCTGCTTCGGGCGCAAGACCAGTTTCTCCATCGGTTTCGCCTGGAACGTGTGAATCCGCAGCCACACCCGTTCGAGAGTTTGGCGAAGCCCCGCCGCGCAATATTCCAGCCAGGCAGTCAGATCGTCTCCGGCCTTCCGCACCCCATCCAATGCGGCATAATAGGTCGGCCGATCCTCCCAGTAATATTCATCCACCGAAAAAATATGTTGCGTATCGAAGCCGCGCCGGTAGAGCTCCCACAGGGCGAGCGCCCGGCCTGTGCGGCCATTGCCGTCGGCAAAGGGATGGATGGCCTCGAAGCGGTAATGCAGAATAGCCGAACTGAGCACCGGCGAAAGTGTCCTGGCAGGTTTGTTCCACCACTCCAGCAGCTCGAACATCAGCCCCGACACGGCATCGGGCGGAGGGGGACGATACTGCCCGACCCGGACCGCGATCATGCGATATTTTCCCGCCTCGCCCTGATCCATCACCTCTCCGGCAAGAATCCGGTGCAGGGATAGAATGTCCGCATGGCGGATCGTCTTCTTCCCCGCATGCTTCTCCACATAACGCAGCCCGGCAAAATAATTGAGCACCTCCCGCTTATGCCGCGCGCCGGATGAGGACAGTTCGCGCCCCTCCTCCAAGGCTCGCACCTGCGCGAGCGTCAGCGGATTGCCCTCAATCGCCGTCGAGGCATGGGCGGAGGGGGGCTCGCCGTGGAA
>JABMDH010000206.1 GCA_015904075.1 Nitrospira sp.
GGCGAGATCATTCCGCTCCAGATCCACCCCATCGTAGCCGGAACAGAAGGGGCAAAACAGAAAGCCTCCCTTCGAGTAGCGGTAGGGTCGGTCGAGGACGGGCGGAGCCATAAGACCGGCCTTGGGGTCCGGACGCACCTCTGGGGCGGTGTCAGCTATTTCGATGTCCCGGGAGGCAACCCCGCTGACGTAGTCGCCCAGGCCCTGGCCGACTATCTGACCGCAAAAGGCTGGCAGGTGACCAAGCAAGGGACCGGCGATGGCGGGGCCGATGTCGTCCTCACGGGAAAAATTCTCGACCTTGCAGTCCACGCCAAGAGTCGAGTCGGCTTTACCGAGGTCACGACGAAGACGAAGCTCGCGCTGCAAGCACAAAATATCGCGGACGGGAGCACGATCCGCATGACCCTGAACGGGAGCGGAGCCGACGACGTCTTCTGGTTCGATCCGGAGGATGCCCAAGCGCTGGTGAATGACGTCTTGACCGACAGTTTCGGCAAGTTGGTCCAGGATACGACGGTCGAGAACAAACTGCTCCGCCTGAAAAGCCCATAGCAACACCGGCTGCTGCAGCAAAAAATGATGTGGGATGGAACTGTGCGGTTCTCCCTATCCTGAATAGTGATCTCCCGACGTGGCGTTTTCCGTGTAACTGATCGCCCCTTTCAAGTGACGACGCAACGAGGCATCGCCGCGGAGGCTGTCGGAAGATCATCGAAGCCTGCACATAGCCCAGTGGTCACTTTCTCAGCAACCGCGCTCACGCGCACAACAAAGGAGAAATCCCATGTCCGTCGCCAAAATCATCGAGATCAGCTCCGAGTCGCCGAAGAGTTTCGAAGATGCCATTCAGAGCGGGATTACCCGTGCATCCAAAACCATACACGGCATCAAATCGGCTTGGGTGAAGGAACAACATGTGGTGGTCGACAACGGCAAGGTTGCCCTGTATCGTGTGGACCTGAAAGTGACGTTCGTGCTGGATTAACGAGTCATGAGGATAGCCGAGCGGGACGGGAGAGGGTTGATCTGGTTCATCTGGTCTATTTGGTCTATCTGGTTCAACCAAACGAAGGGGACAGACCGGATAAACAAGAGAAGCCAGCTGTGCTTCACGCGCCACAGTCTCTGGCGCCGGCTTTGGATCGCCAAAAGCAAGGCCCTCGTCCTTTCTCTGTTTCTTGTCGCTCTGACCAGTCCCGTCGCATTCGGCTCATCGGACCAGCCCACAGAATCCCCCACTGAGGTGGTTCGCGCGACAATCAACGAAGTCTTCCGTATTCTGGAAGACGAGACGCTCAAAGATCCGGCCAAGCTTATCCCGCGCCGGCGGATGCTGGAGGAGGTCATCGCCTCCCATTTCGATTACACAGAAATGTCGAAACGAGCGCTCGCGGCCAACTGGATTCCGCTCACAACAAGCGAGCGAGCTGAATTCGTCGAACTCTTCAAGAGCTTTCTCTCAGACCGCTATGCCGACAAAATCGAAGGCTATTCGGGAGAAGAAGTCTTCTATCTCTCCGAACGGATCGAGGGAAACTATGCGGAGGTGCGGACCGAGTTGCGCTCGACCAAAGTCGAAATCCCGATGGATTACCGGCTGCACGTGAAAGAGGGGACGTGGCACGCCTACGACATCATCGCAGACGGGGTGAGTCTGGTAAAAAACTACCGCAGCCAGTTCGACAAGATCATCCGCTCCGACTCTTACGAAGAACTTGTCACGCGCTTGCGCAACCGGACGGTGGCCGAGGAAAAGAAGGAGAAGAAGTAACCCGCACGGGCAACGACTTCATGGCACCATCACCGGCTCATCCCGCGCCCGGGGATAGCAGAAACTCAAAGTCGGCTTTGGTCAACACGCCCTGCCCGGCCCCGCGCACCGCGCCGGCCATGACCGCGTCGTAGAGATCGAGTTTCCGCTGCTTGAGCGCCATCATCTTCTCCTCGAT
>JABMDH010000207.1 GCA_015904075.1 Nitrospira sp.
TGTTCACTCGGGATACCCGTCTCGATCCGCGTGTGAACCGCAATCCCCCGCTCGGCAGCCCGTGCTTTCAGCCGGGCCAAACCTTCCGTAGCCTGCATCATCAGCTCGGCCAGATATAAGCGGCACACGGGGGACTCCGGATCAAGGCCCGGAGCGAATTCCAACACTCTCACGACCGTCAAAGTGGCCCCCCATGACTCGGTCAACTTGCAGGCATAAGCCTCCGCTACCTCCGCCCGGACGGACCCATCCGTCGCCAGAAGAATATGTCCGATATTCATGGCCGAGTCCTCTGGGATGCGAGAAGAACAAACAGTCTCGAACTCTGATTCATAAACGAAGACACAACGGCTGTCCGACCTCGAACCTCAATTCTCGGCACTTTACACAGCCTCCGTACTCAACAAGAGCAATTCTCCGCCCATATTGGGATGGATCGAGCACCGGAATTCATGCCGCCCCGGTCGAGACATGTCGAACCGCAGGACCGCATCACGCTTTGAATCGAGAAACACACCGCCCAGGCCACGGCCATAGACGATGACCCCGTCCCTTTCGATGCGAGTATGAAGCCCCTCGAACATGGTCGAACCGAAATCGTGCCGCTCGGCGTCCTCATTCCGAACCTTGATGACCGTCGGAACTCCCAGCCGCAAGGTCCCCTGCTTCGTCACGAACTTGTAATCCTTGATCGTCACCTCGACCACCTGTTCGGATTGCGCGAAGCTCACTCCCGCCTCCTCCACCCCCATGGCCCAAGGCAATCCAAGCGTCAGACCGACCATCACACATCCAACCCATAATCTAGCAGGCCTCTTAATGGACATCGTCTTCCCCTTTCTTATGTTTCCGTCGACTTCCGTTTGACAGAGGATACCGGCAGCGGCACGGTCAACACAGGACAGCCTGCTGTACGGACGACCTTTTCCGCCGTGCTGCCGAAGAAAATCTTGTCCACGCTGCCGGACCGTCCGCCATAACTCCCCATCACGACCAGATCCACTTTCTCCGTCCGCGCGGTCTTGGCAATCTCGACAAACGGCGATCCCTCTAGAATCACGCGCGTGAGGGCCACCCCCTTGGCCACCGCTGATTCCAGCAACCGGCGCACGTTCAACCGGGCATGATGCCGCAATCGCCGCCGCTGCAGGGCGGCATCGGACGGAACTGCCAGCAAGCCCAGACGATTGAACGATTCAAGGGTTCCCATGTCGATCACATGCAGCACCGTCACATCGGCCCCGCACAGGCGAGCCATATCACAGGCGATGTGGAACGCCTCATCTGAACAGGGAGAAAAATCGACAGGAACCAGGATTTTCTTGAAGAGACCAGTGTCTTGCCCCATACGCGCTCCTTCTAGCTAGCAATTAAGTGGCGCCACAGAGGAACTCAGCAAGGCCGGTGCCACCGTAAGAGCCAAGAGCATATGGCGAATGGCTTGTGGCACGAGAAGGAAAATCGCTCAAGATCGAAGCCTTTCGCTTCGGCCATACGCCACAACCCATCAGCTCTCGGTCTTCCGGGAGGGGAGCTCCGCTACAGCAGCCATTCCTCTGCTGTAGCAGAATGCACCATGAGATATGGGAAGTGACGAGTGAAAGGAGAAGGGTTCTCGCAACAAAATGTCTTTGCTCTTCACTCCTTACCACTCACCACTGACGACTGACCACCGTTTTCCCGACCGGCATTGGACTTGCTGACCTTCTGTCCACCATGGGAACGATGACACGCGAACGCTGGTTGTTGCTTGGAGCGGTGGGGTTGGGATTGGCGATCGCCATCTATTTCATCTTCTTCTGTCCGGCAGACTGTCAATGAGGCATCGTCCACCGAGTACGCGAGGGCACGATGGCAACCGCCGCTGAACTGATGACCGTGGACATTCCGAGAGGAGACCGGCACCACACAGTCGGCGAGACGATGGCTACGCTCAGACGCCATACTTGGGAAGAAGTGGGCCATGTCTATCTGGTTGACGACCAGGCCGCGCTGGTTGGCCAGGTGCCGATCGAACGGTTGCTCCACGCGAAGGAACAGACCGCACTGGCCGAACTCGAAGGCCTTCCGCCGATCGAAGTGCTTCCGGGCGACGCGGCCGAGACCGTGGCGTTGCGCGCGGTCGAGCGTCATGATGCGGACGTCGCCGTCATCGATGGCCGTCGCCGCCTGTTGGGCGCCATTCCGATCGGACGGCTCTTGGCTCTGTTGCATGACGAACATGTGGACAACTTTCTACGGATGGGCGGCGTAAGCAGAATAGACCACCTCCATCTGTCGAACGCCGGGCAGCAGACGCTCACCGCCGTGCGCGCACGCATCCCCTGGTTGATGCTCGGCCTCGCAGGAGGATTCTTAGCCGGCGGCGTGGCCTCGGCGTTTGAAGCCTCATTGAAGAACGAAGTGGCGCTCGCATTCTTTTTGCCCCTCGTCGTGTACATGGCGGATGCCGTCGGAACTCAAACCGAAACCGTCCTGGTTCGTCGATTGGCCTATGGAGAGGTTGAGCTGTGGACGCAATTGGTCAACGAAACGGTCATCGGCGTATCCATCGGAACAATCGTCGCAGTTGTCGCCGCCGCCGGATTGTGGATCTGGGACGGACATCCGGCGCTGGCAATGGTTGTCGGTGCCTCGCTAGGGGTAACGGCCGTCGTGGCCACGGTCATGGCCAGTCTTCTTCCGCTGGGGCTGGTGCGTCTCGGAACAGATCCGGCTTTGGCCAGCGGACCGGTGGCAACGGTCGTGCAAGATATTTTGAGTGT
>JABMDH010000208.1 GCA_015904075.1 Nitrospira sp.
CAGCCGTCATAGAGTCGTTCCAGCTTGAACCCCATGTGGAGGTTGTTCAGCACCTCTTGCGAGCCGGATGTGATGGCGACTTCTAAGTCGCCGACACCAGACCGCACCATCAGCTTGGCCAATTCCGGTGTAATCAATGATGTTCTGATGTAGCCGGACCACTCGATATCGAGTTTCTCAGAAAGAATTCGCTCAAGGATTTCCGTGCATTGCGGATAGGCTTCTTTCCCGGTGATGAATTGCGCATCGGTAAACCAGAACCGGCGCGTCCCCCACTGATGGTAATGCTGGGAAATGTCCTTGACGACCATCGCCGGGGGCCGATAGCGAACCCGCTTGCCTTCGATGTAGGGATAGAGACAGAAGGCGCAGTCATAGGGGCAGCCGCGCTTGGTTTGCACCCCGATGGATTCGTTCTGATATTCTCGATATTGAGGGAAAATTGAGGTGAGATAGGGGAGATCGACCGTTTGAGCGTCGAGCAAGGCTGGTGAGCCTTGATTTCCCTTTCTGACGGCATTCCCCTCCTTGATGATATAGCGTTCGTCTTCGATCGAGCGGCCTTCAATCACCTTCAATATCGCATCTTCACCTTCCCCCAGCAGGCCGATCGTGCCTTCAGGAAGTTTTTCGATCAGTTGATCGGCAAACGCGGTGAAGGCCCCGCCACCGATCATAATCTGAGCCTTGGGGAACTCTTTACGGACCAGCCAGGGATAGGACAGGATCGTATAGATGTGGCTGTAGTACCGGTAGAGCTGTTTCACGCCTGCAAACGAGGCGGTAATCCGTTTCAACGGGTTGCTGGCGAAATAGAAATTGAAGGCATGTTCCAGTGACGAATCGCCTTCATGCGGCGAAAAGATCTGGATGTCGCGCCAGGAAAAGCAGACGAGGTCCGGCTTGAAGTCGGCCGCCGCATCACGAATGGCCTGGCTTCGTTGTGGCACAGGAAACAGGGACAGATCGAGGATGCGCTGTCGTACGTCCGGCTTCCGCCGGTGGATGAAGTCCGCCAGATAGGTAATCCCGATGGGATAGACCTTCTTGCAGGGGAGAAAAACGTAAAGAATCGAGTTCATGATGATCGCTTCGTAAGGCGTAAGGGGTGAGGGGTGGTGAAATCCTGCTCGTCGCCTTACCTTTCACGCCTAACGTCTCACGGCTATTTCGTGGCTACATGGATCGCGACGATCCCGCCGGTCAGGTTCTTATACGACACCTGGCTGTAGCCCGCCTCACGCAATACCTGGCAGAGCCGTTCTTGATCTGGAAACGTACGGATCGATGCCGGAAGGTATTCATACACGCCCGTCTTATCCCGGGCCACTTTCGTGCCAATCCATGGCAAGAGTTTGAACGAATACCAATCGTACAGGGCTCGCAACCAGCCGAACACCGGGCGTGAAAACTCCAGACAGATGAAACGCCCCCCCGGCTTCATGACGCGGCGAATTTCGCGTACCGCTTGCGGAAGGTTGCCGACATTCCGCATGCAGAAGCCGGTGGTGACGGCATCGAAAGTATTGTCGGCAAACCCCAAATGTTCTGCGCTTGCCTGTAAGCAGGTGATTTTGCCGGCCAGCCCTCTGCCGTCCACTTTTTTA
>JABMDH010000209.1 GCA_015904075.1 Nitrospira sp.
GCCGAATCAGCAGGCAGGCTCCGGCCACGGCCCGAAATTCTCGGCGGACGTTCACGCCCGGCAAATCCGACGCTGCGTGGTGATACATGCGGTACGGGGAGAGCTCAGAACGGGAAAACACCACCCCCGCGTGCTGTACGGTACCGTCGCTATACAGCAACTTGCTGCCGACGGCGCCAACCTCAGGATGCGTTTCAACTTCTCCGACGAGCGCTCGTAGCCAGCCGTCCTGTGGAACCATGTCATGACTGAAGAACACCAGGTACGTGCCCTTGGCTGCTTGAGCGCCCTGGTTACAGGCCTTGGTAAATCCGAGGTTCTCTCGATTGCGAATGATCCGCACGTCACCTCCCAAGGAGGCGAGGAACTCCGGAGTGCCGTCCGTGGAGTGGTTGTCGACGATAACCACTTCATATTCAATATCCCGGGTGATGTTCGAGAGCGCCGTGAGGCATTGCTTGGTCAACTCGACATTGTTACAAACCGGCATAATGATGGAGCAGTCAAAGGTTGGGGCCACCGCGTTCTCCTCGCGCGACGCCACGTGTGTGTGTGTGCCTCTGTCCAATTCGCCCTGACTATGCAATGTCGGATCCTGCTTATGCCGGTGCAATACCTCTTCATACACCGCCACCAATCGCGCCACCGTCTCACGCCACTGAAAGTGACGCACGAGTGCCTGCGACCCTTCCGAACGTCTGGTGTTGTAGTGCATGAGCAGCGCCGCTCGAATATCATCAGGATCGTCGGGCTCGCAATATTCCACACCCTGCGGAACATAGTCCGGCAACGTTCCCCACCGTGACGCGACAACCGGACACCCGAGTTGGAGCGCTTCCAGCGCCACGAGACCCGGCAGTTCATACCAACTGGGCATGCACAACACTCGGGCCGCCCGATAGGCCGACACCAACATCTCATCGGAGACACGATCGAGGAACAGGGTCTTGGCCGAGCGCCCGAACATCTGACAGAGCTTCACGTAGTTAGGCTGATAGCTGAACCCGCCCGTGAGAAACACAATTGGAATAGGATCGTGTTCCAGGGCTTTCAGCAGCATCAACTGATTTTTTCTCGTCTCCAATCTGCCGACGCACAAGACAAAGTCCTTCACTCCATACGTATTGTGAAACAGGTCCGGCCCGATGTCGTTCGGGCGAAGGTGATCCGCACCAAGCGGGATGACCTCCACCCGGCAACCGGGATAGTCTTTGAGCAATCGTGCTTTTTCTGAATCGCTCCAGGCCAGCAGGCATGCGGAATGTCTCGCCGCATACTCGTTTTCTGCGCGCTTCGCAGCGGGCAACCGCTTCACCCGGCGCGCGCCCTCTCGAAAAGCCGGCTCGTTTCTCCCCCCGTGAAGGTAGTCACCCACCGCCTCGGTCATCGCAAGGCTCTTGTTGAGGAACAACGGCCAATCCTCATAAATTGCAGCGACAACCAGCGGCACATTCGCGGCTACAGCCCTGCGCGCATAGGATTCGGTGATTTCCGGAGTGGCAAAGTTAAACGCCTGAATGAGATCATACCCCGTCACATCATGAGGCCCCAGGGCGACGTCGACACGGTGGCCCAACCGTTCCAGCTCGCGACGGAGAAGCTCCATC
>JABMDH010000021.1 GCA_015904075.1 Nitrospira sp.
TTCCAGTGGATTGTCGCCGAACATTCCCGCCATGGTCGTCCTCCTTGGAGCTTACACGCTGGCATTCTCTGGCTTCACCATCTGCGCCCGTGCCCGATCGTGTACCGTGCGATTGTCACGCGTAGCCGGCAGCTTTCGACCGGCGTGTCGCTCCGCGAACATTGTCTCCGGCTCAGAACCACACCCTCTCACACCCCGACTATTTATTGCTCTTGTTCATGAGTGAATCCATCATCCCACCCACACCGCTGCTGGGTGATGCCAGCGTAGACAACTGATCTTTGGCCTGTTTGATCGATGTCATGTTCTTTTGGAGGGCGTCCACATTCTTCTGCATCTCGATCAGCGACGTCCCAATCTGAGCCACCGAATCTTTGAGTCCAAACAGCCCCTGGGCCGAGGCCACATGGAGGGACACTCCCCCAAGGCCGAATCCGAGCAAAAACGCAGGAATCGCGATAACACTTATCGAGCGCATGGCAGTCATGGAAGCCTCCTTAGTAAAGATGGGTTCTCTCTCACCACTCACAGCACCTGTCCAGCTGTTCACTCATGGAATAGTCCCAAGCCATGACACGGCACCTCCTTGATAGACACAGGGAGGGAATAGATCCGCCGTTTGTTTTTGGCGGGCGAGGCACTGATCCCTTGCAGCTCCGTGAAACGGGAGCGGGGCGTCGACTTGTAGGCTGCGCTAAAAGATTCCGGCTTGCTTTTGGAGCCAGCGGACGTATTTCACGATCTGCTCGACGTCATCCGGTTTCACGGCGTCGATCTTCGGCATGTCGCCGAACTGCCAATGGTGCGATTTAACGCCGTTGGCGGCGGCGCGCTGGAAGGCGGCATCGCCATGATGATTGGGCTCATAGACTTTGTGCACGAGCGGCGGCCCTTGCTTGGTTCCGACGCCTCCTGCCCCGTGACAGGCTGAGCAATTGGCGGTGAACTTCTGTTCTCCGTCGCGCAGCTCGGCTGGAGCCGGACTGGCCGCTCCTTGCGGCGGAGGCGGCTCGGTTTGGCTGCATGCCGGTGCGGCACTAAGCACCAGTGCGATGAAACTGACCCCAAGCATCCGTGGCATCTTCATAGTTGTGCTCATCTGGTTTGTCTGGTTGGTTTCGTTCATCCGGTTTCTGTTGTTTTTCTGGTTACTCTGGTTCAACAAGAGAAACCGAACAAACGAAAGAAACCCTTTCGCCTTTTCACGATACCGCATACGGGATCGGATCCTCAACTCCCGCGTCGGCAAATCCCTGTTTGCGAATGAGGCAGCTGTCGCACAGCCCGCAGGCCACGGCTCCGACTGGATCATAACAACTGTGTGTCAGGTGAATCGGTGCGTTCAGCGTCATACCGAGGCGAATGATATCCGCTTTGGTCATCGACAACAGCGGCGTACGCACCTCGATCCGTCTTCCCTCGGCGCCTGCTTTCGTCCCGGCCTGCACCACGGCCTCGAATGCCCGAAGAAACTCATCGCGACAATCGGGATACCCCGAATAGTCCACCACGTTTGCGCCGAAATAGATCACCGAGGCCCCCAGCACTTCCGCATGGGCTGCAGCGAGCGACAGAAAGATTAAATTTCTTCCCGGCACATAGGTAATGGGGATGCCCTGACCACGGTCTTGTTCGGTGCGATTTTTTGGAACGGGGAGATCATCTGTCAGCGCGACATTCTCACCGTCTGATCACCGCTCCCTGAGGCTTTCTTTGACGGACTTAAGCAGCGGGCTCAAGAGATACTCGATCACGCGGCGCTGGCCGGTCTTAATCTCTACCGTGACGGCCATGCCGGACGTCAGATGGACCTGCTTCCCCTCGACCTGGATGGTCCCTCGATCCATGCTAACCCGCGTGGGATACACCAATCCCACTTTTTCGATTGGCGCCGCGTCGCCGGACACAGTCAAAACCCGGCCTGGAATGGTTCCATACAGGGTGAACGGGAAGGCTTCGACTTTGATTTCAACCGGTTGCCCCTCGCTCACAAACCCGACATCTTTGTTTTCGACCTGCGCTTCCACCTCGACCGGATGCTCCTGCGGCACGACGATAAGAAGCGGTTGGGCCGGTGTCACCACACCGCCGACCGTATGCACGGCCAGCTGTTGCACTACCCCGTCAATCGGCGTCGTCAGCCGCTGCAAGTCGGCCTTTTGGCCGGCCTTCGTCACGTCCTGTGCGGCAGCCGGTTGGAACTATGTCAGCGGAGAGCGGCACAGAGGCAGAATCGTTTAAGGAATAGTCCGAAGGACGAGCACTCCACCATGAACAGGCTGCACAGAATCCGAACATGATGGAGTCTCCGTGCAGTCCTTCCGGGTTGGAGAGGCCCCGGTTGGCCGATCGCCGCGAGGCCAACCGGAACCGTTTATCTCCGGCTCAGAACCACACTTTTCAAACCCCGACTATTGTTTCCCCTTATTCATATGTGAATCCATCATCCCACTCATACTGCCGCTTGGCGATAAAGACAGGGACGACAACTGATCTGTTGCCTTCTTGATCGCTGCCATATTCTTTTGGAGCGCATCCACATTCTTCTGCGTCTCGATCAGCGAAGTCCCAATCTAAGCCACCGAATCTTTGGTCCCGAAGAGCCCCTGGGCCGAAGCCACATGGAGGGACAGGCCCCCGAAACCGAATCCGAGCAAAATGCAGGAACCGCAATGATGCTGAACGAGCGCATAGTCGTCATAATCGCAGTTCACTCATAGAATAGTCCCATGCCATGAGACGGCACATCCTCGATAGACAGAGGGAGGGTATGGATAGGCTTGTTTGTTGTGAGCGAGCACGGCACTACACTCTTGCAGTACCGTGACACGGCAGCGGGGCGTAGACTGGGCTGCTGGCTAAAAGATCCCGGCTTGCTTTTGGAGCCAGCGGACGTATTTCACGATCTGCTCGACGTCATCCGGTTTCACGGCATCGATCTTCGGCATATCGCCGAACTGCCAATGGTGCGATTTCACGCCGTTGGCGGCAGCGCGCAGAAAAGCGACATCGCCATGATGATTGGGCTCGTAGATTTTGTGGACGAGCGGCGGACCTTGTTTGGTTCCGACGCCTCCGGCACCGTGACAGGCTGAGCAATTGGCGGTGAACTTCTGTTCGCCATCTCGCAGCTCGGCCGGAGCCGGACTGGCTGCTCCTTGTGGCGGAGGCGGCTCACTTTGGCTGCAGGCCGGCGCGGCGCTGAGGAGGAGCGCGAGGAAACCGATTCCAAATATCTGCGGTATCTTCATAGTGGTGCTCATGTGATGTGGTTCATTCATATGGTTCATCTAGTCTCTCGTGTTTGTCCGGTTGCGCTGGTTCAACAAGAAAACCCAAACACACGAAAGAAACCCTTTCGCATCATTTACGATACCGCATATGGGATCGGATCCTCAACTCCCGCGTCGGCAAATCCCTGTTTGCGAATCAGACAGCTATCGCACAGACCGCAGGCCACGGTCCCAACCGGGTCGTAGCAACTGTGTGTCAGGTGAATCGGCGCGTTCAGGGTCATGCCGAGGCGAATAATATCCGCTTTGGTCAGCGACAGCAGCGGCGTACGCACCTCAATTCGTCTTCCTTCGGCACCGGCTTTCGTCCCGGCCTGCACCACGGCCTCAAATGCCCGAAGAAACTCGGTGCGGCAGTCAGGATAGCCCGAATAGTCCACTACGTTGGCGCCGAAATAGATTACCGGAGCCCCTAGCACTTCCGCATGGGCTGCGGCGAGCGACAGAAAGATTAAATTTCTTCCCGGCACATACGTAACGGGGATGCCCTGACCACGGTCTTGTTCAGTGCGATTTTTTGGAACGGGGAGATCATCCGTCAGCGCCGACCCGCCGATTGCCCGCAAGTCGACCTCGATCACGAGATGCTGCTGCGCTCCCAAAGCCGCCGCGACCTGACCGGCTCGTTCGATCTCTATGGCGTGCCGCTGCCGATAGGCCAGGGTCAACAGATAGATCTCATACCCGTCTCGCTGTGCCACTGCCGCCGTCACGGTGGAATCCAGCCCGCCGCTGGCAAGGATGACCGCCCGTTGACGTCTGCGCTCGTTCACAACAGCGATCTGCCTCATGTTCCATGCCGAAACCGCGTGAGGACATCCCTCACGCCCGGCACGACAGCCTGGAACCATGTGTTGATGAAGTGGTGCGCGGCTGAGCGCCGCACTGCCGGAACGGCTGATGATTAATCGCGATCTTCTTCTCGCTCGATTTTTTCCAACAACTCTTCGCGCGACTGGCACTCGACGCACAGCTTGGCAAATGGCACGACTTGCAGCCGTTTTTCACTGACTTCGATCCCGCAGTTGGCACAAATCCCATAGGTGCCTTCGTGCAAACGGGTGATCGCCTCATCAATGGACTGCCGGCGACGGTTGCGCATCTCCATCAACGAGATGCCGAGCTCCCGCTCCAGATCCATCAAGGCTTGGTCGCCGACGTCGCGCGCCGACTCTAATCGCCGCTGCTGATCCTCCGTCAGTGACTGTCCTAAGCTCTCTTCGATTTCTTTAATAATCGCCTGCCGCTTCTCCAGCAGCATCTTATGCAGTATTTCCTGACGCCGCTCCCGGGCTTCCCGCTCCTTGGCCGTTTCCTTGGGACGAAGGTTCGTTTCCGTGACGACCACCGCCGGAGCTGGTTTCACGACAGCGGCCGCAACCGCCGATTTCACCGCTACTACAGCGGCTGCCGGTTTCGACTTTCCCTGAGCAGACCGAACTGACTTGGGCTTTGACTTGGCTACCGGCTTTTTCTTGGCTTGTATTTTCGTGGCCATGACGCTCCCACTCATTCCTGAGACGTTAGAGATGCCGAAAAAGCTCGGCATCTATATCACGGCACTTCGTCTTTGACAAGAGGATGTGGTGCGACCCTTGGAGGACCGCTACGGATAGATGATGGTCGAATGGACGTCGTACCCGGCGAGTTTGCTGCGCCCGTTCAGGCCCTTGAGCTCGACGAGAAAATCGAGTCCGACGATTTCTCCACCGAGCTGACGGACCAGATTCACCGTCGCTTCAGCCGTTCCTCCCGTGGCAAGGAGATCATCCACGATAAGCACGCGTTCCCCCATGCCGATCGCATCCCTGTGGATCGCCAGAGAGTTCGCGCCATACTCGAGGCTGTATTTCACTTCGTAGCAATCGGCCGGAAGCTTCCCCGGTTTGCGGACCGGAACAAACCCGGCGCCGAGACGCGCCGCCAGGATTCCCGCAAAGATGAACCCGCGAGACTCAATACCCACCACTTTCGCCACACCACGTTCCTGATACCGGCTCGCCAATTCATCCGCCAGGCTCCGCATCGCAGCGGCATGATCGGCGGTCTCGTCGGGAGACAGTCCGATCGGGTCTTCGATCACGTCGCGAAGGAACGTATCGGACTGATCGTTGATCGGACTATCGAGCGAACAGGTCGTACGAACCAACTGCTTCAGATCGAGCACTTCCTCTTCGGAGGTTTTCATTTTGACGGCGACTTCTTGCGCCCTCGGTTCACGGCCCAGCTCCTGCACCAGCTGCTCGACCTTACCGAGATAGCGGTTCAACCGCTCGACGACATGGACCGGCAGACGCACAAGCTTCCCTTGATTGATGATGGCCCGTTCAATGTACTGCCGGATCCACCACGAGGCGTAGGTACTGAACCGGAAACCGCGTTTGTAATTGAATTTTTCGACGGCCTTGATGAGGCCCAAATTGCCTTCTTCGACGATGTCGGAAAAGGGAAACCCCCGATGCATATAGCGTTTCCCGATACTGATGACGAGACGCAAGTTGGACTCGATCATTTGCTGGCGCGCCTGTTCGTCACCGGCCATAACCAGCTTACCAAGATGCTGCTCCTGCTTGAACGTCAAGAGGGTCGACCGGCGAACCTCCCGCAGATAACTCTTGAGCGTATCGAGTCCCTCGGATCGTCCGGATTCTTTTTCCGGCCGATCGACAACACTCGTCGATTCCGCGTCATCCGCGTCGTCGACGGTCTGCTGTCGAGAGTCACTCACCGCAAGATGCCCGCCGCGTAGTCGGCTCATACGAAATCGCTCCCTGCTTCCTCTAGTCCTGCCTCACACATGTCGGGCAGCGTTAGTACCAGATACTGAACTGTGAAAACCGGCCGGTCGCTTGCTTCCATTCTGTCTCGATCTTCGTTACGCGCGCGGCCGGTGGACCGGTCTTGAGCTCATGCACGAGCGCGTCCACCGCAGCCCTCGTACCTTCCACATCCAGCTCGACCCGGCCATCGTCGAGGTTTCGAACCCCGCCGAAAAGCGCATGACGCGATGCCACACGCGCCGCAAACGCCCGATACCCCACCCCTTGCACCCGGCCGCTTACCAGAATCTGCGCGCGAACCGCTGTCGCGCCAGCCGCCTCAGCCATTCGCATTACCGTGACGCATCACAACCTGCTTCATACCGGCTCTTCCTGCCCACGGATACTCTCACACCTCCCTACACTCGTCACGCATTTTGCTATTCTGCACGGACACGCGGATCGTAGCAGCCACCGACAATCTTGTCGGGACAACGATGCCGCACTAATGCATGTACACAAAGAACGCGGGTGGAATGAGAACCATCTTCCCTTGCACGGTGTGTCCGCCGGAAACAATCGCCAAGCTTGGGAAAGAACCGGCCAGTCACATGACGTGCTGTATTATCGTACGGGAAGCGGTGATACTTGAGGAACCTATCCGCGGGCATCAATGACGATACCGCAATGAAGAACCGGCGATACGAGCAGGCTTGAAAAAGAATTGCAGAGAAAATACTTGAGGAACTAATCCGCAGGCACGATCCGCAATACAGCGATTCCCTGCCTGCGGACCACACGAAGTGCGGCGTCATCATATGGGGAGAGAAGATACTTGTGGAGTCTATCCGCCGGCATCACTTACAAAAGCTTTAAAAAAGCCGGCGGGGCACACGAAGTGTGGTGTGGTCGGGGCGAGAGGATTTGAACCTCCGACCCCTGCGTCCCGAACGCAGTGCGCTACCGGGCTGCGCTACGCCCCGACAAGAGCGAGAGAAACAGGAAACGGGAAACGGGAAACGGATTGTCTTACAAGATGGGGGTAAAACGCAACCCATGGGCATCCGCCACACCCTGACACGTCACCAAGCCGTCTTTGACGTTCACCCCTTTGGCCAATCCGGGATCGGCGCGGATCGCCCGATCGACCCCGTCCGAGGCAAGCCGGACCATATACGGCAAGGTGGCATTCGTCAACGCCAGCGTGGAGGTGCGCGGCACAATGCCTGGCATATTGGCGACACAATAATGGACCACCCCGTCGACAACATAGACCGGCTCAGAATGGGTCGTCGGCTTCGTCGTTTCGAAACAGCCACCTTGATCGACAGAGACATCCACCACGACAGCCCCGGGTTTCATCCGCGAGACCGTGGCACGCGAAACCATCTTGGGCGCTTTTGCGCCGGGGACCAGCA
>JABMDH010000210.1 GCA_015904075.1 Nitrospira sp.
CGACGGTGCAGGAACTCGAACAGACCCTGCTGACCCGCAAGAAGGCCGACCGCATCGGTCTGCCAGGCCTGGAAAGGAACCGCGAAGAAGTCATCGCCGCCGGCGCGATCATCATCCGAACGGTGATGGAGACGTTGGGGATGGAGAGCGTGTTGGTGAGTGATCTAGGGTTGAGGGAGGGGGTTCTGGTCAATCTGGGAATGCGGGAGTTTGTTTAATTAGCCCATCAATGGGCCATTCCTTCCCCCTCTTGCGGGCGATTATCAAAGTTCGATAGGATAGTTCCGCGTTTAATTTTTACCAATCGACTTATCGAAGACCTTTTCGATGGTCGGTGTTCGAAAGCCGTGGTGTCCCTGTAGCGGCGGAGACTGGAGATGCAGCCGCAACTCGTAACTCAACGGTCTGTGGAAGTAGGGTAGGACTCGCTGCGTCTTTTTGCAACTAAGCCTGACGTCTCCTCAGTAAAACCCAGGTGATCTTATTAAGGAAGTAGCTAGGGAGGATGTTATGGAATTGATTAGTCACCGATTTGTCATCCTGCTGGTTCTCATCGGGTCAGTGTTTGCCAAGGCTGAAGCCGTCAATGCGCAGGGGAAAAGCGAGGCTGCCTTATCAGCGCTGGAACGGATGCCGCACGTGCCGAACCAAGTACTGGTGCAATTTCGCTACGGGGTTTTAGACGATGCCAAAGAGTCTCCCCGAGGTCGAGTCCAGGCGCACGTCAAAGACGTGGTTGTGTCACAAGATCGCCGGTCCGACTTTAAGGGAGACCTGGAATTATGGAATCTGCCGCCCGGGCTGGCAATTTCTCAAGCGGTACGGGATCTCCAGCGAGAGCCTACAATCGAATTCATTGAGCCTAACTGGATTTATCAGCACCAGGCCGCATCGAATGACCCATACTATACCAATGGCTCTCTCTGGGGGATGTATGGTGATGGCACCAGTCCGAGTAATCCCTTTGGAAGTCAGGCTGGCGAGGCGTGGGTGAACAAGACCGATTGTTCGAGCGTCTACGTCGGGATCATTGATGAAGGCATGCTGTTTACTCATAGGGATCTAGCCGCCAATGTCTGGACGAACCCCTATGATCCTGTGGACGGGGTTGATAATGACGGCAACGGGTATATCGATGACGTCCATGGCTGGGATTTCGCTGGCAATAACAGCTCGGTCTACGATGGTTCGGGAGATGATCACGGCACGCATGTGTCGGGAACCATTGGCGGCACAGGGGGAAACGGTACAGGGGTTGCCGGTGTGTGCTGGCAACTTCGGCTGATTTCGCTCAAGTTCCTCGGCGGAAGCGGGGGGACAACCGCGAACGCGATCAAAGCGGTGGATTACGTCACAGATCTGAAGATCAGGCATGGCCTCAATATCGTGGCGACTAATAACTCATGGGGCGGAGGCGGATACTCTCTCGGGTTGTCCAATGCCATCGAACGCGCCGGCGCGGCGAACATTCTCTTCGTAGCGGCGGCCGGGAATTCCGGGGTCAACATGGAGTCATCTCCGCAGTACCCCGCAAGCTATTCCAACGCCAACATCATTTCGGTGGCCGCCATTGATAAGTCTGGCAATCTGCCAAGTTGGTCCAATTACGGATCAACCCGAGTGGACCTCGGTGCCCCAGGAGTGAGCATATGGTCCACGGTGCCCGACAGGAGAAACGGGTCCGCCTACAGTGCGTATAGCGGTACTTCAATGGCGACGCCGCATGTCACCGGAGCTGCGGCACTGTATGCGGCGGCGCATCCCAATACCACAGCAGCCGCCATCAAAGGGGCGATACTGTCTACTGCCGTCCCAACCGGTTCGCTTATTGGTAAGACGGTAACAGGGGGGCGGCTGAATATCAGCGGGGCTCTCTGTTCTCCGTCATGCCCGTAAAGGGGTGGGCGTCTCCGAGCGGAGAGATGGCGAATTAGCAGGGTGCCTTTGCGTTGATTTGGTGTTTTAGGGGCACGTACAAAAAGGAGATATCAAGACGCGAGGATGCTGGCAGCAGGCTAGATATCCTTCGTCTGTCTCACTGGTCGGTTCTCAGGCGGCCATCAGCTTTCAATATTCGATTCAAAGTCGAAGAGGATAGCTGGTGGTCCACTGCTTCTATACATACCGTCAGGATACCACCGATAGACGTCGTTCACGAGGAAGGTCGGTTTCGGCGTCTTGCTGGGCTTTTCCAGTAACAGCACTTTGAAGTCGATGGGGTTGGGCCGGACGGGACTTTGCTCGGGGATGGGGCAAGTTCGATTTTCCTTTGCCGCTGCTAGCGCAGGATTTCAGTCCTCAATCCTGCTCAGCCCCCACGTACACCTCACTTTTTACGTTTCCTGTCCTATTTCTGCGAATACCACCGATAGCCCTTGGTCTCGGTGAACTGGGCTTTCGGGGCGCCGCCCGGCTTTTCCAGTAACAGCACTTTGAAGTCGATGAGGCCGAACCAGGCGGGATCGACCACGTCGTGGTAGTGGGCGCCGTGGATTTTGGGGAGCACGTCCCCGAGGGTCTGTTTCAGTTCGCTTTCGGTGTAGGCGCGGACGGTGAAGGGCTTGTTCATGGCCTGGCAGAACCGCTGGATGGTATAGGCCGCGCCGGTGCAGAGCACCTTGGTATCCGGTTTGATGGCGAGGAACTGAGGCAGCGAGAGATACCGTTCCTGGAAGCCGAGCCAGCGCACGGCTTGGCGCAGGTGACTGTACTGGACTTCGTATTCCGTGTGGCCTGGCAGCTTGACCGGCGCAGGCCAGCCTTCTTCGATCCCGAATTCCGTGAGAAAAGCCCTGCCGCCTGGCTTCAAGACCCGCCAGAGTTCCGCCACGAAGCGAAAGGGGCCGAGGTTGAAGATCACGTCTTCCGGCAGGTCCTGGCCCAACGGCAGTCTCACGCGTCTAATCCAATCCAATGCTTCCTGATGCTGCGGAGTCTCGCCTGTTCCCTCTTGGAGTTCTTTCCTGGTCAACTTCACCGGCGTCATGTCGGCCATGTTCTCGTTGTCGATGACGAGATCGATGGAACGATCAGCCAGCGGCAGCTGTTCAGCATTGGCTCTGGTGCCGGTGACGTTCCATCCGCCGGCTTTGGCTCGTGCGACCTGGAGATTGAGAAATGGCTGTGTGATATCGAGTGAGAGGTAGGTGATCCCCTGTTTCTCAAACGGGAGGAGATCCTTCCCTAGTTCTTGCGCGAGATACCCGAGGCCGCCACCGATCTCCAGCA
>JABMDH010000211.1 GCA_015904075.1 Nitrospira sp.
ACGGTACGCCTGTTGTCAGGTGTGGAACGAGAAAGCGAAATCGCACGTATGCTCGGCGGAGAAATCGTGACCAAGAAGGTCAGAGAGACGGCCGCCGAGTTGATTGGAGGGGCCGGTGAGTAAATCTTCGCTGTGGGGTAACAACCGCTATCAGACTAGGAAGCAGGGGATGTAGCGATTGCCATCGGGAGGAGAGAGGCCTTGCACTCGTGCACGACTTCAATGAAAAGTTCGGTCAACTGGGGGTCGAAGAGGGTATGGGATTCTAGGGAAATCTGTCTGGTCGCCTCATCGAGTGAGAGGGGAGAACGGCCAGGTGCCTCTGCCGTTAGATGGTCAAATGTCTCGGCAATGCCGACGATACGGGCCAGGAGAGGAATGCCCTCGCCTCGAAGGCCGTGCGTGGAATTGTTTCCATCCCACCGTTCGCGATGGTAGGCCACAATCTGGGCAACCTCGGCCGGCAATCCCAACAATCTGGTCAAATGGTCGCCGCTTTCAGGAGAATCCGAGCACGAGGCATCTTCATCAGGAGAAGTCTGTCGATTATCGGAACATGTGTCGGATGCAATAGCGGCTTTTCCGATATCGTGAAGAAACGCTCCCATCGTCAACGACTGTTGGCCGTCGTTCGTCAGCTTCAGCCGATTGCCCAGCAGTGTGGCGTAAAAGCTCACTCGGCTGGAGTGGTTCAAAAGCTGTCTGTCTGTTGCTTCAAGCATATCTGAAAGAAGAGGCAGCAAGTCTGATGTGTCACTGGGGAGTGCAGCCGTTCCTCGTCCGCGCGAGGCCAGCGCAAAGTAACCGGACTTGAGTGCCTGCCACGCCAGCGCGTTTTCTTGCTCAGATCCCCATAGTTCAGGCGACGACTTCAAGAAATTACGCACAAAATCGAGCCGGTGCTTCTTTTCCAACGTTTGGTTAATTAATGAAATGAGTTCTGTGACATTAAACGGTTTGAGCAGATAGCCGGCTGCGCCGTGGCGAATGCCATCCATGGCCGATTTTAGACTGCCGTATCCTGTGACGATAATAACTTCGATTTCGGCATGACGGTGTTTGATGTCCTGAAGGAGATCCAGGCCCTGCCGGTCCGGAAGCTTCTGATCGAGTGTGATGAGATCGACATGCTGTGTCTTGAGCACGTCAAGCGCGGCTTTGGCATTGTCCGCTGAATGAATGTTGAAGAACGGGCGGAGAATGACCTTGAGCGCGTCCCGTGGCCCGGCCTCGTCGTCTACCACGAGTACGGTTGGCTTTCTCTCTGTTCCTTCAGGTGTCATAGCCATGTGGATTCCTGTGCTTGTATGCTGAACGGCCTGTCTTGTCAAGCACTTCTTATCAAGTACGTACTGTTTTTTAGCGGCGACAACGGCGGCATCAATAGACAGTGGGAGACGTACGTAGTGCCACTATATGTAGTTTTCTCTGAAGGTGCGTGCTGATGTCGCTCGAATAAACTGATGGCAATCTGTCGAATGATCCGCACAATGCAAAGACGGGTTTCGTATTACTCCTGAACTGTCGGTTCTTCGTCTTGACCGG
>JABMDH010000212.1 GCA_015904075.1 Nitrospira sp.
TGCGTCATGAGCAATAAAAAGAATGCGCCCATGGCGATCCCAGCTTCGATCAGGCCCAAAAAGACATAGGCGCGCAGGAGAAGCGAAAGATTCATCAGCCGTTCTGTGCGCGGGCGCGGCGGGATTGTCATAATGCCGGCGTCGGGCTTTTCGGCACCCAGGGCCAAGGCCGGAACCATGTCGGTTCCCAGATCCACGGCGAGGATTTGCGGGACCGTGAGCGCCAGCGGAATTCCGAACAAGCCGTACGCCAGATAGGGGACGACCTCGGGCACGTTGCTCGCCAGCACGTACGTGGAAAATTTCCGGATGTTGGCGTAGACGGCCCGGCCTTCTTCAATGGCGTTCACGATGGTCGCAAAGTTGTCGTCGAGCAAAATCATGTCCGCCGTTTCTTTTGCCACGTCGGTTCCGGCGATGCCCATCGCAATGCCGATATCGGCTTTCCTGATGGCCGGGGCGTCGTTCACCCCGTCGCCCGTGACGGCCACCACCTCGCCCATATCTTTCAGCACCGACACCACGCGCATCTTGTGCCGGGGGGCCATGCGCGCGAAGACCGGCTCGGGCTCGCCAGGATGGGCGGGCGTGAGGAGCCGACGCAGGGCCTCGTCGCTCATCCTTTCGACCTGGTGTCCTTCGATCACGGGACAAAATCCGACCGGTTCGGCGCGGGACTCTTTCGGCGCCAGCCCGATCTGGCGTGCGATGGCCAGGGCCGTGAGCGGATGGTCGCCGGTAATCATGATGGTGCGGACGCCGGCTTGGCGGCAGCGCGCGATGGCCTCCGGCACTTCCTGGCGCGGGGGATCCATCATCGCTACGAGGCCGAGGAAGGTGAGGTTCTGTTCCACATGGTCGATATCCAGCTTTTCGATACCCTGCTCAATGTCACGCATGGCCACAGCCAGGACCCGATAGGCCTGGTGTGCGAAAGTTCGGCTTTGCGCCATGATCCGCTGGCGGTCCTCCTGACTCATCGGCGAGCGAGCCGCTTGGTGGAGCATCTGATTGCAGAGGGGCAAGAGCGATTCCGGCGCGCCCTTCACGAAGGCCACGAGCCGGCTCTCACGCCAGTGGAGGGTGGACATGCGCTTTCGGTCCGCGTCGAACGGCAGTTCGCCCATCCGGGGCAACGGTTCATGGTGAAGGAGCCCGTGATCCTGAGCGAACTCGACCAGGGCCACTTCGGTTGGATCGCCCGTGACGGTGGGACGGCCATCGGTTCGCCGCACGCGCTTGGCATTGTGGCAGTGGATGATCGCATCGAAGAGCGGCGCATATTCCTCGGCCTCGATTGCGCTGGTCACACGTCCGGCGATCACCAAACAGCTTTCCTGCACCTCGATTTCGAGATGGTCCATGTAGAAACGAGCCACGCGCATCCGGTTCTCGGTCAGCGTTCCCGTCTTATCCGTGCAGATAACGGTGGTGCAGCCCAAGGTTTCCACTGACGTCAGTTGCTTGATGAGCGCGTGGCGTTTGGCCATGCGTTGGCTGCCCAGGGCCAAGGCCAGTGTCACAGTCGGGAGCAGTCCTTCCGGCACGTTGGCCACAATGATGCCGATCCCAAAGATCGCGCTGACCCAGAAACCCAAGCCCATGGAGATGCCGATGGCGAAAAACATTCCACCCATCGCGAGCGACAGCAGCGCGACCATGTGGGTAACCTTCACGATTTCTCTCTGCAGAGGGCTGAGACCTGTCTCCACTCCCGTGGAGAGGCGGGCGATCTTGCCGAATTCCGTCTGCATGCCTGTGGCGAACACCACCGCCCGGCCTCTCCCGGAGAGCACGGGGGTGCCGGCGAAGACGAGATTGGGAATGTCCAGGAGATGTCCATCGGCCACCGGCTCCGCTGTTCGCCGCTTCGGTCTGGATTCGCCCGTGAGAGAGGAAACGTCGACCCGCATGTCGGTCGCTTCGATGAGCCGGGCATCGGCCGGGATCTGCTCTCCTTCCTCGATCAAAAGCACGTCACCCAGTACGATCTCGCTCCGCGACACCTCATGTGGCTGGTTGCTTCGCAGCACCCACGTCCTGGTAGGGAGGAGGCGATGGAGGG
>JABMDH010000213.1 GCA_015904075.1 Nitrospira sp.
AAAAGCACCCGACGGCTTCAGCGTTGGTGTGCCGTTTGGGATGATTGTGGCAGGAGTGCCGATCTCCCGGCAGAATCGGGCGTCAAGGGTGTCATGCCCCAATGCAACGACGGCCGTCGTTTGTTTAACCAACTGTTTGAGCAGAGTGAGGACAACCGGCCGCTCCTGAATGAACCTGTACCCCTCTTGATTGAGGGTCGGCTGGAAAATAAGTTTTCGGCTTTTCAAATCTTCAAGGTCGAGCATCGCATAAAAGAATGCATTCATGGGCGAGCCAAGCAGAATGCAGGCGTCGTAGCGATTCGATGCGATTAGTTGTTTGACTTGAAGCGCAGACCTGGGTATGCCGTCGGACGAGTCCTCGGGTTCGGCGAGTTCAATAATCCCGATTCCACGATGCGTCGATGCCCGGCGGTCCGGGTGCCGATAACATGCGACATGGACGGTCATGCCGGAGGCAATGAGTCCGGCTGCCAGATCTTCTGCCACCGTCTCCACGCCCCCGACCGATGGCCAGAAATAAGGAGTCACGATGAGGATGTGGCGCGGCTGCTGGGCTGAGTCCTTGGCGGATGGAACAGGGGCTGAGGTTGGTTGTTCCGATACCGAACAGGCACCGTCGGTATAGGCTGGAATCTGCGGATTCGTCCCGTGCACCTGATCATGCGGGATCGGTGGATTCTTCAGCGGTACGGCTGTTCGAGAGAGATCGTAGGTCTGGGTTGCCGGCGGGGTATGTTTGAAAAGCCGTCCGAAGATTTCCAGCTCTTTCAAGTTGTACGCGCGTGCGTCTTTCTCCCGATCCGGCACCCTCGGGGCATCGATGATTCCGTGCGCGGCTCCGAGGAGGGCAAATAATTGCAGAATGTCGCCGGTCTCGCGAAACTTATCGGCTTTGCGGTGAATATCCGAGGTCAATACATTCCACTGCCGAATGTCCTTTTCGTACATCGTTTTGTAGCGGCGGTAGATGCTTTCGGGCGTGTATGTAGTGCCGTGACGGCCAAGGATGTCGGGATGGAGGACCCAGCGAATCCCCTGCTCCCCCATTTGGTCCAGCAGATTCATTTCACTGGCCTTGAGATCCTGGAAAGACACCAGCATCAATAACTCAGTCCGGTAGATTTTGATGCCTTGGATCGGGCATTCCCGGTCTTCGTCATAGAGATGAAAGCAGATCATTCCTACGTCGGATGGCGCTTGCGACATGAACTGTTCCATCCGGCTGACTGCATCGGGATGCAGGACCATGTCTTCATCGACCTGGATGAAGTATGGAGTCGTACAGCGCGTAATCATTTCCTGGGCGGCGGCGCTGAAGGGACTCACGTTGCGGATAATCTCCAGCTTGAAGGGATGGCCTTTCTGTTTGTCGAGTGCTTCCATGCATGATCGAAAGGCCGGATCGTCCACGGTCAGTACGAATACCGTTGTTGATGGTGTTGAGGAAGAAGAACGCGACTCTCCGCTGAGTGGCTCGGAGAGAATCTCCGGCCGGGAGAGGGAATCGCCGGCGGCGGTTCTTTTGAAATGGTCGGCGCCGATCCCGGATGAGTATCCGATGCCATAGTCCGGTTGTTGCCCCGTCTCAATCCATCTTAGAGTCTGAGCCATCCGGTGCTCACTGGTGTGGTACGCCCGGAGCTTCCGTTGGGCCTTCCGTGCAATGGCGTCTGCGAATGTATCGTCGTGGATAACCCGGTCCAGCAGGTCTCTGAGGGAATCCGGACTATCAGGAGAAAAGAAGAGGATTTCTTCTCCTTCGGTAAACAGGGCGTTATTCAGCGGGTGGTGCGGGACGGCGTAAGACAGCACAGGGCGTCCTGCTGCCATCCCTTCATAGACGCGACCACCGAAGAACTTTGCCAGACTCGGTAAATTGACGATGGCCGCCCACTGTGGGAGCTGAGCCATCCACTGGGTGAACTCGGTTTCTCGGATACGCCTCAACGTGTCGGCATACTCCGACATCTGTCCCCGTGTGATGGGGATATGGCTGGACAGCCTTTCGGACATCGTCCGTTGCAACTGATCAAACTGTTGCTGCGGACGGGTCTGGGGCGACGCCGGGCTGACAAAGCTCAAGTGGTTTTTGAGGGCGTCATGACTCACCCATTGCCTGCGTGGGCCATAGGGCTGCCCGTGAAACACACCGCGCCGGTGCACAGGCGAACGTTCAGGAGATGAGATGAACCGCGCCGGCACCATGGTGGGCCACCATAGCGTCTGAATAGACAGGCGCGAAGCGAGACTCTCCACATCACGTTCGTCAGGAAGGAGCGCGTGCGTAAACGCCAGCAGTTGTTTGTCTACGAGACCCTGCCTGGTTCGGAGATGGCTGGCCCAGGCATAGTCCTCTTCTTCATAGACGAGCGACTCCATGACAATGCCCACGCGAACGGGTGCCAAGCCGGTGATCCATTCAAGGACCGTGGGATCGAGCGGCGAATGGACGAGCCACACCCACACCTGATCGAATTGCCGGCCGGCGACGGCTTGTTTTGCATGGGTCAGCCAGGACTCTGTCGAGAACGAGGCGTTGGCCATGAGCGGAATCGTCGTGCAGGTGGCACCGTTGGCGCGCAAGCCTTCAGCGACCCCGAAGCAGGCCGGGTATGTCCAGGCACGAGCCTGTGCCCAGTCGGGGAATTCGAGTTGAATGAGGAGGATGTGTGGTTGTGATCGTGTCACGGTGTCTATTCCGTCAATAGTATTTCAGTCACTGCTAGCCATTGGGACTGCCGGGCGTGCCGTAGTGCCCGGCCGGGGCCGGAGTCGATCTCGTTCGTGACGCAATTTGCAGCAAGGGCATTGCAGTGGTCCCTTGGACTCCTGACCCGGTCGAACCTGAGAATGCGGGGGCTGTGGTGAGTTCCGGGCCCTCCACGATGCTGAATCCGCCGTCGCCCCTGTTTCCCCGATCGTTTGAACAGCTTTTGGGAAAGCAGTCGCGCGACGCGAATCAACATGAGCGTCCCGCCGATAACTCCATGCTTTTGCAGCATGGGAATCCAGCGCCACGGGGCCGAGTAAATACTCACAAACCCTTCGTTCTGCAGATCAATGAGATCGCGGGGCGAGAGGTCTCCGACTGTTGTGACGGCTGACCCGTAGCGGCGATACTCCGAGAAGTCTTTCGTCATGAGTTTCACGCCCTTGTCGCCCTTTACTGCAAGTTCATGAAATTCGGTGCCCGGATAGGGAACGGCAATCGCAAAGTTGGCTTGTTTGACTTCCCGCGCGTTCCGCAAGAAGGTTAACGTCGCCATAACGGTGTCCCTCGTTTCACCCGGGAGCCCGATCATGGAGTTCAGCGCTTCGACTCCGTACTTATTACAGATGCCATTCGCCTTGACGTAATGTTCGAGCGGAACCTGCTTCTTCATCGTCCTGCGGATTTCCGGATCGACCGTTTCCAACCCGAACGACAGCCGGATCAATCCACTCTTCACCAGCCTGGCGATGACCTCATCCTCAACCAGATTGGCTCTGGTGCTTCCTTCAAAGGTAATCTCCAGCTTCTCTTGGGTGATGAGCTCGGCTATCTCAAGAATGTGCTCCTTCCACAACGTCATGACATCGTCGACGATGTAGAAGTGGCGGGTGCCGAACTGTTCGACGACCTGCTTCATCTCATTGACGACGGAGCGCGGCGACCGGACTCGCATCTCGGTTGTTTTCAAGGCTTCCGATGCGCAGAAAATGCA
>JABMDH010000214.1 GCA_015904075.1 Nitrospira sp.
CCAATGGCCGCTGATGTGCCAGGAATGGACTTCATTGGCCGACCCTTCGAGCAGCCGAACCACCACCGGATCGCCCAGGTAGGCCCGCAACATCGGCGTCTCGGGATCACCGTGAATCCGGCTGCTGAACAACTGCGACGGATCCGGATTGTTCGCCAATCGCACCGACAAGGGCTCCACACGCATGTTGTACCCGCTCCCTGTCGTGGCTTCACCGCCGTTCAGGAATTTCATCGGCGAGAGATTGAGCTTGGCCGGATAGACCGCGGACGGGGTGCCGTCTACGGAGATCGCCCCGACTCTCGCCTGTGGATTGTCGGTCGTGATCAACTCGGCTGTTCTGGGATTGGAATCCATGACCTGCGTCACGATCTCACGGAAGGACCCATTGATATGGGCAGAGACTGCTTCGGTGGTGTGAATGTCGGCCACCGGCCCGCTGCGAAGTTCGTTGCCGGTCACCGGATCATGGTAGGTAGACCGCGGCGGTTCGGCAATGAAGGTGGAGAAGAGGCCGTGGCCCCAGCCGTCCAACCCAAACACATGGTCGTGCCAGAAGGTGGTGCCGAAATCAGCGTCCACATACCACCGTTCCCTGATCCATTCCACCGACACGATCTCACCCTTCTTGTGACCGTGCATGAGCGGGCGCTCAAAGGAAATTCTATTGCCGTCGATCTTGCTGATTCGAGCCGACTCGAACCGGCCCACTTCGTCCATGCCCACGCCAAGCTCGGTTTTGACGTGAAACCGCGAGGCATCCTTCACAGTGATGCCGGTTGCGCCTTTCGGCGCATCGGCCTCGATCGTCGTGTTCATCGGCACGGGCATGCCCTTGCCGGGATGTTCGTCCTTCAAAATCGTGAAGGGCCGCAATGACATCTCATAGGAGAATCCGATGATGGGCCCGTCCGAGGCTTGTGTATCGAACTGGAACATGTGCGGATGCAGGTTCGTTTTGCTGGAGAACCCTTGCCGCTGATCGTCTTTCAACTCGCTCTTGTAGACAACATCGATGCAATCCTGCACGTTGCCACGAATCACAAGCGGCATCTGCTTGGCATGATGCTTCCGCACCTCCTGCTCTTCTTCGTGCAGCACATAGAGCATGCCGTCCGGGTCCACGATGGCCGGCGTCTTGGCCGTCGCCTTCTTGAGCGTGATCGGCAACGTAATCGCATGGATGTTGAAATACTTCCGAGGCGCACCCTCCGGACAGAGACTCTAGGGGCCTTGCTCGCCCGGCTTCGGCGGCTCGGTGGAATTGCTGCCGTCGTCACGACGATGAATCGGCTCAAGCCACGGCGCCCCGCTGTGGCTCGGCGAGAAGGGCACGCGCCGGCCCAGATGCGGCCGCAGCCATGGCCAGGCGATCTTGCCGGTCTTGGCATCAAAAAGAATTTCCTGGCGCTTGCCCGGCGTCGCCGACTTGTAGTTGACCCACTCATACATCGTTTCGGGTTCGCTCATGGCCTTCTGCCCGTCCCACGCCCAGTCGTTGACGGTCGCATCGTAGGCCAACGTCTGTTCTTTCTCCGTGTTTTTCTTGCCGGGCTTCCCCTGCGGCGTGAGCATCATCTCCACCCAGTCCTTGATGGAGACCTTGACCGGATCAGCCTTCCAATCGGTCTTGTCTTTGGTGATCTCGTACTTCTTGCCGCCGTACCAATCCACCGTGGTGCCGACCAGTGTGTCGGATGGAATGCCCGGCTTGATCTTGCCGATACGATCCGGC
>JABMDH010000215.1 GCA_015904075.1 Nitrospira sp.
AAGCGGCGGGACGGGCGGTTCGAGTGGCTGACGGCCCAGGACGGACCCCTTGTCGGTCCCATGCCGGGCATTGCCTTCAAGGAGAGCACGATCCAATTGGCCCCGGGGGATGAGCTCTTTTTCTACACCGATGGAGTCACTGAAGCCGATAATGTCCGGCGCGAACTGTTTGGCAACGATCGGTTGAAAACGGTTCTTGACCAATCCCAGGCGGACTCGGTGGCTGAGCGCATCAGTGCGGTCATGACCGCGGTCAAAACCTTTGCCGCCGACGCCTCGCAAGCGGACGATATCACCATGCTGGGGCTCCGGTATTACGGTCTCGCCCCGTCTGATGTGGCGGCGGCAGTCTTTTGTCAAACGATACCCAATCAATTGGCGGCCATTCCCGTTCTGCAGGAGGCGTTTGAACTGTATGTGGCGCAATGGGCTGGGGCCAAGCCCCTGATCCCTACGCTCAATATGGCGCTGGATGATCTGCTCAATAATGTCGTGCAGTATGCTTTCCCCAATGATCCGACAGAGCATCATATCAAGGTGGAAGGCGATGTGCGCGATGGGTGCGTGATCTTGACCATTACAGACGATGGCATCCCCTTCAACCCGTTGACAGTGGCGTCCCCGGATTTGTCGCAGCTGTTGCATGAGCGTGAGATTGGCGGATTGGGGATTCACCTGGTGCGTTTCATGTTTGACGAGGTGTCATACCATCGCGCCGTAGGGCATAATGTTCTGACGGTGAAAAAGAGGTTGGTCAGCTGATGCGACAGCTTCCATCAGACGGACCGGTGCGGCCTGGGTCAAAGCGTACGAAGCCAGGCGGCTGCAATGATCGAGTCAAGACTGGAGGAGAGCGGAGATGACCGTCGTCTCGCGTCAGAACGGGTCTGTCATGATTGTCACTCCGCAGGGCCGGTTCGACTCGAACGGCGGGCCTGAAGTCGAGCGTATCCTGGCAGGTCACATCGAGCGTGGGGCAAGACAGGTTGTGCTTGATCTTTCTCAAATCGAGTATATTTCCTCGATTGGGCTGCGGGTGATCTTGAAAACGGCGATGGCCATGATTAAAAAGGGCGGAAGAGTGGTGCTCTGTGGAGGAAACGATCACGTTCGTAAAGTGTTTCAATTGAGCGGAGTGATGATTATGAGCCTCCATGCTCCTACGCTTGAAGAGGCCATCTCAAAGGCACAAGAGGTGGCCTAGTACTCGATGCGATGTTGCGGAGAGCGGGTATCTACTTTTCGAAATTTGGGTTACTGTAGGTGAGGAGATTTAAGCGGGCGTGCGAAGTTAATATCGTCGGATGATCTGCGGCATAGCTGCGACGAGGCGGCTGTTTCTGTCTTTTCGTTGATTCGTCGCTCAATTCAGACTGAGTGGCAATTTTCAATAAGGAAAGGAGCGCAACAATGGAGCAAGGAACTCGACACACGTTGATTGTGACCTCTCGGGAGAACGCAGGGGTTACCCTCGTCAGGATGCAGGGGAGTCTCTCCGCCACCACTGCCGAACAGGGTAACAAGGAAATGAAAGAGATTCTGGACCAGGGGGCGAAAAAGGTCGTCATCAATCTGGCTGATATCGACTATATCAGCAGCGGCGGCATACGGGTGCTCATTCTCACGGGCAAGCAGCTCAATAATGTTCAAGGGGGGATGAAGATTGCCGGTGCGAAGGGGATGGTCAAAGAAGCTCTTGAGGCGAGCGGCTTTGATCTTCTGAGCCGCGTGTATGGAAACAACATTCAGCTGTATAATACAGAAGAAGAGGCCGTAGCCTCATTTAAACCCTAGAACGTGTGCCTCAGTGCCACAGGGTTACGATCCTGACCTCAGTTTGGCTCAAATATATGGGGGTCGGGAGTCCTTTTCCGCAGGTAATCGCGTTCTCTCCGGCCATCGCTCGGGCCATTCTGTCTTGTCGAGCGGGTCTTCGTTGAGCAATATTCTGGTTCGCTGGATTCGTGTTAGATCACATCTCAAGAGAGTATCATTGTGAAACAGGGCTATCGGTTGATCGTGGTCGATAAGGCCGGTGTGTTGGTCTCTGAGTTCCAACTCACAGAGCAGGCATTGGCTCAACCGGATGCATTTGTTGCGGCGCTTAAGCAGTCGATCGAAGACATTGAAGAGCAAGAGCCCTAACCCGCATTACCCATGAGTGTTTCTGCTGCTAGCGCCGATCCACTACTCCGTTTGTGTCGCTCGTATCTTGTGAAGCGTGACGCGTAGAGTTACAAGAGTATTTCTGTATCGGATTTTTGTTTACGAGATACGCGTCACGATCAACGCGGCTTCATGCAATTTCATCCCTCGACTGCCGGTCGACCGGCACATGGCTGAGGTGTAACATGCGGGGCATGGCGCTGCGCGGGAAATTATTGGCTGCTCTCGGGGTGGCACTCATTGCCCTAGCTCTGTTCGTCAACTGGGCACCGCCGAGTGAGCCCAGTCTTCCCGAGACCAAGTCGTTTCTCCTCTTTCTGGGCGCAACCGTCATCATGGCAGGAGTGATTGTCGTATTGCTGCGCGAGCCATGAGACACGGTCATCGATAAGCAGAGTCAGTAGCCGACTTGAGCGTCACGCTGGTTGAGGGACCGTCTTGAGCCGGGGTGTTCCGGGTTGTGAACTATGTCGCACAACGATCACCACAATATTGAATTGGCCCGTGACGGGGCTCGGCGGATTATCGAGCACGCGCCAAAAGTAATGGCAGGTTTGGCCGGAATCGGTGGCTTGGCGTATCTCGCGGGAGCCATCTATACGAGATCCTATTTTTCGGAATTCGGGGCCTCATGGATCTTGGACGAGGTTCCGATGGCGACCTATTTTGGCCAGAGTTGGATTCCACTCCTCCTGATTCTCTTTTTCGTCTACCTGGCCACGACGAACCTCGCTGTGATTGAGCACAGAGGTAATCTGACCGAGAGCACGCGGTTCAAAATATCGGTGGCTATCGTCCATTATGGTCCGTGGCTCGTCATCATGCTCTTAGCGAGTACCACACTGCTCAGCACATTCGATTACGTCGCAGCTGTCATTGTTTTTTCGGTCGTGTCCGTTATCATGTTGCTGCTGTTGTGTAGCTCGGCGCTGGAACTCATTGCCGTGCGATTGAGCAAGGCGGACCAGAGCATCGACCTGTCGATGGCGTACCTCTCGTTCGCTGTGATTGCCGTCGGCCTCTACATTATCCCTGTACAGCTTGGTGTGAACTGGGCACGGGCCGATAAACTAGCAACATCCGCTTTGCTGAGGGTATATCTACGCGGTGATGAAGTGACGGAGTACAAGTTGCTGTTTTCAGTCGGGGAGCGGCTCTATGTCTTTCCGACCAGGTACGAGGGGGACCATCCACCGGTCAGAACCGCTGCCGCAGCCGACCTCAGATTTGTACAGCCGGCGATCTCTCCGTGATCCATGCGGTATGGTCCATGTGAGTTGATCGAGGAGTGATTGGTATGGGACAAGAATGTCGTCTTAAGAACCGGCGGCTGCTCTTCCAGCCAGCCGTCCTGTCGCCCAGGCCCATTGGAAGTTGAAGCCTCCGATGCGGCCGTCGCAGTCCAGAATTTCGCCGACGAAATACAAACCCGGCGTAAGCTTCGATTCCATCGTCCGAAAGTTGATCTCTTCAAGCGGCACACCGCCTGCAGTCACTTCCGCGTAGTTCCATCCACGATCGCGCACAATGGGAAATGGAAACTTCGTGAGCAGAGTAAGGAGATGGTCCCGGTCGTTCCGTGACAGTTGCGCAATGGCTGCCTGGCCGTCGCACGTCGCATGCTGGCTGAGCGATTCGGCTAATCGCTGGGGAAGCCGCTGAGCAAGAGTTTTGACCAGTGTTCGGCGAGGATGGACCCGCGCCTCCTCTATCAACCATTCCCGCACGACTTCCTGAGTGCAGCCTGGGACAAAGTTCCCGAGGACCGATGCGGTGTCATTCTGTTTCTGTGCCAGACACCAGAACCGGCTCGCGTCCATCACCACCGGTCCGCTAATGCCGAAATGGGTCCAGAGCAAGCTGCCGGTTCGAGTATCGACGATTGTCCCGTTCACGATCGTGGTGAGTTCAACCTCGTGAGAGAGCCCGGAGAGTTTGTTGTGAAACATACGGTCATCCAGCACCAGCGGGACGAGTGCCGGGACGGTCGCAGTCACATGGTGGCCCATTTGTCTCGCCAGCTCGTACCCGAAACCATCGCTGCCTGATTTGGGGAGAGATCGGCCGCCGGTGGCCAGGAGGAGTCGATTTGCAACGAGAGTTCCATGAGTATGATGCACCCGGAAGCCCGCCTCCCCTCCAGTGGCTGGTTCGATCGCGTGAACACGATGGTCCTGACGAATTTCCACACCCAACTGACGACAACGCTCAACGAGCGCATTCAGGACAGTCCGTGATTTGTTAGTGACAGGAAAGAGCTTGCCGGTTTCTTCACGCTTGAGTTCGACGCCCATCGAAGCAAACCACTTGATGGTGTCTTCAATGAAAAACGCGGCCAGCACATTCTTGATGATCCGGCGATTGCCGAAGAAATCGGTTGGGGCCATGACTTCGTGCGTGACATTGCAGCGCCCGCCGCCGGACACGAGAATTTTTGCGCCGATGGTCTGTGCGCCGTCCAGGAGGAGAATCCGAAGGGCGTCGGCGGGTTTCGCTCGCTCTGCGGCTGCGATGGCAGCAGCAAGTCCTGCCGCTCCCGCTCCGACAATACAGATATCAACGGTTTGATCCATTATCGGCACAGGTCCTTGCCCTTGTCTGTAAAGGTTGAGACAGACGGATCTGTGATGATGAATCTACTTCTTGGCCTGAGTTTCAATCTGAAAGGTGACTTGCCTGAAATATCCAATCGTGTGACTCGCTTGCTGCGCCTGTGTGCGGAATTTCAATATTTGGGGAGTGGTATGAAACTGGACGGTACTCCATCCTAGACTCATGATTTTGGGACACATTGCCTTTGGCAATTGCATACGGATGGCCAGATGATCAGGAGGCGGCTCGTCAAAATAACAAATCTCGCCGATGTAGGGCCCATCGAGCTCCGTGATCGTGGGGTCTGCTGCTTGTTCGTCAGTAAAGGTGACGGTAATCTCGGCTGAGATTTGAGCGGGAGGTTTAAGATTTCCACGAATCTGACCATAGTGCATTTCGGTGACGCGACCGGAAAGCACTACGTGTTCGTGATACACCGTTTCAGAGGTTTTGGTCAGGCCAAGGGATACACGACTGACCACTCTCTCAATCAAACAGGTGAACGGGTCTAAGGTTGTCGGAGACATATTCGCTGGATAAAGTTTCTAGTTATCGAGGGTGTGTGGTCGAATTAGGCCCCACCTAAGGTACTGCTTGGCCGTGGGGCCCAGCGTCGTTTCTCCACCAAGGTTGGTGCTTGGTAGAGTGCTCCAACTGGCTCAATGCCCATTAAGGCCAGTTCCTTCAGCAGCTCATTAAAGACGTCCTCACGGTGCAAAGTCCACGTGGAGGCAAAACACCGCCAGAATCGCCATCCGGCCCGCTCGAGAATGCGCTGGCGACTCATATCGTGCGGCCAGCGGTCAGGACCGTGAAACTCATCACCATCGCATTCGATCGCCAGCCGAGCATCGCCTGCCCCTTCCACCACCATATCGATGCGATACGCGCCCGTTTTCACTTGCGGGAGGACGCGATACCCCTTATCAGAGAGGGCGCTGAACACCTGTTTCTCAAATCCAGACTCACACCGCTCAATTAACCGATTCGTTTCTTCCTGATTTGTCACCAGCGGCTTGTCGAAATGCGAGAGCAGGGTCATGCGCAGATCCTTATCGGAAAGCGCACTCGTCTGCACAGACCGGACGAGATACATGCGGTCTCGTGCCCGAGACGCCGCCACGTTAAACCGCTGATCAAACATGTTCCCTGACACAGCTTTGCAATTCGCTGCATCCACGACCAGGGAGAGAAACATGATATCGCGCTCGCTACCTTGAAATGTGCGGGCATCGCCACACTCAAATCGGCGGCGGATGAGTTCTGGCCCCTTGCACCGTTGACGCACGATTGTATCAATATGCTTGGCTTGATCGATCCCGAGCAGTGAGACAACCCCGATGGTCCGGTTCACAAATCGCTCATCGTTCAGAATCGTCTCGATCTCCTCGGCAATAGCCTGCGCCTCATACGCATTACAATCGCGCTGATCTCGCACCCCCCCTTCAACATACAAGTCCACCAATGGAGGCTCGATCCGTTCACTCGCTTTGGGAATTCTCAAAGGGCGGATCCCTCCTCGATAGAACACGCGGTTGGAATAAGCAATGATGGGCGGCACACACCGAAAGTGTTCGCGCAACATAACTTGCTCCGCGGCAAACACACGAGCAGCGAGATCGTATAGAGACTTCTCCGGAGTCATCTCGGTTCCGTACGGCTGCTCAGTCAGAAAACGGGACTTCAGCTCTCGAATCCGCTCGCCAGCTGTGAAACCGGCATCTGGTGAGACCTGCTTGTCGTCACCGACCACCAGAATCTTTTTCCCACGTAAGATTGCCGGTAGTGCCCATAAATCGGATTGGCTCGCTTCATCGACAACCACCAAGTCAAATGCGCCAATATCCGCCGGCATCGCTTCGGAAATTCGGGCATGGCTCATGATCCAACAGGGGACTGCGCCCGCCGCATCCGTCATCGCATCGCGAGCATCTCGACGATATCGCGTCGCGTTTGGGCCGGTCCCTTGCCCAATCCTGCGAATGGCGGTCGCATATCCCGCCAACGCCTGGAGAACCTTGGGCGTCGCGTTCCGTTTCGTAGCAACCCAGGCAGCTTTTGCCACTACCTCCCGATAAAGCCGCGCCAATCCACTTTCCAACTCCTGGCGCCGCGTCGCCAAAGTACGCAGTTCCCGGCGTGAGTCAATTCCCTCTAAATGCGTTGACATTCGTGCCCAATTCCATGCCTCTCGCCAGTTCACGGGGAAGACGGTGTCATCCCCCGATGTTGTCATGGGCGTGATACGAAGCCGCGCCGCCAATTTCGGAGCGCCTGCCTCTTCAAGGCGAGTGGTCAGATCTCGAACAGTGGTAAGCGGGTGAGACAGGTTCGCAAGACGTGTCAGCTCCGCGAGTAACTCGGCATAACTGTCGACGACCTGTTCGGCAGGGATCTCAGGATTTCCGAGGGTGTGATGGAGAAATGTACGGAGTCGTTCAGAGATCGGCCCTGTTTTACCTGCGAGTTTCTCCCGTAGTGTGGCAAACTCGGTGGTTGCCCGAGCCAGGTCGGCTTTGCTGAGATGTTTTAGTAACTGGTCTCGGACCATCTTTAATTCAGCCGCTGTGCCAGAGAGGGCCTTGGCGGGGGGTCGTACAAACACAGCTTCCGCTTGTTTTGGGAGGACGACATCGTAGTGCGTACCTAATCGATGAGCCTTCTGCGCGGTCATCGCCACCACTTCGATTTCTCGCAGAACATTTCCGCGACCGTTCAGCGTGGGAATCGACAGGTCAGGCGCCACATGGTTCCACCGTGTCGTAAACGATACCACCTCTTCGTGCAGATCTAGATAGCGAAGGATGTGCGTCCAATCATCAGCGCTCTGAGGGGCCAGTCCATCAATGCGCACATTTGTGAGATGAGCCTTTGCCTCGCCTTGGCCAAATGACATCAGGCCAAAGGGCTTACCATCTGATGCTCCACGCGTGACGGCCTCACGGGTTTTGGGAGAGGTTAGTCCCGCATTGGGAAATTCGACGGGACGCTTGAGGAATTCGGCTCGAGCCTTGATGAGTCGCTCTAGATCGGTAAAGAGTGCTTCAAAGGCTTGTCGCTCAGAAGCATACGAATCCACTCTACACTTCGTACGAAGCACTTCCGGCCAGCCATCGCCAACCCCATCCACCGTCTCCGCCAGCGCAATCGCCTCCTCGACACAGGCCACCAGTTCACGAGCAGCTTGGAGCACTTCCGGCGTCATGGCTTTCAACGGAAGAAGCATACCTGTAGCTACCTCGGTCTCAATCACCTTCATCCGCGACAGCACGTCATGCAACGTGGACATTTTTGCAATCGACATAAAATCGTCTGCAGAAGGTATCACGGCCTGGATATACACTAAGTCATTCCCAAGCGTCCGCCGCGCGGTTCGTAACATCCCGGCTTCTTCCTCCGAGAGGGGTGGTGCTTGGTTCGCTGTGAGCGTGACAGGGTCATCGAACCATCCAAATCGTTCCTCGCCAGAAACGACTAGTTCTGCCAGCTTCTGTGCGCGTCGTTCGACTCCGTCAATTGTGACATTCGAAAGTTGTGCCACGGCAATGTCATCAATCTCTTGATCGATCCTCATCAAGTCCGCATGCGCCCGCGCAATGGCATCCTGTAACAACACAATATCCTGTCGTATCTGTTCAGGATTGAGTTGCGAGACCTGATGCTGGATGGCTTCAATCGAGGCTTGAAATTGCCGAACGCCTTCACGGTCACTTGCGAGCAATGCGACTGTAAGCGGTCGGACATCTTCAGGAATCTTCGTCTGGAGGACTTCTAGGGCGGGTTCCCCCCTCGAAGTCACGAGCACGCGACGACCCGTGGCGAGGTAATGGCAGATGATATTGGCGATTGTATGAGTTTTCCCTGTGCCAGGCGGCCCTTGTACTGTCACTCCTTCTGCTCGGTCCAGGCGTTGAATGATCGTGACCTGTTCGTCGTTGTATGGAAGGGGGAAATAGAGTTCTTCAACGGGACCGGACCCCATGTCGCCTCGGCTTGATAACCCACGAAACCGGACCGGTTCATACTCAACCGGTTGGTCTGACGGCGGTGTAACCAAGGCCTGTGGGCCTATCGGAATCTCGCAACCTGCTTCCAATTTGTCCTGCAAATGTCGCAGATCCTCAAGGAGATAATTATGGGAACGAGGCCGCGCAAAGACTGCCCAGGCATTCGTCACCACCAGATGCTCGCCCGGGTTGGGGATCATGGACTCACTGGACATGCAATCCTGATAGCTTCCATGGCTATCTAATCTGCCCGCCGCAAGTTTCAGCACATCGCTATAACTCGAACTATCAAAAGGTGTCACGGACTGATCAGGGTGGCTTTCAAGGTGTACACGCATGGCACGCTCGACATCCGTTGCCCCAGTCACTCCACAGGCAATGAGGGCATCCAGTTCCACGCGCGGCAGTGTGGCGCGCGGGCGAATGTCAAGGGCGAGAGTGGACTGGTCCATGGAGATTTCAACGGCTTGGGTCAGCAGCGGATATTCAAAAGCAACGACGCCCTCCTCCCAGAAAAGTTTCCATACCGCCACTCCAATGCCCCAGACCAATTCCTGGGGCTTAGCCGTTTCCTCTGAATCCAATTGATGCTTGAGGGCAAAGAGGTCTCCATACAAGTTGATGCTCTTTAGTCGAGGGCGTTCGCCCTCTGCCCAAGACTCCCACAGCGTGTCATACACCTCCAGTGCTTTGGCCAATGTGTTTCGTTCAAGTACCTCATGCCTCGCCCGCTCTTCTGGTGTCTGATCCTCACCCGCTCGGCTTAGTCTATGACGTAACGCTGTTTCGTCAAGGGTTGGCTTCGGTCCATTCGGATCACTGCTCACACGAATGACATCTTTGTGAATGACTGGAACAGGTGGGGGTGGGTGGGCCTCAAGGCGACGGATTCGAAGCCAGACATGATCACCGGCAACTTTTAGATCAAATTCGACTCCTGGCAGCCCGAGAAGGGTCTCACGATTCCAGAGCAAATTTCTGGACGTGGATAGCCTGAACCCACGAGGATCAATCTCCTTCGCTTGCTCATGAACATATTCAAGCAGTTTGTGGAGCAGTGTCGCCGCTGGAGTCATCGTTTATCGCCTCAGGCTATAAGGTTGGGAGTGTAAGCCGCCCCCGTGAACGAGGTCAAACTCTCGGCAGCAGTGGATCTGTTTGTTTTTGGACAACGCAACTGATTGTTCATCTGGCAGCTTGAGAGGGATTCAACCGGAACACTCCAGGTACTTGTACGTTCTTCGCCGCGGAGCTTTCTTACCTGCCGCTCCCGCTCCGATAATAGCGACGCTGCACGTTGGTGGGCCGTGAACATTAGACACTTTTAACTGCCTGTTAACATAGGATTAATCTCACAATGTTACCTTGCCTCGCGTGTGCGGCAGGATTCGATACCGCCACTTATAAAAAGGAGGAGTGCTCATGACTTGTCAAAAGTGCAAAGGTCTGATGATCGAAGAACGGCAGCCGGAATTGTCGTCAAGCCTCATCGTCCATCGCTGTATCAATTGCGGGTTGATCGTCGATCCGATGCTGATACAGAACCGCCTTAATCATCTGAAGGAGAAAGAATCTTTGCTTCATGCGGCGTGAGAATGTTGTCCTGCCCGGTCAGGCGGGTGATTAGCCTGCTGATCGGAGCGGCGGGGAGTGGGCGTTGCGCGCGCGGCTAGACCGAAAACTCTGCCCAGAGAAACGTATGGTCCGAAGGGTCTTTCGCTCGCCGCGGCTCGACGTCCACGTCAGCCCGCACGCAT
>JABMDH010000216.1 GCA_015904075.1 Nitrospira sp.
AGAACATGCCCCAGACTACGCTGATCATGATCGCCTGATCGAGCGGACGCAGCACAACCGGAACGACGAAGCTCAGCGCGATGACGAACTTCCCAGCGAAGGTCGCCAAGGTCGCCTCCCAGACATGCCGCGTAGACCCGCTATTGTTCGATTCTTCAGATACGTGGATGCCGAGGGCATCGGACATGGCATCGGCAATCGCAATGGTCAGAATCCCGCCGATCACGACCGCGCGCGAATGTGTTCCGGAGTGCAGCCCTACCATCAGGCCGAGCGTCGTGATGACTCCTGAGGTCAAGCCAAAACTGAGACCTGTTTTCCAGGACGCTTTCATCTGGTTGATCGACTCAATCAGCAAGGGAACGTCAGAACATGGTCCAGAACGTCGTGAATAGCCTCGCCTGACAATTTTGATGTCCAGGCATCCATGGCAGTGTCCTGCTCATCCCCATGACTCATCTGTATGCGCAGCTGCATTACCGGTCTTCTGCTTCAAAGCAGCATGCGCCACATTCACACACAACAAAACCATCAAGGGTACCAACACCCTGGACATGAATGGCATACGCTTCCACCTCAACCTGACCTGCTCGAGCTCTAGCACTTTCACCACGCAATCATTGTGCCATCGGAGCAAACGGTACATCCCCCTCTGCCAAAGATGAAGAGGTTGAACGCACAAGACGTCGCACCATCTATAGTGCAGCCCCTCCCTAGCGTCGGGAAAAACTCCAAGGAAGACTTGTCGAATGCTGTCGTGGAATGTGACATTTCACTCAGAACAATTCAACGAGGTGGGAGATTTCAGACGGTGCGAATGGACTCGATCGACAACCTACTAACAGATTCGCGGCAGTTGTTCGCCGGACAGCAGGTCGAGGATACGATGTGTGCCAACAACGGTTCGCAGGGCCACAATTGGAGGATCGCGATCCGTAACGACGCCGATATGTCCCGCCTCTCTTGCCGCCCCATGCCGCCACATCACAGCCAGCGCGGCTTCGGCCTGCGATGCCGGCACCATCGCGATAAAACGCCCCTCATTCGCCACATAGAGTGGATCGAGCCCCAATAGCTCGCAGGCGCCACGCACCGGCTCATGCACAGGAATAGCAAGCTCCTCAATCACCATGCCAACCTTCGCCGCCACGGCCAGTTCATTCAATGCACTGGCCAGTCCACCACGGGTGAGATCACGCAGACAATGGATGTCAATGCCACTGTCAACTAAATCACTAACAATGTGATGCAATGGCGCTGAATCGCTTTCGACATTACCGGCGAACGTTAATCCTTCCCGCACACTGAGGACCGCGACACCATGGGAGCCGAGATCACCACTCACAAGAATCGTATCACCTGGCTGTATTAATGTCGGCAACACACGCACGCCGGCCGGCACTAGACCGACTCCCGCCGTATTGATGAAGATCCCGTCTCCCTTACCGCGATCCACGACCTTGGTATCGCCGGTCACGATCGGCACCCCAGCCGTCCTCGCGGCCTCAGCCATCGAGTTCACGACTCGCTGCAGCACATCCATGCTGAGCCCCTCTTCCAGAATGAATCCCGCACTCAGATACAGAGGTTTCGCGCCGCACATAGCCAGATCATTGATCGTGCCATTCACCGCCAAACGTCCAATGTCACCGCCGGGAAAGAACAGCGGACGCACGACATAGGAATCAGTGGTGAACGCAAGCGTCCCCTTCTCCATCGGCCAGGTCGCGCCGTCGTGCAGAGACTCCAGCATGGGGTTATGAAACGCCCGCACAAACACGTCATGAATCAACTCTTGCATGAGTCGGCCACCACCGCCATGTGCCAGCTGCACAGTCTTCTTTGATGTCATCGGCAATGGACAGGTCGCTTCAAATGGTTTGTTGTGATTCACAGTCATTCACTCCTTCTTCCCGTCTAGGCCCTAGCAGGCTGCGGAAAAACTCGGTTTATCCATAAGTATGCGGGTGAAGTCTTACGTATGGCACTGATGCCACGATAACCACAGGATGCTCAAAAAGGCCATCCAGCAAGGCCGCAGCGAGTGAAGAGGCGAGGCGTACGCTTCGGTACGTTGAGCCTCTGAGCGATGCGAGAACAACGCTGGGGGAATTTTTCAGCATCCTGCTAGGGAAGCTCCGGTTAATTCCTGCTTCTGACGATCCTGGCACGGTTGAAGAAGTCTCTCTAAGCATCCCTCCGTTTACGCGAGGGGAGCGCTGCTTTCAGAGCAGCCTCTCCAACCAGCGGCCCTGCCTCTTCAATCTCGTTAGGAGCTGACCAGGAGGTGCGCCGGGTGAAATAGAGATTCGTCAAGCCGCATGTGGCCAAAAGCCAGTTGGTGTTCTTTCCCACCCCGCGGTAAATGATCTGCGTGATTACCAAGAACGCACGTTCAACGTATGCGCACACATTATTTTCTCGATCTAATCAACTGTCATCTGAACAATCGATTCCGCCTGACTCACGTACTGTCGCATTCGGCCACAGTGGCCATCTGACCGACATGGTATAACACCACAGTAAATCATTTGACACACCCTTCGTTGAGGGCTTTGCAAGGCATGCGCCGTGCTAGAGGGACGCTGAGGATACATCCGTCGTCATACATCATGGGAATGTTCCATGCCACCGTCAATATGTGAAACACCGCTGGCGACCACTTGGTACAGGTTGGACACAATAGACCTCGCTGCAAAAGTTGGCGTCGACCTTGAGTCAGGCCTGAGCTCCGAGGAGGTCAATCGCCGCCGAGCGCAGGAAGGATATAACGAACTGCCCGAGGCTCCGCCTCGTTCATGGGCCTGCGTATTTGTCTCCCAGTTTTCCAGTGTGATTGTGTGGGTGCTGATTGGCGCGGCCATGCTCTCCGGCTTATTGGCAGATTGGCTCGATACCGCCGCCATCCTGGCCATCGTCTTGTTCAATGGTCTCCTAGGGTTTGTCCAGGAATTCCGAGCTGAACGATCCTTGGCGGCGCTCCGAAAGATGTCGGTTGCGACAGCTCGTGTACTTCGTGAAGGTACACTCCAGTCAATTCCCGCACGAGAGTTGGTGTCTGGTGACATCATCCTACTGGAGGCAGGTGACCGGATTCCTGCCGATGCCCGTCTCCTGTACACGGTGAATTTCCAGACACAAGAAGCCTCACTGACCGGAGAATCCACACCGGTGCAGAAAGACACGCAGGCACTCGGCGGAACTACTGTACCACTGGCAGATCAGACCAATATGGCGTTTATGGGTACGACTGCTGTGTCGGGTAAGGCGCGTGCGCTGGTGGTGACGATCGGTCAGCGAACGGAACTCGGACGAATCTCTTCCATGATTCAATCGGCGGAGGCAGCAGAAAGGGCCGAAACACCACTTCAATGTCGCTTGGAACAATTTGGCTATCAGCTGCTGTGGCTGGCGCTTGCGGTGGTGGCCGTGGTGTTCGTCTTGGGCTATCTGCGCGGCGAACCGTTGATCGACATGTTTCTCACATCAGTGAGTCTCGCTGTGGCGGCAGTTCCTGAAGGATTTTCACCTCGACCAACCGCCGGCGTGGGGTTGGTCCGCCCATCCGCTCCTGGACGGCGACCGGCTGGTTTGTCCCGTGGGCGGCTCCAACAGCGCGCTGGTGGC
>JABMDH010000217.1 GCA_015904075.1 Nitrospira sp.
GAAGAGTTCCAAAGGCTCCTTCAGCCCGAGCCATGGCCTCGATAATCGCAGAGATCGTATCTCCCCGCTGATGTTGTCGCAACGTTTGCCATGCGGTCGTCCATGCTATTGCCTGGTCCTGCCTGTGGAGATCAATTCGTAACCTGTTGAGGTCGATATGCCAGCACGCGGCGGTCCACAGATCGATAGAAAGAACGGATTGGGTGAATCGGACGGTGCCGCCACGGCAAGCAGCCGGTTCTCCTGCGCGGACGAAGTCAGGAAAGGCGAACCGGGCCGGTGTCTTGATTCGGAGACCATTGGGCACGTTGGGTTTTTCTGAAGACACCAGGGTCAGCAGGGCGCCGGTTTCAAGCCTGATATTGCAGGCTCGATCGAAAACGCTGTGCACAATTCCGCTGAAGCGCGCGGTCGGCGCCTCAATCCCGGCTGAAAGAGCGAAGAGACGCATCTGGCCCCCTTCGACGGTCCGGTTGCGTTACCCTCGGTATGTTGCGAGGCAGAAACAACGTCAGTGGCGGATCAGCACACTACAATGAATAGGACCGTGCCAGTGCATCTTTGATTGCCGAATGAACATTGTTCCGGCCCTCCTCGATATTTTTCTGCATCGCCTTGCGTGCGCCGGCGACATTCTTTGCGAGAATGTATTTGAGGATATCCAGGTGCTGGCGGCAGGTGCTCGCCGCCCGGTGTGTCTTGGCGAAGTCGATGATGCGGAACAGCATCAATCGCTCGTTGATCGCACGCAGCTGGCGCAGCAATGATTTGTTGCCTGAGGCATGGGCGAGTGTTTCGTGAAACTGTGTGTCCAGCCTGGCGAGTTCCTCATCTTTTCTGGGCGAGCCGTTTAACAGGCCTGTCCATGTACGTTTCAGCGCGGCGATATCCCTATGGACGGGCTCATTCCGTGTCGCCAACCGTTCGACGACAAACAGTTCAAGGGCCAAGCGGACATCGTAGAGCTCCTCGATTTCTTGCAGGTTGTGTTGCTTTACCCTGTAACTCCGGTTGGGCATTCTCTGCACAAACCCATCCGTTGCCAGTATCCGCAAGGCCTCACGCACCGGGCTACGGCTGACGTCGAACTGCTTGCACAGCTCTGCCTCGGTCAGGCGGTGTTCCGGGGGGTATTGCCAATGGAGAATCTGATCTTTGAGCGTCGTCACGATCGATGCGCTCAGACTTGAGAATTCAGGTGGCACGATCCGTTCATTCTTCTTCGTCATATCGTAGCGGCTCCCACAGTACTCGTGAGTGAGGCCACATTGTATACAATATGGAGTACGTGTGTCTAATGCGGTGGGCAAGCGGTAAGGCTGTAGCCCGTGCCTCGATTGATCCGCATGTGTATGATGGCCGTACGTGCTTCGTACATTGATTTGCCGGAGCCCGGTCTTTATAGTTCCAATGGCGAGGTCAAATAGGCTGTGAAAACCGCCGGTTGACGTCTCAGGCTCCATCGATATCGAGGCATGAGGCGACGCCGAGCATCCTGTGGAGTCGAAGGGATACATGCGGGGTCTCATGGGAAACCGGTTTGTCCCAGTCATGGTGTTTGTCCTTGCTTCTAGTGCGGCCTATTCCGTCTTGCCATTGCAGTCTTGGTCTGCTTCCGTTGTCTCCCCGGCGAACCGCAAAGATGAAGCCCGGTCTCATATCGAACGGGGAGAAACCTTATTGCGTCAAGGTGATCTGAAGGGGGCTGCTGATGCCGCAAGAAGGGCGGTTGAGTCGAATCCCTCGTCGGCAGAGGGGTATTATCTCCTCGCAAGGCTTCATCTCAAAGATCGCAAGCTGGAGAAGGCTGCGGAAGCGTTTTCACGATCCCTCAATATTCGGCCAG
>JABMDH010000218.1 GCA_015904075.1 Nitrospira sp.
TATCTCAGTGGATTTGGATACCGGAAAAACGACGATCAATGGCGGCAAACAGCACGAAGACTGGAAGGTACACCTTGTTGATACCGGTCTTCACACTCAGACCGGGGGGCGGTTGAGACGTCTGAAGAAGTGGATTGAGAAGGACGAGACCTGTCTCTTTACGTACGGCGATGGAGTGGCAGACATCGACATTCAGGCGCTCATGAAGTTTCACCATTCCCATGGGAAACTTGCTACCGTCACCTCTGTGCTTCCCCCGGCTCGATTTGGTCGCTTGGAGTACGATAAGGACCGGATCACCGGGTTTAAGGAAAAACCGCACGGTGAAGAAGGTTGGATCAACGGCGGGTTCTACGTGCTGCAACGCGAGGCGATCGATTATATTGCCGGCGATGAGACGATCTGGGAGCGTGAGCCTATTGAACGATTGACCCGCGAAGGGCAACTCATGGGATATCGCCATGATCGTTTTTGGTCGTGCATGGACACGTTGCGCGAAAAGAACCAGCTTGAAGACCTCTGGCAGTCCGGTAAGGCTCCCTGGAAGGTTTGGTAAGGAATGGCAGCTGTATAGTGCTATCGACAGCGAACGACGATAGATAGGCCTGGTTATAAGCAGTATCGCCAGCGGACGCGTGGATCGGATACAGGTTTCTTCCTCGTCATAAGTAGTCATCTGACGCTCGATCTTTGTTGCGAAATTAGGGTCGTCTTGAACTGAGGGAAACAATCATGAAGATTCTCATCACCGGTAACATGGGGTATGTGGGGCCTTTGGTATTGCGTCGCCTGAGGGAATCGTATCCAGGTGCTGAAATCGTCGGGTATGACGCAGGGTACTTTGCGCACTGCCTGACAGGTGTCGAACGGTTTCCAGAAAGCCGTGCCGATCTTCAGTATTTTGGCGATATCAGATCCGTATCCTCTGAGGTGCTCCTGGGAGTGGATGCAGTGGTGCACCTCTGTGCGATTTCCAATGATCCTATGGGTGCATTGTTTGAGGACATTACACTCGATATTAATTATCGAGCGAGTGTCGATCTTGCCAAAAAGGCAAAGCAGGCTGGTGTGAAAAAGTTTGTCTTCGCGTCGAGTTGCAGCGTCTACGGATTTGCTGAGGGCGGTCCTCGGCGAGAAGAGGATGCGGTCAATCCGCTCACGGCTTATGCCAAGTCAAAAGTATCTACGGAAAAGGATCTCGCCTCGCTGGCCTCGGACACGTTTACCGCCACATGCCTTCGCTTCGCGACGGCTTGTGGGATGAGTGATCGTCTTCGGTTGGATCTGGTGCTGAACGATTTTGTGGCCGGGGCTCTTGCCTCCAAGCGAATCAATATTTTGAGTGACGGTACTCCGTGGCGTCCCCTGATTCATGTCAAAGACATGGCGCGGGCGATTGATTGGGCTGTGCAGCGAGACCACCTCGACGGGGGAGCGTGTTTGACCGTGAATGTGGGGAGTGACACCTGGAACTATCAAGTGAAGGATCTTGCGGCGGCAGTGGCCAAACTCGTCCCAGGTGTGGAAGTGTCGATCAACAAGGATGCGCAGCCGGATAAGCGCTCCTACCGGGTCAACTTCGACAAGTTTACCAAGCTGGCGCAAGGGTTTCTCCCTGCCGTGGACCTTCAGGGCGCTGTGGTCGATCTCCGGGATGGCCTGATGGCCATGCAGTTCCAGGATCACAACTTTCGCACGGGTGAATTCATGCGGCTCGTGACATTGAAGCGGTTGCGTGAGAGCGGTCATCTCTCAGACTCTCTCGTGTGGACAAATCGGTGAAATAATGATGAATCGGCGTTGCGTTGTGCGTAACGGGGTAGTGGTGTGGAGCTCAGGTCGAAGTAGTGCGGAAAAGGGGGGCATCTGATG
>JABMDH010000219.1 GCA_015904075.1 Nitrospira sp.
ACAGATCATGGGCAATCTCGTCATAATCGGCGCCCAATGGGGCGATGAAGGCAAGGGCAAGATCGTCGACATCCTGGCCAGGGATGCCGACATCGTCGTGCGCTATCAGGGCGGCTCCAACGCGGGACACACAGTTATCAATGAACAGGGGACCTACATTTTTCATCTCATTCCGTCGGGAATTTTGTACCGTCGGACCACCTGTGTGATCGGAAACGGCGTCGTGGTGGATCCCGGGTCGCTGATCGAAGAAATGGATCAGCTCCAAGCCAAGGGTATTGTGATCGGCAAGAACTTCGCCGTCAGCCGGCGCGCGCATCTGATCCTGCCGTACCATAAGGCGCTCGACCGGGCGTCCGAGCAGTCGAAGGGGTTGCGGAAGATCGGCACCACCGGGCGGGGTATCGGACCGTCCTATGCCGACAAGATGGCGCGGGTCGGTATTCGCACCGGCGATCTGTTGAATCCCCCGTTGTTCAGGAAGAAACTGGAAGAAAATCTGGTCGAGATGAACTGGTTTCTGGAGCGTCTCTACAAGGTCGAGACCTTCCAGGTCGACAAGGTATTCGACCAATACATGGGGTATGCCGACCGGCTCAAGAGCCATCTCGTCGATACGGTGACGTTGCTAAATCGCGCCATCGACAAGAACAAGACGGTGTTGTTCGAAGGGGCGCAAGGCACGCATCTGGATGTGGATTTCGGCACCTATCCCTATGTGACCTCCTCCAGTTCCTCGGCCGGCGGGGCCTGCACGGGAACCGGCGTGGGTCCCACGATGATCGATGCCGTCATGGGAATCGCAAAGGTCTATACCACCAGAGTGGGCAGCGGGCCGTTTCCCACCGAACTGACCGATGCGGTCGGTCAGGGACTCCAAGAGCGTGGACGGGAGTTCGGTTCGACCACCGGGCGCGCCAGGCGATGCGGCTGGTTCGACGCAGTCCTGGTTCGTCAAGCAGTCCAGGTCAACGGGTTGAGTTCTCTGGCCGTCACCAAGCTCGATGTGCTTGACGGCTGCAAGGAACTCAAACTTTGTGTCGGCTATAGGCACGGAGGCACACTCTATAAAGATATGCCGTCGGATTTGGATGTGTTGACCAACTGCGAGCCGGTCTATCAGCGGATGAAGGGATGGACCGCCTCGACCACCGGAGCCACGACCTACAAGCAGTTGCCGGCGGAGGCGAAACGCTATCTGGCCCGTATCGAAGAGCTGGCGCAATGCCGGATCGATATGATCTCGACCGGGTCCAAGCGGACAGAAACGATCATACTCCGCAATCCGTTGGACTGTTCCCGTCGCCGCCCGAAGAGCCGGTGAGACACGGTCATAGTCATCGGGCATTCGTCAATGGTAGGATAGCCCCGCCCGTGCCTGAATCTTCACGAATGACGTGTGACGAGCGTCGATTCATGTGTTCCTGTGTGAGCCGGTAGCTCAGTCGGTAGAGCATCGCCCTTTTAAGGCGAGGGCCCTGGGTTCGAGTCCCAGCCGGCTCACCACATCTTTCAATAGCTTCTGCGTTTCTTCGTTCGACGGCGTGCCGCTGGTTACGGTTTTGGTTACGGTTCCAACCCGCGTCAGGCCTTCCACGGCTCGATATAGATGGGCAGGGGATAGGTGGGCATACCTCCCCAGCATCGCGGGCGATTTCCAGCCTCCCAGGGCCATGAGCGTGCGATCATTCGCGCCCTGCATCGCCAAGCGTGAGGCAAAGGTGTGCCGCAAATCGTGAAATCTAAAAGGGGCTAGGCCAGCCGCTTTCACCACCCGATCAAAAGCCCGACGCAGGTACCGGGCGGAATAGGGGAAGATTCGAGCATCGGGATCTGCTCCAGGCTCCCTCTTCAAGTCTGTAAGAATCTCAACGACTATCGAATTCATGGGCACCCGTCGCCGCTCTCCCGCTTTTGTTTCGTGAATGGTGAGCATGCCCACGTTCCAATCCACATCTTGCCATTTCAACTGCAACAGTTCTCCTTGGCGTAGACCAAT
>JABMDH010000022.1:0-10987 GCA_015904075.1 Nitrospira sp.
CTGTGTATCTTGAACGCACTTGCCGGCAAGCCGCTGCCGCTCTATGGAGACGGCTTGCAAGTTCGTGACTGGCTGTACGTCAAAGACCATTGCCGCGCCATCCGCCTGGTGCTTCAGGCTGGGCTGACGGGTGAAACCTACAATGTGGGTGGCTGGAGCGAAAAGACGAACCTGGAGGTTGTTCATACGCTCTGCGATATCCTGGATGAACTTGCTCCGCCGGCTGCGGGCCATCTGCCATTTTCCACGTACCGCTCCCTGATCACCTTTGTGACGGATCGTCCGGGGCATGATCGGCGATATGCCATCGATGCCCGCAAGATTGAGCGTGAACTGAGGTGGAAACCCGAAGAGACTTTTGAAAGCGGCATTCGTAAGACGGTGAAGTGGTATCTCGATAACCAGAACTGGGTGGCCAATGTAAGAAGCGGTGTGTATCGGGAGTGGATGAAGAAGCAGTACGGCTCTGGAGTGCTGTGAAGATACTCTTAACCGGTAAAGATGGTCAGGTCGGGTTTGAGTTGCAGCGCGCGCTGACCCCGCTCGGGGAGGTGCTTGCGGTGGGTCAACCTGAGTGTGATCTGGCCGATGCGCACGCCATTCGGCGTCTTGTGCGGTCATTCACTCCGAACATTATCGTCAATCCTGCGGCGTATACTGCGGTGGATAAAGCGGAAACTGAGTCTGAGTTGGCGCATGCCGTCAATACGATTGCTCCGGGAGTGCTTGGAGAGGAAGCGGCAAAACTGGGCGCCTGGGTGGTGCATTTCTCCACAGACTATGTGTTTGATGGGATAAAAGCCGGGGTGTACACAGAGAACGATGCGACGAATCCGCAAAACGTTTATGGGCGGACCAAACGGGATGGCGAAATTGCACTTCAGCAAAGCGGGGCGCAGCATCTCATCTTTCGGACAAGCTGGGTCGTGGGCGCCCATGGGAGAAATTTTACCAAAACCATCCTGCGATTGGCCGAAGAGCGTGACCACCTGACAGTCGTGGCGGATCAATATGGCGCGCCGACATCTGCGGCTTTACTGGCGGATGTCACGGCCCACCTGATTCGCCAGAAGCAGCGTGAGGGGGAAGATGAGTTTCCCTTCGGGCTGTATCATCTTGTAGCCGGCGGTGAGACCAATTGGTGTGATTATGCACGGTTTATCGTGTCGGAATCCATTATGCTGGGCAAGTTGCTCAAGATATTGCCGGAGGCGATTAGTGCAATCCTTACGTCCGAATATCCGACTGCCGCCAAGCGGCCCACCAATTCACGGTTGGATACCGACAAGTTTTCCCGGACATTCCACCTGGTATTGCCGCATTGGCAAATCGGTGTCAGGCACATTCTGCAACAAATTCTGAGGGAGTCATGAGTAGTCGTAAGGGCATCATCCTCGCCGGGGGATCCGGTAGTCGCTTGCACCCGGCCACGCTGGCAATCAGCAAACAGCTGTTGCCGGTGTTCGATAAGCCGATGATCTATTATCCTCTCAGTACGCTCATGCTGGCGGGTATACGCGAGATTCTGATCATTTCCACGCCACAGGACACACCCCATTTCCACGCCACAGGACACACCCCGGTTTGAGCAACTCCTTGGTACGGGCGAACAATGGGGATTGGATCTGCGGTATGCCGTACAACCATCGCCCGACGGTCTGGCACAAGCGTTTATCATCGGGGAGTCATTTCTCGGCAACCATTCATCAGCCCTGGTGCTCGGCGACAATATTTTCTATGGACACGAATTCCAAAGCCTGCTGGACAGTGCAATGAGCCGCACCGAGGGAGCCAGTATCTTTGCCTATCATGTGAAAGATCCGGATCGATATGGCGTCGCTGAGTTCGATGCAAGCGGTAAGGTGTTGTCGCTGGAAGAAAAACCCAAGCGGCCGAAGTCCAACTACGCGGTGACGGGTCTGTACTTTTATGACAAGCATGTTTCCGAACTTGCCCAAAGCCTGAAGCCGTCGGCTCGAGGCGAACTCGAAATCACCGATTTGAACCGCCTCTATCTGGAGCGAGGGGCACTCAAGGTGGAAATCATGGGGCGCGGGTATGCCTGGCTGGATACCGGAACACATGAATCACTGCTCGATGCCAGCCAGTTCATTGCCACTCTTGAGAATCGCCAAGGGCTCAAAGTGGCCTGCCCGGAGGAGATTGCCTATCGGCAGCGGTGGATTGATGCAGGCCAACTGACAAGACTCGCGCAGCCGCTGATGAAAAATGGGTATGGGCAGTATTTGCTGCGCATACTCGATGAGCGGGTATTTCGATGAAGTCAATCCCGTGTGCCATCCCTGGCGTGATGTTGCTTGAACCCAAGGTATTCGGAGACGACCGGGGGCTCTTCTTTGAGAGCTTCAACCAGGCACGATTTGAAGCAGCCATCGGCAGGTCCGTGACGTTCGTGCAAGACAACCACTCATGCTCGATTCAACATGTTTTGCGCGGGTTGCATTACCAAATCCGGCAACCACAGGGGAAACTGATTCGTGTCGTGCGGGGTGAAGTGTTCGATGTGGCGGTGGATATCCGGCGATCCTCGCCGACATTCGGGCAGTGGGTTGGGCAGATACTCTCGGCACAGAACAAGCGCCAACTCTGGATCCCGGAAGGATTTGCGCATGGCTTTGTGGTGTTGTCGGACACAGCCGAGTGTCTCTATAAGACCACCGACTACTATATGCCAGAGTACGAACGGTGCATTGTATGGAACGATCCGGCAATCGGCATCTCGTGGCCTATTGAGTGTGCGCCGGTTCTATCCGCCAAAGACCGGCACGGTACATCGCTGGCTGAAGCAGAACATTTCGCATGAGCGGTGTATGCCACGGCTATAGTGAACAGTGTCGAAAGTTCTCCTGGCTAAATTGTCTTTCGTAACGTCCTGTGGAGTGGGTATGATGGCTTCCGACCGACGGGTGTCATCGTCTTTTTGAGGAACGTATCGATGAAAGCAAAAACTCAACAAACTGTGGCCAAACGGCGTTCCGTGCGGGATCGGTTGCGTGAGATTCGATTGTTTGCCACGGATGTAGACGGCGTACTGACCGATGCCGGCATGTATTATTCTGAGTCGGGGGATGAGTGGAAGAAATTCAATACGCGTGATGGCATGGGTATCAAACTGTTGCAAAGAGCCGGGCTTGTGACGGCAATCGTGACGCAGGAACGCACCAGATTAGTGGCGCGGCGCGGCGAAAAACTGGCGATTCCAGAGGTGCATCAAGGAGTCATGGACAAACTGTCGTTGATTCGCGAGATGGCGACACGGCATGGCTTGACGTTACAGCAAGTCGCCTATATTGGCGATGACGTGAACGACCTTGAAGCACTACGGGCGGTCGGATTTTCCGCGGCCCCTGCTGATGGCATGCCGGTGGTGTGCGATGCGGTGGATTATGTCTGCCATAAGAACGGCGGCGAAGGAGCAGTGCGGGAATTGGCGGAGATGATTTTGAATGTCCAAAGACCGAACGTCGCCAGTCACTGGTCAACAGTTAAGGGCTCCCGTTCAGAGAAGCGTTCATAGAGCGGGGTAGGAGACTCACGGTATGCCTTTTCGTAGACCTCGAACAGCGAACCGCGATCTGGTATTCCCTCTCTATCCAGTGATTATGGCAGGAGGGAGCGGGACGAGGTTTTGGCCGCTGAGCCGGCACCTGTTTCCGAAGCAGCTTCTGCGTATCGGCGGGGAGCAGACATTAATTCAGCAGACCATGCAGCGGGTTTCAGGTTGCGCAAAGCCGGTCCGGGTCTTGATTTCGACCAATGCGGCGCAAGCGGAGTTGATCAAAGGACAACTGGCCGATTGGAAGGATGATCTCAAGGACAATTATGTCTTGGAGCCGGAAGGCCGCAACACGGCGCCTGCCATTGCACTGGCGGCGATCGAAATTCTTGCGCGCGACCCGGACGCCCTTATGCTGATCGTGCCTGCCGACCATGTGGTGACCGGACAGCGTGATTTTGAGGCGGCGGTTAAACTCGCGTCGCAATTGGCAGCGGATGGATATCTGGTCACGTTCGGAGTCGAGCCGATCCGGCCGGAAACTGGGTACGGCTATATCAAGCCGAATAGCAAAGTCGTGTTAGGAAAACAAGGCAGGTTGCGCGGTTACCGAGTTCAGAAGTTTGTGGAAAAGCCGAATGCCGCCAAGGCGGCACAGTATCTTCGGGCAGGAAACTACTTTTGGAACAGCGGTATGTTCGTCTGGCGCGCCGCGACGATTCTGGAAGAGCTGCGCCGGTATCAGCCTGCGGTTGCCAAGACGATGGATCGCATCGCGACACTGAAGTCCGCCGGCGCACCGCAGCAGGCCCTTGATGATGCCTATCGCGCGGTCCCCTCAGTCTCGATCGATAATGGCGTGATGGAACAATCGTCGAAATCGGCTGTCGTGCCGGTGTCGTTCAAGTGGTCCGATGTCGGGAGTTGGGGGAGCTTGGATGAAGTGGCGGCGAAGAGTAAGGCCGGCAATGTGATGACCGGGCGAGTGGTCGATATCGAGAGCATCGACTCGATCGTCTATGCCGACCGGCGGGTGGTGGCTACGATCGGTTTGCGTGATATGGTGGTGGTGGACACTCCGGACGCTACCCTCGTGTGTCCAAAGTCGCGCGCTCAGGATGTGAAAAAAGTCGTCGACATTCTCAAACAGCAGCAGGCGCCCGAGCATCTGGAGCATCTCACGGTTTATCGGCCTTGGGGGTCGTATACCGTGTTGGAGGAAGGTCCTGGATTCAAGGTGAAACGAGTCACCGTCAATCCGGGTGGGCGGCTCTCACTCCAATTGCATCACAAACGCAGCGAGCATTGGGTGGTCATTGCGGGTATTGCGCGTGTGACCAGAGGCGAAGAGGTCTTCGATTTGCAGATTGGCCAGAGTACGGCTATACCGGTCGACACGACGCATCGTTTGGAAAATCCAGGCCGTGATCTGTTGCACATTATCGAGGTGCAGAATGGGCCGTATTTGGGCGAGGATGACATCGTCAGGTTTAAAGATGACTATGGCAGGACAAGAAGCTAAGTAGCAGAAGCCATTATATCGTTCACGTGTATCGTCTAAAATTTCACACATAACGAGGCCTATGGGACTTTTTCGGGAATATGACTTGCGCGGAATCGTCGGCAGTGAGTTGACGGTGGAGATGGCTGAACGTGTGGGGCGGGCCTACGCAACGTATGTCTCCGGGCGCGGGGTGACGACGATCAGTCTTGGCCGTGACGGCCGGCTCAGTTCTCCGGGCCTGCATCAGTCGCTTCTAAAAGGGCTGCTTGATGGCGGACTTGACGTGATCGACATTGGGGTCTGTTCTTCGCCGCTGGTATATTTTTCGTTGTTTACCTTGCCGGTCGGCGGCGGCATCATGATCACCGGCAGTCACAATGCGGCCGAGTACAATGGGTTTAAGATTTGTGTAGGCAAAGAAGCAATTCACGGCGAAGCCATTCAGGAACTTCGCAGGGTGATGGAAAAAGGTGTGTTTGTATCGGGGGCCGGTCGTCTGTCCGAGTATGCGATCATCCCGGAGTACCTTGCCTACATCAAGAAAAGTTTTGCAGGAGTGAACGCTCAGCGGTTGCATGTCGTGATTGATTGTGGAAACGGCGCGGCATCGCTTGTGGCTCAGCAAGCACTGGAGTTGTTGGGCTGCAAGGTCACGGGGTTGTATTGCGATCTTGATGGACGGTTCCCGAACCACCATCCGGACCCAACGGTCCTCGACAATCTTTCCGACCTCATGCAGGCAGTGAAGGATCAGAAGGCGGATGTCGGCATCGGGTACGACGGCGATGCGGACCGAATTGGTGCCGTGGACGAACAGGGCAATGTGCTCTGGGGGGACCGTCTGCTGGTCGTCTATGCACGAGATATCTTGGCGGTGAAGCCCGGCGGCGCGATCATTTCAGAAGTGAAAGCGTCGCAGAGTCTCTATGACGATATTGCCGCCAAGGGTGGGCGCCCGATTATGTGGAAAACAGGCCATTCGCTGATCAAGGCGAAGATGAAAGAGGAGTCTGCTGTACTCGCGGGTGAAATGTCCGGCCATATGTTTTTTGCCGATCGGTACTTCGGGTATGACGATGCCGTGTATGCCTCTTGTCGGCTTGTCGAGATCTTGGCGAAGGAGACACGGCCGCTTTCGGCGTTGGTTGCCGACTTGCCCAAGACGGTCGTGACTCCGGAGATTCGCGTTGATTTGCCAGATGTCGTCAAGTTCGAGGTGGTTCGATCGATTCAAGCAAAGTTTTCGGATTATCTGAAGACGAAACAAAGCCTCGGGGCTGCCAATCTGATACTCAGAGACCTCATCACCATCGATGGTGTCCGTGCCATATTTGACGGCGGGTGGGGGCTTATCAGAGCCTCTAACACACAGCCTGCGCTGGTCTTGCGATTTGAAGCCATATCCTCCGAGCGCATGCAGGCGATCCGTTCCCTGATTGATCAGGAACTGTCTCATGCGAGACGAGCGCTTGGCTACTAGCCATTGTCCTCTCTCCATAGGGTGTGGTCTCCATGCGCTGGCACTACGTGGCTGCCTGAGGCCTGCTGTCCTTGTCTCTGCCTGTTCAGGCTGCCAATGACGCTGCTGTTTCGACGCATCCGTTTCGGATCGGGGAACGTCTCACATACGACGTTCCGCCGATTGGTTGATGAGTTTTCTGGGGGCGGGCTTGTGAAATAAGCGCATAATCGTGGATTGTTGTTCAGGCAAGACAAACCCGCTATACTGTTGTTTATCATGAGAGAATTTCCTCTTACCTTAAGCCGATTTATTGTTCAGAACCAAGCCTCGCATCAAGGTGCGACGGAGGAGTTTTCGAGCCTTCTGACCCAAATCGGTCTGGTTGGGAAGCTCATCGCGCAAGATCTTCGGCGTGCCGGTCTTATCGATATTATGGGAACGACGGGTGGCTCCAACGTACAGGGAGAAACGGTCAAAAAACTGGATGTCATTGCCAATGACGCGTTTGTCAAAGTCTTTCAACACAGCGGATATGTCTGTGCGTTGGCGTCGGAGGAAATGGAAAAGCCGATCTCGCTGCCGGGCAATTGGCCTCAGGGCAAGTATATGTTGCTCTTCGACCCGCTCGACGGGTCTTCGAATACGGATAACAACATGCCGCTCGGCGCCATTTTTTCTGTGATCAAGTATGACCGGGCGGATCGGTTGCCGACGGATGAGGAATTAGTGCGCAGGGGTACGGAACAGGTGGCCGCCGGCTATTTGTTGTATGGGTCGAGCACAATGCTGGTCTACACGGTCGGACAAGGCGTCTACGGTTTTACACTTGAACCGGGTCTTGGCGAATATCTGTTGTCGCATAGACAGATCACAATTCCTGAGAAGGGTAAAGTGTATGCTGCCAATGAGGGCAATTACCACAAATGGCAGGTCGGAACGAAACGGTATATCGACTTTCTCAAGGTCAGCGATAAAGCCACCGACCGTCCATACAGCGCCAGGTATTCCGGCTGTCTGGTGGCGGATGTCCATCGTCTCTTAATCGGAGGGGGGATCTATCTCTATCCGGGCGAAACCGACAAGCCAGATGGGAAGCTGAGGTTGCTGTATGAAGCCAACCCACTCGCGTTCGTCGTTGAGCAGGCCGGGGGAAAAGCTTCGACGGGGACCTCGAGGATCATGGAGGTGGAAGCGAAGAAGTTACATCAGCGTGTACCGTTGATCATTGGAAGCCGGCAGGACGTAGAAACGGCAGAAGCTTTCATGCAGGGCAGAGCATAGCCAGCAGTATTTCTGAACAGGACTCTTATAATCATCTGTCTATGGAGCTGAGACGCAGCCGATTCACGTGTGTATGCGAGATGGATGATACACTCCTCAAGGTTTAGGTGTGTGGGCGGTTTGGGGTGAACAGGTATAAATGGTGTGGGCAAACCGCGTTTGGTTGCGTGCCATTCCCGTCTCGGTTACTATTTCCTGAATGCAGCAACTTGCGAGTGACCAACAGCAGAGTGGTTGATTCGAACAACGACCAGAGATGTAGCGGGGGAGGATAGTATGGGAGATCGGGTTCAAGAGATTCTAAGCTGGTATGGCAGCGATAATGCCGGTACGAAGACCAATATTGCGCGCATGCTGCGGTCCGGCAAGTTGGCGGGGACCGGTAAGCTGGTCATTCTGCCGGTCGACCAAGGGTTCGAGCATGGGCCGGCACGAAGCTTTGCGCCGAACGCACCCGGCTACAATCCGCACTATCATTTTCAACTCGCTATTGATGCCGGTTGCAATGCCTATGCAGCGCCGCTGGGGTTTTTAGAAGCCGGCGCGGGCCATTTCGCCGGACAGATTCCGCTGATTCTCAAGCTGAATAATCATGATGTGCTGCATGACGACAAAGATCCGCTTCCGTCGGTCACCGGCAGCGTGAAAGATGCTCTTCGGCTGGGTTGCAGCGCCGTGGGGTTTACGATTTATCCCGGTTCAGTCCATTGCAATGCCATGTATGAGCAGTTGAGGGCGATCGCCGAAGAGGCAAAGGAGAAGGGGTTGGCCGTCGTGGTCTGGTCCTATCCCCGCGGATCAGCACTCAGCAAAGAGGGTGAAACGGCTATCGATGTGGTGGCCTACGCGGCGCATATTGCCGCTCAGCTTGGTGCACATATTGTTAAGGTGAAGTTGCCGACTGCGCATCTGGAACAGGCTGCGGCCAAGAAGGTCTACGAATCGTCGCAGATTCCGATCAAGACATTGGCGGAGCGTGTTCAACATGTGGTGCAGAGCACGTTTGACGGGCGGCGGATCGTTATTTTCTCAGGCGGTGCGAAAAGCGAGGATAAAAATGTGTTTGAAGAGGCAAAGGCCATTCGTGATGGGGGAGGATTCGGCAGCATCATCGGCCGGAACTCATTTCAACGGCCGAAGGCTGAGGCGATCACGTTTCTCCATACGATCATGGACATCTATGCCGGCAAGGTCCGGTAGAATCGCACACATATAAAGCGCGTGGAACAGGTATGATGAATCAGGTGGATCAGGAACAGAAGTCTCCGCAGGGGGGACGCAAATGGATCGTCACGGCGTCATTGTTGACAGCGGGAATGATCATCGGTTTCGTCGTGGCATCGGATCTTGGTTGGATGCCGACGGGCCATGCTGTGCCTGAACCATCCTCGTCACTTCTTGAACCTCAAGGCTCCCCTCTGGCTCGACCGGTTTCGACCGCACCCCAGCCCATACTGGGTGGGGGCAATCAAACCTTCGTGGACATTGCCAAGGCGGTGAAGCCGGCGGTCGTGAATATCTATGCCAGCAAGAGCAGTGGACGCGGAGAGGGCCCGCATGGGGGAGGCCTCGACGATCCGCTTTTTCGAAAGTTTTTCGGAGACGAGTTTTTTAGGAAGTTTGAGCAGCAGCCGAAGGATCGCAAAGAGCGGGGGTTGGGGTCAGGCGTCATTGTCGAATCCAACGGCATGATCATCACCAACAACCATGTGGTCGGTAAAGCGGATGAAATTCGCGTGACCTTGTCTGATAAGCGGGAGTTCAAGGCGAAGCTGATCGGTACCGATCCCAAAACAGATATTGCCGTAGTCCAAATCGAGGCAACAGGCTTGCCGACCGTGGCCTGGGCTGATTCAGATCAGTTGGAAGTCGGCGAGTTTGTCTTGGCTGTCGGGAATCCATTTGGGCTCACGCAGACAGTGACACTGGGCATTGTGAGTGCGCTGGGGCGAGCCGCGGGCATTGCGGAGTATGAGGACTTCATCCAGACGGATGCGGCGATCAATCCGGGTAATTCCGGAGGCGCGTTGGTCAATGTGCGCGGTGAATTGGTGGGTATCAATACGGCTATTTTTAGCCAGAGCGGCGGCAATATGGGAATCGGCTTTGCCGTGCCGAGCAATATGGCCAAGTCCATTATGGGACAGCTGGTGCAGACCGGCAAAGTCGTACGCGGCTGGCTTGGTGTATCAATTCAGGATCTCACGCCGGAACTGGCGTCTCAGTTTGGTGTCAGTGAGACAAAAGGCGTGCTTATCAGCGATGTCATGGACGACAGCCCGGCCAAAAAAGCGGGCTTCGAGCGAGCCGATGTCATTGTCGAATATGACGGCAAACCCATGGATTCCTCGGCTCATCTCCGCAATGCGGTGGCGCAGACACCGGTCGGGAAGAAGGTCACGGTCAAGATCCTTCGCGACAAGAAACCCAAAACGATCGAGTTGACCATTGCCGAACAGCCGAAGTCGATGACGCAATCGGGCGAGGAGGATGCGGGTGATTCGGCAACACCGACCGGCGTGCTATCCGGTCTTGACGTGCGAGAGCTGACGGAAGAACTTACAAGCCGATATGGGTTGAAGTCCGGGGAGCGTGGTGTCGTCATCGTGCGGGTGAAACCTGGAAGCACCGCCGAAGAGCTCGGCGTTCGTGAAGGCGATATGATTATGGAACTAAACCGCCAGGCGGTGACCTCGGTCAAGGCGTACGAGCGGATGGCCAGCAAGTTGCCGAAGGACCAATCCGTGCTGCTTCTGTTGAAACGACAGGGACGAACGATTTATCTTACGCTTCGTCCATGATCGGCTGAAGATCACTTGGTCTATCTGGTCTGTCTCGTGTGTATGGCTGAATAAAGCGAATCGGATGAACCGACAAACCAGATGGACCAGACAGACGCTCTTCCTCGTCAGACTCCGCTAGTCGTCGCACTTGTGCCGGCCGCCGGGCGAGGACTTCGCATGGGCGGCTCGGTGCCGAAACAGTTCCTTGCGCTCGGCGGGCAACCCCTCATTCTTCATTCTCTCCGCGTGCTCCAAGCCGCTTCTGTTATTAGTGAGGTCATTCTGGCTGTTCCCCAGAGCGAAATGGACTATTGCCTCACCGAGATCGTAGCCAAGCACCGCTTTACCAAGGTGACCAAAGTAGTGCCAGGAGGACATGAACGGCAAGACTCAGTTCGGCATGCGCTTGAGGCGACTCGTGACGATGTCGAGGTGGTCGT
>JABMDH010000022.1:11087-17082 GCA_015904075.1 Nitrospira sp.
CCATGTTGGCGAAGATCAAACAGGACCTCCAAGCGGTCTTTGACCGAGACCCTGCCGCGACCAGCACGCTGGCAGTCATTCTGACCTATGCGGGGTTCCATGCATTGCTGGCCTATCGGATTTCGCATCGGCTCAAAGCGATGGGAGTTCCTTTTCTGCCGCGCGCGATTTCACAACTGGCTCGCTGGTTGACCGGAGTTGAAATCCATCCCTCGGCTACCATCGGGACAGGATTTTTCATCGATCATGGCATGGGCGTGGTGATTGGTGAAACGGCTGAGATCGGGGATTATGTGACGCTCTTCCAAGGGGTGACCTTGGGGGGAACAGGCAAAGAACGTGGGAAGCGACACCCGACGCTCGGTAATCATGTCGTGGTGGGAGCCGGCGCCAAGATCTTAGGTGGGATCACAATCGGCGATAACGTAAAAATCGGGGCGAATTCCGTCGTCTTGAAGAGCGTCGCAGCCAACTCGACGGTAATCGGTGTCCCGGGCCGTGTGATCAAGTCACAGGGTGAACGCCTGCCGGATGCGACGATGGACCAAGTCGATTTGCCGGATCCCATCAGCGACCGGTTCCTGGCACTCGAACAGGAATTGATCGAACTCCGCAAAAAAGTCGACGACCGCAACTCCTAAGCGGCAGGGTTTGATGCTGACTCGTTTGATAAGCAGTCGCTCATGAATTTCTTTCGCTCGTCTCCCAGCAGCTTCTTGTCGCCCGCTTCCTTATTACAGGTCTTCATCTTGTTCTGCTGAGTTCCCTTCCCGCCTCCACTTTTCTCCGACTTTGCGGAGAGACATTCCTTCATAAACGCTTTCCGCTCCCCGCCTTTCCCTTCGCCAAACCTCTTTGCATTCGCCTGTTCGTTGCAGGCGTTCATTTTGTTTTGCCGGTCTGGCTCGGCCACGGCGAAGGGAGTCATTCCAAGGCGCAGTACAAATAGCGTCAATGTGAGAGCACGAATGGCTCTGTACATGCCGAGTCTGCTTGGTTGTGCGGTGAGGTGCGAGCTTGGCTCCATCATAGCGCAAGCTCAGGGGGGGCGTTAGCATTCAAATGGGGAAATCCTTCATGCCTGATCCGGCACGTCAGATCAACGGGTGTGCTACTACCACCCGTTTTCGCGAATATCTGCCTGTCTTCGGAATGGCTCGTTTTGAGAGGCACTCCCGTTGTCGCACAGCTGGGGGCTTTAAAATAGTCTATGACAGCAGGAAGATTTCTCCGGGGAAATAGGGTATTCTTTGCGGCAGCCCGGTATCCACAGCCGTATCCATCGAAGTCGTTTCGGTAGGAGCAAGGAAGGGAATCCATGAGTGTAACGCCAGGTGTCACACGATCGAGCCAATTTAAGAAGCTTCTCTTGTCGGAGCAGCTGGAATTCATTTGTGAAGCGCATAACGGACTCAGTGCAAAGATCGTTCAAGAAGCCGGCTTCAAAGGCATTTGGGGCAGCGGCCTGTCGATCTCAGCCCAATTCGGAGTGCGTGATAATAATGAGGCCAGTTGGACTCAGGTTCTTGAAAATCTGGAATTTATGTCCGATGCGACGACGATCCCCATTCTCCTGGATGGCGACACCGGATACGGCAACTTCAATAACATGCAGCGGCTCGTCCGCAAGCTGGAACAACGCCAGATCGCTGCAGTCTGCATCGAGGACAAGCTCTTCCCCAAGACCAATAGTTTCATCAAGGGTGATGCCCAGCCTATGGCGGACATGCAAGAGTTCTGTGGGAAGATCAAGGCTGGTAAGGATGCCCAGACCGATCCGGACTTTTGTATCATTGCCAGAGTGGAAGCCTTCATTTGTGGGTGGGGATTGGCAGAAGCCTTGCGCAGGGCCGAGGCCTATCGTCAGGCAGGCGCAGACGGCATCCTGATTCATAGCGCGCTTGCAGTGCCGGATGAAATTCTTTCGTTCAAACAGGAATGGGGAAATCGATGCCCCGTCGTGATTGTTCCAACCAAGTATTACGCCACGCCGACCGATGTGTTTCGGCAGCATGGATTTTCGATGGTGATTTGGGCGAATCACATGTTACGGACTGCCGTGGTCGCGATGCAAAAAACTGCACGGACTTTGAAGGAGCAGGAGCATCTGCTCTCGATCGAAGACAAAGTCGCGCCGGTGTCGGAAGTCTTCCGCCTGCAAAATGCCGCGGAGCTGCAAGATGCCGAAGACCGGTATCTTCCCCGAGGCGCCGAAAACACCAGCGCGATCGTGCTGGCCGCGTCTCGCGGCGAAGAACTCAGGGAACTGACCGAGCATCAGCCCAAGACGATGGTGAAAATTCAAGGGGTGCCGATCCTTTCCCATATCGTCGATGCCTACAATGCTGTGGGAATTAAGGACATCACGGTCGTTCGCGGCTATAAGAAGGAGGCGGTGACGCTGCCCAATCTGACGTATCTGGACAACGATGCGTTTGCGGAAACCGGTGAGCTCGATTCACTTCACAAAGCCCTCTGCGCGCAGAAGGGCCATGCCAAAGATCTGATCGTTTCTTACGGCGATGTGTTGTTCAATACGTACATCCCTCAGGCTCTCTGCCAGGAGAAAGAGGACTTCGTGATCTTTGTGGATAGCGATTGGCAGAACCAGAGCAGTTATGCCCGCCTGGGGGGCTTTGCCGAATGTTCTCTGCCGAATTCGAAGAAGGCCTTTAACGCCAAGGTCTATCTCAAGCAGTTGGGAAACACGGTGTCAGGAGAACGTACCCACGGAGTCTGGATGGGATTTCTCAAAGTATCTCCTGCCGGAACCTTTCAGTTGCAGACAATCCTTCCTGCGATCCTGGCCAATCCTGCCAACCGCAAAGCTGGCATTCCTCATCTGTTGCAAGAATTGCTGAAGCGTCAGTATCCGATTCGAGTGCTGTATACGGTTGGCCATTGGCTCGACATTAACAGCCTCGATGATGTAGTTCAGGCTGGCAATTTTTGATTTTGATTCCTCCTGCCGCTCACTCGTAATCGACGCGTATCAAAAACAATCCCTGTGGAGGGGCTGTTTTTCCGGCAGCTGAGCGATCGCGCGCATTGAGGATGGTTGTGAGACTGTCCGGTGGGCGTTTGCCCTGGCCGACCTCAACTAAAGTCCCGACGATCGAGCGGACCATCTGCTTCAGGAATCGGTCGGCATAGGCTTCGATGCGCAATCGATCTCCCTCACGCACAACCGTTAGATGCTGAAGGTGACAGACGGGGTCGTCGTTGTCCGTCGGCTGCGTTTGGAATGATGAAAAGTCCTGTGAGCCGGTCAGTGCCGCTGACGCCAGATTCATGGCGACGTCGTTCAGTGGCTTATGGATATGCCAACAGTATTGCCGGTCTACAGATGGACGTTCTCCTCGATTGAGAAGGCGGTATTCATAGAGTTTGCCTTTTGCGGAATGCCTGGCGTGGAACTCATCGGGCATGATGGCGGCCGATCGGACGACGATGGTGTCTGGTAGGCAGGCTGGCGCTGCCAGCCTGCGTAGGCAGTCCCGTCATATTCAAGGATGAGTTTGATGGTAGGCACGTTGTTAAGGCTTACATCCGGTTATTGGCGAGAAATGCACTGATGCCCTTGAAGAGCGACTGCGCAACGTCTCTGACGAACGCCGGTTTTCTGAGCAAGTCTTCTTCGTTGGGGTTGGAAATATAGGCGATTTCAGCCAGTATGCTCGGCATGCTGGTAAAACGGAGCACGTAAAACGGAGCCGTTTTCACGCCGTGGTCATTGATGGCGTATTGTCCATTCATGTGAGTGATCATGGCTTCTTTTGCGGTCCAGGCCAGTTCGAGCGACGCTTCAATTTTCTTTGTCGTCAGCAGATCGGCAACCAGATACTCCCACCCGATACCGGTGCTGCTGAGAGGGGTGCCGTTTTCACGGGCAGCCACTTCAAGCGCTCGCTGGTCCTTGGCTTCGCCGAAGTGATAGATCTCAATGCCTTTGACGGAGCGTGAAGGATGTGAATTGACATGGACCGACACGAACAGGTCGGCATCGTGGCTGTTCGCGTATTTTGCCCGCTCTTCCAACTCGATGAAGACGTCGCGGTCCCGCGTCATGAGCACGCGGACTCCCGGTTGTTTGCTCAACAGTTCTTTGAGCTGCAATCCGACTTTGAGTGTGATGTCTTTCTCTTCTGTCTGACGCAGACCGACTGCACCGGAGTCCTTCCCTCCATGGCCTGGGTCGATGACGATGGTGGTATAGCCCTTCGTTGGCGGTGCGGCAGGTTGGACCGACGGAAAGCTTGAAGATGGAACGGGGCGCTGTGCCTCGATGCTCGAAAGCGGGTTCTGCTCGGACGGACGCGTGATATCGACAACCAGGCGCGGAGGATTGACGAGTGTATATTGTTTATAGGTTTGAAGTGAGTCGGTCTGAAGCGAAAGTGCAACGGTATGTGATGTTGCTTGTGTGACAGTGAAAGGAGACGGCAGGGTGCCGTTGCTCGCTTTAAGCTGTGCCGCGTGGCTCAGTGATGTGTTCGGGAGGATGAGAATGACGCGACCGGGGCTCTTTGCCCGTCGTTCAATCGCCTTGGCATAGCGGTCCAGATCCAGGACGAGTCGGGTTTTTTCCGGACTCGTCAGAATGCGGAAGTCGTGGACGACAACGGGGGCGAGAGAGGCAGTTGTCGCGTTGAGTTTCGATGGCTTAGAAGATTTTGATGTGCGTGAACGCTGCTCTTGGTCGGCCAGCGGCGCAGCCCAGATGGCGGGAATCAAGGCCGAGAAAAATCCGCACAAGATTAAGGCTGTGAGCGCTATCGAGAGAATTCGTTGTCGGGGACGTCTAGGCATGGATCTCAACTGTAGAATAGGCAGACATGAATCTATTCTCAGATGTCATGTGTCTTGTCAAGGGATTCTGTCGGTTGGCCGATCACAGGGGCTGCATTGACAGGATGTTCCGGTCCGCGATAGCGTGAGCGCTATGTCGATACATCTCATTATTGACGGATACAATGTGCTGGGCCGTCTCGGAGCACTCTCTGGCCACATTGAGTCGGCGCGCGAATCGCTGCTGCGAGAGTTGGCTGCCTATCGCCATCGGAAGAATCACCCCATCACCGTTGTCTTTGATGGATGGCAGCAGGGGCAGTCGATGGAAGGACGCGAACATCGGGCCGGCGTGGAAGTTATTTATTCAAAACGTGGAGAGCGTGCAGATCAAGTGATTCAGCGGTTGGCGGGGGAGTATGGGGCTGACTGCGCGGTGGTGAGTTCCGATCAGGAAGTGGCGAGGTCGGCGCGGGTGTCTGGCGCAATGGTAATTGGCGCGCAGGAATTTTCAGTGAAGCTCCGGGTTGTCCCGCGCAGCGGAGCGCATGCACACAAAGAATTGGATGTGCAGGAAGACACGGCCTCTCCACGCGACCCAAAGAAGAAGGGCAATCCTCGAAAACTTCCCAAAGCTCTTCGCCAGAGAGCGAGGCAGCTTAAGCGATTCTGAACAGCCGCTTGGCGTTTTCGGTCGTGGCGCGCTCGATCTGCTGGAGAGACAGTGCTGGTCCATGAATAGTCGCCAGTTGTTGGGCGACAAAAGATACAAAGGCCGGCTCGTTTCGTTTCCCTCGATGAGGCACGGGGGTAAGGTAGGGGCAGTCGGTTTCAATCAAGAGTCGATCCAGAGGGACGGTCTTCGCAATCTCACGCAGCATCGTCGCGTTCTGAAAGGTCAGAATCCCCGAGAAAGACAAGTAGAACCCCAGTTCCAGTGCGTCTTTTGCCAGCCAGGCATCTCCGGAAAAACAGTGGAATACCCCGCCGATCTCCGACGCACCTTCTTCCCTTAAAATCGTTATCGTATCCTCCTGCGCCTCCCTTGTATGGATAATCACAGGCAGCCGCAGCTCACGCGCGAGCTGAATCTGTTCGCGGAATCGCTCACGCTGTTCTTGAGGCGAGGAATGGTTGTAGTGGTAGTCCAGGCCGATTTCGCCGTAGGCCACAACCTTCTTGTTTTTGGCAAGACGGCGGAATTCGC
>JABMDH010000022.1:17182-26756 GCA_015904075.1 Nitrospira sp.
GACGCTGATCACCGCGGTGCGGTTGTTGCCAAGCGTGTCGTCAATATCCGGGCCGATTTCGCCATAGGCCACCACCTTCCTGTTTTTGGCAAGACGGCGGAATTCTCCGTACCAGCTATCGCTGATGTGTTTGACCTCGTGTGGATGAACACCGATCGAGGCATAGACGAAGGGGTGCCGGTCGGCGAGCGTCACGGCGGCTTGGCTGGTCGACAGATCGCAGCCGATTGTGATGAAGGCATCAACCCCGGCTTCGCGCGCGCGCGCAATCATGGCCTCCCGGTCGTCATTGTAGCGGGCGTCGTCCAAATGGGTGTGGGTGTCGATCAACATGCGGGGCATCGTACCACGGGTCGGGTGGTCGGGGAAATGTGCATCGCGAGTAAGAAGGATCAGGGTGTTGTTGAGCAGTAGAGAAGTAGGTGATCAGACGTGCGCATTGAACAAAACGAGATGGTGTCAGAGAAACGGTGTGAAGCTGTGCGAGAGAGTTAGACGGGTCGAAGCGAAAGAAAGTCGGCAAGTTCATGGAGCAGGCCGGCTGTTTCATCCCAGCCGAGACAGGCATCGGTGATGGAGACGCCATGCTGAAGAGCGACACCTTCTTTCCAGGCTTGTTTGCCTGGACTTAGGTTGCTTTCAAGCATAAACCCCATGATGGACTGGCGCCCGTCACGGAATTGTCGGAGCACGTCACGGGCGACAAGGCCCTGCCGTGTGTGATCTTTGCGCGAATTGTCGTGCGAACAATCAATCATGATGGAGCGAGCGATGCCTTCGCTTGCGACGGCCGCTTCGGCTTTAGCAACATGCTCATCTTCGTAGTTTGTTTTCCCGCCTCCGCCTCGCAGCACGATATGGCGATCGGGGTTGCCCATGGTTCTGATGATGGCGGTTTGTCCGTCGGCGTTGATGCCGACAAAATGATGGGAGGCGCGGGCCGATGTCATGGCATTGACGGCGACCTGTAGACTGCCTTCCGTGCCGTTTTTAAATCCGACGGGCATAGAGACGCCGCTTGCCAATTCGCGGTGGGTTTGGCTTTCCGTTGTTCGGGCGCCGATGGCGCTCCAACTAATCAGATCGGCGATGTATTGTGGACTAATTGGGTCGAGTAGTTCTGTTGCACAGGGCAACCCAAGTTGGTTGATGCGCAGGAGAATCGTCCTGGCCAATTCCAAGCCGGTGGCAATGTCGCAGGTGCCGTCCAGGTGGGGATCGTTGATCAGACCTTTCCAGCCGACAGTAGTCCGGGGTTTCTCAAAATAGGTCCGCATGACGATTAAGAACCGGTCGCGCAACTTGTCTGCGAGTGGTTTCAACTTGAGAGCATATTCATACGCTGCCTCGGCGTCATGGATAGAACAAGGACCAACGATCAGCACCAGCCGGTCGCGATCCTGGCCGTGAAGAATCCGGCGGATAGCCTCCCTGGTCTCTACAACCAACGAGGCAGTCTGGTCAGTGATGGGAAGTGTGGTCTTGATGGCGCGTGGAGAGGGCAGCGCCTTAATTTCACCGACATGCTGGTTGTCAATCGGGCTATTCACAGTACCTTCTTCTTTTACTGCCGGGGGCTAAGCATATATGAAGGCATGAGAGAAGTCTAGCGCGATGCTCATAACTCATTGAAGAATAAGACAAACTGTCTATTGGTCGTGGTGTTTGTTTGACAGAACTCTTAGAATTGTGGTACTCGGTCCACAGTCTTATGGGTAACATGAGTCTCATTGATCGGTTGAGAGCAGGTCTGTCAGCCGGTCTTATTCTTCTGCTCCTTGTGCTGGCACCGTTTGCCGTCGCGCAGGATGTGCATCATGAATTGGCGGCTGCGGACACTGACGGCCATGAGCACTCCGATAACGACCTCTGTCAGTGGGTTCAACACCACACGGCAGGATCGCTTGATTTTGATGCCTCGAGACTCGTTTTTTGTGAACTCGCCCAGCCGTACGAGTTGCCGGTTAAGTCTCCGCTCTTTTCCGCTGAACTTTCTACCGTCGGTCCTTCGCGCGCACCACCTCGCAGCTAGCATCGTTTGCTGTCAACCTTGAGCTGAGTCGGTAAGCCGGGAGGGTCTGGCTTGTCCGCTCTGTTCGTTGTGTTGTTTGCCAGGGTTTGCCAACGAGGAGTAACGCATGCCACGTGCTGGTTGGTTGCGAGCATTTTGTCTGTGGTTGGTCGTGATGACAGTATCAGGACTATCGATGTATGGGTCATCGGCCTATGCAGAGGATGGGTACGCTTCTACGACGATCGTCGGTACGGTTCACAATCAGGATTTACGGCGAGTCGCGCAGGCAGTGATAGAAGTCAAGGATCCGGAAGGTGTGCTTGTGGCTTCCGGGGTGTCAGATGACGCGGGGGACTTTGTTCTGTCGCTTTCGGCACGTGGTACGTACTCGGTCAGCGCAGTGCGTGACACCTATCGCAGTGAGTATGTCGTATTGACGTTAGGGGAGGAAGCCCCCAAACCGATTACGTTGACTCTCTCTCGGACTAAAGAAATTGCTTTGGAGGTGGTGTCACCGTTGCCGCCTATCCAGACCAAAGCCTCGAGCGAGACCTATTCACTCAGCCGAAAAGAGGTCGAAGCCCTTCCACGTGGAAACAATAACGAATTTCACGACGTGCTGTTGACGATTCCGGGGGCGGCGTATGGGGCGCTGAAGCAAGTTCATGTCCGACAGGACCATGCGAACTTGCAGCTCAGAATTGACGGGGTGCCGATTCCCAACACCATCTCGTCGACTTTTTCCGATGTGATTTCGCCCAGAGCCTGGGAGCGGGCTGATATCGTGCTGGGCGGCATGGAGGCCAATGTCGGCAACAAGGCCGCGGCGCTCATCGACATTACGACAAAGAGTGGTACGAAGCCTGGTTTTGGGTCGCTTCAAGTCTTCGGTGGCTCGAATAAGACGATGAATCCGTCGTTTGAGTACGGGGGGACGGTCGGTGAGAAGTTCCGTTTTTACATGCTCAACAGCCACACTACGACAGATCGAGGTATCGAACCTCCTACCCTCGGGCGTTCGATTTATCACGGACAAAGCGAGCGCAATCAAACGATGCTTCGCGGCGACTATCAATTGGACAACAAGAATAACTTCACGCTGCTTTTTTTGAACTCCATTGCGAAGTATCAGATTCCTACGCAGCCGGGGCAGGCGCTCAATCCAACCATTGTCGGTCTTTTACCTGGTGGGTTTACGCCGGTGCCGTCTGGGATGGTGGATGAGAATCAAAAAGAAAACAATCAGTACGGTCATTTGGTGTGGCGGCATGATGTCAATGCCACCAATTTTTTCAGCCTGGCCGGATACGTTCGTCATACCAGAGCGACGTTTAGAACAGATCCTTTCAATGCCCTGGCCTACGTGCCGGATGCAACGGAACCATTCTCGGTCGGTAGCCAAGATCGCACGGCCTATTCGGGCGGGGCACGGCTGGATTATACCTATGTCTATAGCCCACAGCATTTGATCAAGGCAGGTTTCCAGGTCGATCGCACACAGGCGATCAACAAGACCAGGCTCTTTACGTTTCTCGATGATGGATTGGGGAATCCAACGGGGAGTGTGATTACACCAGGCGCCGACAATCGGCTGGTAGGATGGAGACAGGAGTTCTGGATTCAAGATCAATGGACTCCGAACGACCATTGGACGGTGAATATTGGCGTTCGTGGCGACGCCGTGCAGTATCTTCGCAGCGAAGGACAGGTGAGTCCCAGGGTCGGGGTAACCTACAAGCACACTCCGTCACACGCGTTCCATGTCTTCTATGGCCGTATGTTCACCCCGCCGAATCTTGAGGCGATTTCATTTGCAAAGCTGAATACGGCGGGGACAAAGGCGGAGCCTGAGGATAGGACGAACAACCAAGTCCGTGCCGAGCGGGCACATTATTTCGAAATCGGCAGCTATCATGCGTTGACGGATTGGGCCACGCTTCAACTGACCGGCTATTACAAGTTGGCCAACTATCTCTCAGATGCGGGCCAGTTCAGTACCACGCCGCTGTTGAATTACTTTGCGTTTGAGCGAGGGTGGACAAGAGGGGCAGACGCTGCGCTCAAAGTGCAGATCTCTGACAATCTGGCCGCGCGCGGCAACATTGCCTGGGGGCAATGCAAGGGATATGGATTGCAATCCGGGCATTTTCTGCTACATGGCGAAGAGATCGCGGATATTAAATCACCGGGCGGCGTGTTCTGTGATCACATGCAAACGCTGAACAGTTCGGCAGTCGTGACCTACCGGTTGCTTGATCGGACAACCTTCACCGGGCAGATGTTCTTTGCGTCAGGCTTGCGGACGAACTCTACCCATAGCCCATCCTATACCATCTATAATCTGTCCATCGCCCATATTGTCCCGTTGCCGTGGCATGGACAGAAGTTTCTCCTTGGTTTCGATGTCGTGAATGTGTTCGATGAGGAGTATTTCATCAATCGAGGGGAAGGCAGTATCGGACTAGGTGTGTCCCATGCGGGAATGCCGAGATCGTATTTCGTTCGGGGGCAATGGTTCTTCTAAGCAGAGGCCGAACAAGGCCATCGGCAGCGATCCCGCTTGCCTGTCTGTGTGCGACAGGCTGAGAATGCAGGCCTGGGTTGCCTGGCTCCATGCGGCCTTCCTGGATGACGTCATTGAGTGTCGGATGGTATGTGGTATAAGGAGACCGGTAAGAAACAATGAACAAGAGGATGGTTCACTGATGAATGGCCAAGGCTATAGAGGTGTGGGGGTCTTGCTCTGCGCACTGGTTTTCACAGCACCGGCCTATGCTGTGACCGGAGATGACGCCACGCATGAAAGCGATCACGAAGAAGATGTTCTTGAATTGCCGGAGGTACATGTTCATGGATTGTCGCTGAACAAGGACCAACAGCTTGGTCCTGTGGCGAAATCGACTCCCTGGCCCGGTGTCCCGTCATCGTTAGACGGGCACGAACTCGACGATTGGATGAAAGCCCGTCTATTGGTCTCGAAGGAAGCCAAGGTCACCGTTGTTGTGTTGGAACCTTGCAAGCATCGTGAACTCACCACAGCCGGCATCACTGCGCTCGGTAAATGGACGTTCGATCCGCAGATGAAGGGCGACAATCCTATCGACGGTGAACTGACCGTCCGGATCCACTTCAGGACCAAGTAGTGAAGGCCACTGGTCAGTAGTGGACGGTCATTGGACAGGATTGAATAAAGTCCTGATAATGTATGCGTCCAATGCTCAATAGATTATTGACGAGTGCATGTTGACTGATTATGGGTTGGGACGAATCGATATTTTTTGCCATTAACGGACTGGCCGGACGGTCGGACTCCGTCGATCAGTTCTTCCTTCTTGTCGGGAATCGCAGCACCCTTTATGCTCCGGCCGCATGTGCCATCGTGTACTGGATCTGGGCTTATCGGCGTGAAGCGCTGCTCAGTGGGCCGATTCTTGCCGGTGCGGTGGGGTTGGCTGATTTTTTGGGGGGGCAGCTGAAATGGTTGTTTGAGCGGGTCAGGCCTTGCCGTGCATTGAGCCAAGCCATCACTGTTGAGCCAGGGGGCTGCGGAGGCTTATTCAGTTTTCCTTCAAACCATGCTGTGAACGTTGCTGCAGCAGCAGCATTTCTTCAGGTCTTATATCCGAAAACGGGCTGGGTGACCTGGCCCATCGTTGGGCTGGTCGGGTTTGCCAGAGTGTATGTAGGGGCGCATTACGTCACGGATGTATTGGGAGGGTGGGTATTTGGCGGCATCCTTGGCGGTGGGTTTGCCTGGCTTTTGCTGCAGTGGCCGGTATTCAGAAAAAGTCCGATTCCGGAAGCGTCTACTTCACAGCATTTGTGAGCAGGTCTATTAGCCTCGTAGTTCGACGCAGCCCAATAACCGCTCCTTCAAGACCTCGACATCGTACCCTCTTCCGATCAGTACAATTGCTGATTCCGGTTCATCCAACAGTGTGATTGGCGTGATTGTGGATTGGCCGGGCGGGGAGTATTGAAACTCCTGTAACTCCGGTGCGTTCGTAAACCGGAAGTAGCCTTTTGCCCGTTCGAGTTCTTTGGGCAGCGTCTTGAGCCATGCGAGAAAGAGTGGCCGGTTAACCGTTCCTGCCAAACGGATTGCCGTTGCAATGGGATGGTACGCTGCGCGTGGACGAGCGTTCACTGGAGATTTACTGAACAGGACATTCGTCGGCGTGGTTGGGCCGGCTGAGGCACGCGGAGTCAGGAGTGCCGAAGGATCGATGCGCGCATGGGTCGTTTCCCACAAACGGGCATAGGGATTCTGAAGTAGGATGTGGTCGCGGAACGATTCCCAATGCCCGGGTACATAGAGGTCCTGTTTGTTGAGGATCAGTTCGTCCGCACACCGGATGGCTTGAGTTGTCACATAGGCACTGGAGTGACTCTCTTCGGCCGACACCGGATGGAGCAGCGCGATGATCCGTTCAAGCCGGGCCAGCCGTGCCGTATAGAGATCAGTGACAGCGTCAACTACTTCCGCAGGGTCGGCTAAACCCGAACATTCCAAAATCACAATATCAGATGAATAATCGCGCACCAGTTGGGCGATGCCCCAGGAGAGGTCTTCCTTGGTGTCGCAGCACACGCAGCCTCCTGCGAGGTTCATCACTTGATCAGCGATCGCGCCAGCCCGAGGTCCGTCGATACTGATATCCCCGGCTTCGTTCATGAGTACGCCGGCTCGCAGTCCCTGGGATTTCCAGTGCTCAAGTAACCGCATCAGCAGCGTCGTCTTTCCAGCGCCGAGGGATCCGCACAGGACATAGAATGGGACGGGCATGGTCGCTCCAATCCAACTAATGAGTGGATCACGGGTTCGAGGGAACCAGCAGTCACATTCTACCTGTCGCGGATGTAACTGGAAAGGTCAATGATGGTGGGCGAACGCGCCGGTGTCATGGCTGTGCGCGGCAAGTTTTCGAAGATCGCAATGAATGTCGTCCGGATCACAGCATTCGGTTTCCAGTTGGATCGTCATATGTCTAATACCAAAGTCGACTGTGATACGGGTTTGGATCAGCTGCAGCAAATCAACGGAGGGGTGAGACTCATCGATCGTCACATGGGACGTCAGCATGATCAGGCGCGGCTCGACGGCCCAGATATGGAGATCATGCACATTCTTGACGCCAGGAATCGATTCGATGGTTGCTGCGACATGTGAGACGCTGATGGCTGGCGGTGTTGATTCCAACAGCACGTCCATCGATTCCTTGAAAATCGGCCATGCCCCGTGGAGGATTACGCCGACGACGAGAAAGCTGACGAGCGGGTCGAGGATATTCCATCCTGTCAGCCAGATCGCCCCGCCGCTCAATACGACGCCGAGCGACACCCATGCATCGCCTAACATGTGCCAAAAGGCGCTACGGATATTCAGGTCGTCTTTTGCGCCGCGCTGCAGCAGCAAGGCAATGCGTATGCGCGGCACGGTCACCCACCCACACAGAAGAAAAACTGTTCTGTCTATTTCACCGGAATGCTGATGACCAATCCCCCCATGACATCGTTGATTTTGAAGTCCCGTTTGGGGCTGTCCGGATGGGCGTTATGGCATCCGATGCAGGCCTGGGTTACAGCCAGATCCGGATAGACTGCTTGGAAATACCGGGTGCCTCCTTCTTTCACAAAGCCGGTGTAGGGTTTCGTCGGATGCGTGAGGACCGTTGCCAGGCCGAGTTTCTCAATCTCGCTGGAGGCGGCATTCCGCTTGTTAATCGGCCACAGGCTGATGAGCCGATATTGCACGCCGGTGCCTTTTCTTTCCATGATACGGGCGGATTCCATCAGCAGTTGAGCAGGAAGCGGCAGCGAATTCGTTTCTTCCCAATTTTCCGAGGCCACGACCACCCCTTTGGTCTGCATGCGTTCAACCACGTGCCTGGTGTAGGCCTCCCGGTCGGCTTCAATCATGGCATACAGATAGTTTGCTACCAGTTCGATCGGCAGATTTGCCGCTGTCCCTTCCGCGGTTGCGCGGTTTTGCCCGGTGAGGCCGATGGTGAACAATCCAAATGCCAGGATGAGAACACCCTGTCTAAATGTGCTGGAGGATGTCATACAAGACCTCCTTGGTTTCTTCATGAATCCAGCAGCGCCATACGCCGTGGACTCATGAAGGGGTAGGATATGTCGTTGCTGCAATGATGTGCAGTTGTTGCGATGAATGAGCGAATCAGCTGGATCATTGAAAAAGGATTGGGAATATCGAGAGCGAAGTAACGGATAGAACTGATACAGGGTGAGTGAGTTAGGTGATTGTTATGATCATCAGTGCAGTGAGGGGAGGTAACGTGAGCGGAGAATTTTGAAGCCATGGCCCCGTTCTCCTGCCGAGAAGGCGAGACGAGCCCACTGGATCATACGATGCGTCATCATACGCTTCGGACGGCAATCAATACAATGATCCTATCTCCGATTCCTGGCTGTGTGCCTCCGGGAGAGGACTTAGTGCTTGTCCGCAAGCTTCAAGCTGAGTGTTCCGTCGCTCATCACCCGGACGTAGAGCGCGTTGGTGTCGGCGAACACACCAATCCCTTGCACCGACGCCACTGTCCCATGCATCGAGATAGCCGGATTCACAGACCGATTCAACCCAGTCGTGAGAAGGTTGCGCAGCCGGTCTATCGCCGGCGTCACTCCGAGAAAGGCTTGATTCGCAATAAACTCTCGGAATTCAGAACGGTAGATCCAGGCGGCATTTTTGAGCAATAGTTTTTCCGTGGCGGAGTCGTAGCGGACACCACTGATATGCATGGTCTGTGTCAGTGCGTTAATCTCTGGCTTCCCGATAAAATACGCGTGACCGAGTGCATCCCCTGTGAAATCAATTCGGATCACCAATTGGTTGTCGCCATTGCCATAGACCGATGCGTTAGTAATCCGAATGTTGTCCCCGCCGCGATCGAAGCGCGCCCCTTTTAGCCGGGTCGCAAGCACCTTGGAGAGCGTGTCATATTCTATCCGGGTATCAGCGACGACGTGGAATCCAGTGGCGGCTGGTTGAGTATCAAGTTGGGGAAGTGCTGCAGACGCCGCAGGTGGTTCTGAGCCAAACACGATGACAGGCTTTGCCATGACCTGAATGGTGTCATCAACAATCGGTCCAGCCGCTGAAAGGCCGCTATGTCGTATTTTGTCAATGTTGAGGAGAAGCCAGGTGTCCGGTTCTAATTGGATTGGGTTGCGCAGTGCGCTCCACGCATCTTCCACGTGAGGCTTGACGGTCATTGTGTTGAGGCTCGCGACCGCACGGGTTAGTCCACCTGTTACAACGTCAGTCAGCCTGCTATGGACTTCTTGGGAGACGTCGCTATCGGCGACGTGGAACTTACAGGAATCAATGGTGTTCACCGTCACGCTATGTACAGATGCCGACAAGCTATAGTCCGGCGTGAGGCCGACTGCAATCCCTCCGTTCAACGTGGCTCTTCGCGGCCATTCACTGCCCTCGCCGCATTGAACTCCATGCGGATCAGTCCCGATCTTATAGCGAAGGGCGGCGCTGGTCGATAAGGAAGACCCCGGGAGATCGATGCCTTTCCACCAATTGCG
>JABMDH010000022.1:26856-34748 GCA_015904075.1 Nitrospira sp.
AGCCCGTACCCGCCCCAGCAAGGACCAGGCGAGGAGAGACTTGTGTGCTGATATAGGAAGCATCTGGTTTTCCTTCCGATAATCGGTGGTATGGATATGCCGCCACTCAACGGGTCTCAAGCGGGTACCTGTACTTCGGGGGGCGCTTTGCTGGGTCTAGGATACCAGAATCGTATAGTGCTTTGTCACGCCAAAATAGAGGGGGGCGATCCGGGTGCTGTGGATATCCGGCGCCGACGCTGTGATTGACCATCGTCATGCCTGACGTCAGTGTGAGCGTATCGACCGCTTCGAGGGGAATTGGTCCTGCCTCGCTTCGTGCGTCGAGCCGTTCAAGGTTCTGCTGAACAGTATCCGGTCTTCGGTGCTGATGTGGAGCAGGCGATGAACGCCTGCGCGATTGCAATGCAGAATAGATCTCGTCGCGTTGTCAGCGTTTCTTCTCCGGCAGGCGTTCATTTCGGATTGTAAATGTCGCTTGGCCGACCCCGAAATTTCCTCCAGCCGGGTCTGCGGCAACGACGCGCAACGTGATGCCGTCCGGTGCGTCTGTGGTCAGCGGTACGAAGAACGGAGCCTGGAAAGTACGGCTTGCTTCATCATAAAACATTTGTAATCGTTCGATGGTTTGGCCTCCAATCAGGATCTCTCCGTAAATGCGGACTATTCGAGAGTCCCAATCTCCATGGGGACGGACAACTGAGCCGGACAGGGTTCGAACTGAGGCGCGTAGCGTGACGTCATCTTTGGCAATCAGAGCTTCTTGGGGCTTGGGCTGATCTATTTCGACCAGGTAGCCATAGAGATGCAGGACGATGCCGTCATGTGTGAGGTTCTGGCCCGGTATCAGCAGCAGCGTTGTGCTGGCTTTCTGTAATGCAGCGGGATACGCGAGGGGGCCCTCTGCCGAGATTTCCACTAACGTCGGTTGTTGTAGATCCACTGTTGCAGTGAAGACGGCGGAGGGACGAGAACTATAGATCGGTTCTTCGATCATGCGGGGTGTTCGCATGATTTGATTTTGATCGCCGGAACTGCCCTGTTGGAGACCGGTTGCCAGAATCCGGCCGTTCGCGACATTGGTAATAGTGACGCGAGCCCCACCGACATCATGGCCCAGTACCATGGCTCCATGTGCGACGACTCTCACGAGCACAGTCGTCGGCTGAGGCCCTTTGAGCGGTAATTCGGGAAAGGTCTGGCTTTGGACCGGAGTCGCCAAGCAGGGAGATAAGAAGAAAGAAAGAATCAGGCCGAGCGGAAAGAAGGCGACCGGTGTCATTTCACTTTGGTGCCGGGTTCGACATCTTCCAGGATTGTGGCGAGGCCTCGCACCTCGCTGTCTCCTGCAGCCAGGACCATGCCTTGCGACTCGATGCCCATGAGTTTTGCCGGTTTTAGGTTAGCCACGATGACGATGGTTTTGCCGACCAAGGCTTCTGGTTCGTACTTTTTGCCAATACCGGCCACGATTTGCCGTTGTTCGCTACCGAGCGACACTTGCAGTTTGAGCAACTTTTCAGACTTCGGCACTCGCTCAGCACTAATCACTTGTGCTGTCTTCAGCTGGACCTTCATGAATTCGTCGATGGTGATCTGCGGCGGCGCAGCAGGTACTGTTGCCGCCGGGGTTGCCGATGCTGCGGTCTGGGGTGTCGGTATGGCGGCAGGAGTCGGTTGTGGGGTTGCAGGTACGTCGCTCACTGGTTTGGCTCCTTGTGGTTTTGATTCGATCCGAGGAAAAAGGGAGTTGCCCTTCCTGATCTTTGTTCCGCTTCGCAGTTCACCCCAGGTCACTTCCTTGCTCAAGATCGGAGCACCAAAGTCGATAGCAACTCCTAATTGTGCAGCGATATTCTTGGCAGTGTCGGGCATGAAGGGGTAGATAAAGAGGCTCAAAATGCGAAGACATTCTGTTGCCGTATAGAGGACGGCGTTGAGCTCAGCGCGCTTGTCAGGATCTTTTGCCAGTTTCCAGGGCGCGTGTTCGTCAATAAATCTGTCAATATCTGTGACCCGGCTTGTGATAGTCAGGAGTAGATTATTAAATTCAAGGCTCTCGAAGAATCTGTCAAGCTCGCGCTGTTTCCCCATCGTGAGCAGTGTGTTTTTTGCGAAAAAAAGGAGTCGGTTCTCCTTGGTTTCACTTTCGAGATAGTTCGGGGGCACATCAGGAACTACGCCACCGCAGTTGCGATCGATCATGGTCAGCGTTCGGCTCAGGAGGTTGCCGATACCATTGGCCAGGTCGCTGTTTGTCCGTCTTGCCATCCCTTGCTCTGAGAAATCTCCATCCTGTCCAAAGGGCACCTCGCGCAGCAGAAAATACCGGAACGCATCGATGCCGTAGGTCTCGATCATCTTATTCGGATCGACGACGTTGCCCCGGCTCTTGGACATCTTCTCACCATCCACCGTCCACCAGCCATGTGCGAAGATGGTTTCCGGTAGCGGTAGGTTGAGTGCCATTAGCATGGTCGACCAGTAGACGGCATGGGTCGTGAGAATGTCTTTTCCGACGAGGTGGACATTCGCGGGCCAGAATCGGTTGCCGGCCGGTTTTTGTTGAGGCAGATATTCCAGGGCGGAGACATAGTTCACGAGTGCGTCGAACCAGACGTAAGTGACATAGTCTTTATCGAAGGGGAGTTCGATGCCCCACGACAATCGAGACTTCGGTCTGGAGATCGACAGGTCGCCGAGTGTCTGGGTGGTTAAGAACCCCAGAACTTCATTGCGGCGAGACTCCGGGCGAATGAAGTCCTGATGTGTTTTGATGTGTTCAATCAGGCGGTCCTGATACTGGCCCATTTTAAAAAAGTAATTGTGCTCACTGAGCTTCTCAATGGGGCGTTTACAGTCTGGGCAGAGTCCGTCTGCCACATCCTTTTCTGTCCAGAACCGCTCATCGAATGTACAGTACCACCCCGTGTAGTCTGCTTTATAGATCAGCTGCTTATCGAATAGATCTTGAAGGTAGCGTTGAACAATGTGTTTGTGCTGAACGTCGGTTGTTCTGATGAAGGCATTGTTCGAAATATTGAGCCGCTTCCAGAGGTCTTGGAACTGAGGGGCCAGCTTGTCCCGATATGAGCCTCGCCATGAAAGAGGTACGCATGGGCTAAGCGCTCGTGGCTCAGGGCCGCTTTGATCGACGCGATTGGACGCTCGTGGCCGGTGATGTCGTGAAAGGGCATTGGTTATCGCCGCCGTCGTTTGGGGGACCGTACTGCGTGCAGCCAACCCAGTACGAGAGTTTCCACGGCGGCTGCAACGGAGTCCGGAGAGGGCTGCGCGTCGACGATTTTGATTCGTCGAGGCTCGCGTTTCGCCAGCGCGTGAAATCCGGCGCGGACGTTGGAATGAAACCGGCGGGTTTCCAGATCGAGCCGGTTCTGGCTGTTGGCCTGTCCGCGCCGCCGCAGGAGTCCGACTCCGATGGGGACGTCGAACAACAACGTGAGATGCGGGGTGACCCCGCCCGTCGCCCACTCGTTCATTGCGCGCAATTGCTTCAAGTCGAGTCCACGGGCGTATCCTTGATAGGCCATCGTGGAATCTGAAAACCGGTCACATACGACTACCCGGCCGCGCGCGAGCGCCGGCCTGATCACATGATCGACATGTTGGCGGCGGGCGGCCAGTATAAGCAGAGCTTCTGTTTCCGGAGCGATGGCTTCATCGGAACGGTCGAGTAAAATACCGCGCAGCCGTTCTGCGACCAACGTCCCTCCCGGTTCTCTTGTATGCAGGACATCATAACCCTGTGCAGTCAGCGATTGGCACAGGCGGAGGGCCTGTGTGGTTTTCCCGCTACCCTCGCCCCCCTCCAGCGTCATGAAGATGCCCGCAAGGCTTCGTGATGATGGCGACAACGGCGACTCCTGAATGGTGCAAGAATTCTGGGGGCGATCCTATGATAGGCTCAGGTGAATAGCAAGGTAGGATTGTGAGAGGCGCCTGGGCCGAGAATAGCTCTCTAACCCATTGAAAATAGCAAGAAAAAGCTTGCGGCATTTGTAAGTAACTCTGTATGATGAGCCCCTATAAGTATTACCTTCTATTGGGCTTATTGCGAAGCTGGACAGGATGCTGAAACCCGCTTTAAAACGCTACTTTCTGACCGGTCTTCTTGTGGTCACCCCGATCTGGGGAACGATCCTTATTCTGAAGACCCTATTTGTCACGGTAGATGGCATCTTGGGCGATATTGTCGCTCGGCTGGCCCCCAGTCATTATGTGCCTGGGCTGGGCATCGTAATGCTCATTTTGTTGATCTTTTTGGCGGGATTACTCACGGCCAACTTTATGGGCCGGGCGGTGGTAACGATTTGGGAGGGCTGGCTGGCTCGTCTTCCGTTGGTTCGAGGAATCTACTCGACCTTGAAGTCCATGATGGATATTCTTTCATTTTCCGATCATGGTTCATACCGCCGTGTCGTGTTGATTCAATTTCCCAAGAATGGTCACTACTGTTTTGCGTTTGTGACGGGAGTGACAAAGGGAGAGACGACGACACTGAGTCAGGACCCGCTGGTCCATGTGTACGTGCCGACATCGCCGAATCCGACGTCCGGATATTTTCTTTTAGTCCCTGAGCGGGAAGTGACGTCGGTGGATATCAGCGTGGAAGAGGCCATGAAGCTGATTGTGTCGGGCGGTCTGTATTCTCCGTCAACTCTGTTGACGGCAGGGCTTCATGTCGATGACAAGTGGAAGCGAGTCAAGCAGCCGGATGCGGGAGTGCCGATCGGATGATGCACGATATGACGATCGAGGGAATTCGATGAAATCGTTGTCAGGTCGCCGCAGGGTCGAACCACAGCTTCGCGGGCTGAGTGTGGTCGTGATGGCCGCAGGTCAGGGCACACGCATGCGGTCCAAGCGCGCCAAGGTGTTGCATCGAGTCGCCGGACATCCGATGGTTCTCTATGCCGTTGATCTGGCATTGCAGGTAGCCGGGCATCGGATTGCGGTTGTCGTCGGGCACCAGGCTGAGGACGTTCGGAAGACGATTCAGGCGGGGATTACGGATAAGGCGGGAGCCGGGTCGGTGACCATTGTTGAGCAGGTGGAGCAACGTGGGACCGGGCATGCTGTCCTGCAAAGCCGCCCGGTGTTCTTCGAAACAAAAGAACCTCGGCCAACACACTATCTGATTTTAAACGGCGATACTCCATTGTTGAAGGAACGCACGGTGCGTGAGCTCTTGCGTGTCCATCAATCGGAGGGGGCGACCGTGACCATCCTCACGGCAATGTTAGAGAACCCGGGCGGGTATGGACGCGTGATTCGGCGGCAGCCCAGCGGTAGTCATCAGGGTGGGGTGGCGTCGTCTGAAGTTCTCAAGATCGTGGAGGATCGGGATGCCACTCCTGTCGAACGGGCTGTGAAGGAAATCAACGTGGGAACGTACGTCGTATCGGGCGAATTTCTGTTCGGCGCGCTCGATAAACTGGAGCCGCATAATGCGCAGGGCGAGTTTTATCTCACTGACATCGTGCGGATGGCGGTAGAGCAGGGGCAGCGGGTCGTCGCCGTGACGCTTCAAGATCCTGAAGAGGGGTTGGGTGTAAACACCAGGCAACAGCTGGCTGCGGCGGAACAGGTTGTGCGGCAACAGGTCCGCGAACGCTGGCTTGATGCGGGTGTGACAATGCTGGATCCCGGCTCCGTATGGATTGATGCCGCCGTGACACTCGGGAAAGATACGGTGCTCCATCCGAATGTGACGCTTGAGGGCAGGACCGAAATCGGCGAAGACTGCAGCCTTCGTTCCTATTCTCGGCTGACTGATTGCCAAGTCGGCGATCGTGTGGAGATTTTAGATCACTGCGTACTTCGTGAGTCGCGAATTGAAGACGATGCGACGGTCGGTCCTTTTGTCCATCTGCGGCCAGGCGTTCTTGTGAGGCGTACAGCCAAAGTGGGGAATTTCGTCGAAATGAAGAAGACGGACCTGGGAGAAGGATCGAAGGCCAACCACCTCAGTTATCTCGGCGATGCAAAGATCGGCAAAGGGGTCAACATCGGGGCCGGGACGATTACGTGCAACTATGACGGAGTCCATAAACACCGCACAACCATTGGGGATAACGTTTTTCTCGGCAGCGATACGCAATTGGTTGCACCGGTGACGGTGGGGGACGGCGCGGTGATTGCTGCCGGTACGACTGTGACGGTTGATGTGCCGGCTGACTCGCTGGCCATTGCGCGCACAGCGCAGGTGAATCGGGCGGACTGGGCAGCTAAGCGGCGGATCCTGTTGGAACGTAACTCCGCAGGTGGATTACAGCCGGCCGGGGAGCGAAAGTCAGCCGCAGGGTCCAAGAGAAAGGGGAGGTAGGAACGGTTATGTGTGGCATTGTCGGGTATGTCGGTAACCAGGAAGCGGTTCCTATCTTGGTCGGTGGATTGGCAAAGTTGGAGTACCGCGGCTATGACTCTGCCGGAGTTGCGGTGCTGCAAGGGGAGAAGATCACCGTTCGACGGAGCGTGGGCAAGTTGGTCAATCTACAAAAGTCTCTCAAAGACAATGAGATCAAGGGAACAGTGGGAATTGGACATACCAGATGGGCTACTCATGGGAAACCGTCGGAGCAAAATGCGCACCCGCACCGGTCCGATGGGTGTGTGCTTGTGCATAACGGCATCATCGAGAACTATCAGCCGCTCAAATTGCAGTTGGAAAAAGAGGGGTACAAGTTTGAATCGGAAACCGATACGGAGGTGGTTGCTCACTTGGTCGGGTGGTATCTCAAGTCCCATGGAACCCTTGCCGATGCTGTCCGTGCTGCGACGAAGGATATCCGCGGGAGCTATGCGATTGCGGTGATTTCAGAGCATGAGCCGGGGACGCTGGTGGCGGCACGATCCGGTTGCCCGCTCGTGGTGGGGAAAAACCCGCAGGGAGGATTTGTTGCCTCCGATGTCATGGCCATGTTGGCTCATACCCGTGACGTGATCTATCTCGAAGAAGGCGATCTGGCAGTCGTGTCGGCTTCCGAGATTCTTCTGACCGATATCGAGGGCGGTTCGGTCAAACGGAAGTCCACAAAGATTACGTGGGATGCATCAGCCATTGAAAAAAGTGGATTCCCGCATTTCATGCTGAAGGAGATCCACGAACAGCCGCAAACCATTCTGGATACCATGCGTGGCCGGTATTCGTATGAGACCGGGGAAGCCGATCTGCCCGATATCGGTTTGACCGCGGATCAGTTTGCTACGGTCGGAAGAATCTGGATCGCCGCCTGCGGGACGTCGTGGCATGCGGGTTTGGTTGGTAAATATCTTTTAGAAGAATTGGCACGGATTCCCGTCCAGGTCGATATCGCCAGCGAGTTTCGCTATCGCAATCCGCTCGTGGAGAAGAATGATTTGTTCGTGGCAATTTCTCAATCCGGGGAAACGGCCGATACGTTGGCGGCTGTTCGCGAAGCGAAACAGAAGGGTGCCCGCATTGTGTCGATTGTCAATGTGGTCGGCAGCACGCTCGCTCGCGAATCGGATGGTGTTCTGTACACCCTCTGCGGTCCAGAAATCGGAGTGGCGTCGACGAAGGCGTTTACTGCACAGCTCACCGCGCTGTATCTATTGGCGTTGCATTGTGCGCGTGCCCGCAATGCCATGACCGTCGCCGATGGGAAGGCGTGGTTGGATCGGCTTGTACAGCTTCCGGCACTTGTTGAACGGGTACTGGGCGGTGAAGCGGAAATTATGGCCATTGCCAAGCGATATTACAAAAAACGGAACTTTTTGTTTCTCGGCCGCGGGATCAATTATCCAATCGCATTGGAAGGCTCGCTCAAGCTGAAGGAAACGTCCTACATCCATGCCGAGGGTTATCCGGCCGGTGAGATGAAACACGGGCCTATTGCGCTGATCGATAA
>JABMDH010000022.1:34848-46049 GCA_015904075.1 Nitrospira sp.
ACCCAGCGTACCGGCCGGTCAGCATAGATCACCGGTGTATCCTTGTCCGCGAAGCCCCAAGGAGGCTCGCTCTGAATCGCATCCACGAACTTGGCAAACCGTCCATTGGTCACTTCGAACTTATCGATGTACACCGCATTCAGAATCACACGATGGACGGGGATTTCATCTTCATCGCCCTTGTCGCTTCCCATAGCAAATTCTCCCGCGGGCACCAACACCATCGGAGCGCCATCCTTTCCGGTCATTTCATGAGGAACGTGCGCCGATGGGCCTGAGTGGTGGGACGCACCGCCGCTGGCGACCGATTTGACCTTGTTGCCGGCCCTGGAGTCTCCATCGGCCCCATGCGATGCATTCGTTTTATGTGGAGCAGCGAGCAGATCAGATTTCCCCATTCTCGTCGAGGCAGCCGGTACAAACTCGTGTCTGGCTAGGCGACTCTCCCCTGCGAATGCGAAATGAGGAGAAGAAAAAGCAAACTCAAGAAACATACTGGTAACCGCCACGCAGATTATGAACCGAGCATCTACATCCATACCGGATTCACTCCTACGATAACCGCGTCTGAAGGGGTATGCAGTCTCTCAAGGTACCGAAAACTTGATGGACAAATCCAGCCTTTGTTATTCAGGTCGATCAGGACTCTAGCAGGATGCTGAAAAGTCCGCCAGCGGCGTTCCCTGCCTTCGCCAAAGCGCTTCGCGCAGGCAGATCGCATCACTCCAAGGCTCAACGTATATGCCCAACGAAGGCAAGGAACCTATCCGCTCGCATCTGATTGAAGCAAGCGGTTCAAGCGAAGCTTGGTATGTACCTCCTCGACTCTTCGCTCGCTGCAGCCTTGCCTGTGGAACGGTGCGTCTTGGCGCACCGGGGTGGGCGGGTGAGAATAGGGGCCATTTTGAGCATCCTGGGTGACACATTGGTATCGTCTCGACCTTCGATGTCTATGATGAACACAGGGGTTAAACCGAGTTTTTCCGCAACCTGCTAGACGGCTCAACGACCATGTCTATTCATAAACTGTCATTGTGCGAGCTCCAGAAGAAGTTTTCCGCCGGCGAGGTGAGCGCGGCAGAGATTGTGCGCGCGTATGCTCTGCGTATCGGCCAAGTGGAGCCGAAGGTGAAAGCGTTTGTGACGCAGGTCACGGACGCCGCATCGGCTCAGGCAGAGGCCTTGGATCGGCATCTCAAAGGATGGCGCAAAACGAAGCCGTTGACGGGAATGCCGCTTGCGATCAAGGACAACCTCTGTACGGAAGGTGTGGCGACGACGTGCAGCTCGCGCATGCTGCAACACTTCGTGCCGCCGTACGATGCGACAGTCGTCGCCAAGCTGCGTGAGCAGGACTACATTTTGTTGGGCAAAACGAATCTGGATGAGTTTGCCATGGGGTCTTCGACCGAGAATTCCGCTTTTGGGCCCAGCCGCAATCCGTGGGACCTTCATCGAGTGCCGGGCGGGTCGAGCGGAGGATCTGCAGCGGCAGTGGCGGCGGACGAGTGTGTCGCGGCGCTCGGGTCCGATACGGGTGGCTCGATCCGTCAACCGGCGGCGTTTTGCGGTGTGGTCGGATTGAAACCGACGTATGGGCGGGTGTCGCGGTACGGCCTTGTCGCATTTGCGTCCTCGCTCGATCAAATCGGCCCGATCACGAAGGATGTCCGTGATGCGGCATTCTTGCTCAACGCCATTGCCGGCCACGATCCGATGGATTCCACATCGGCGGATCGTCCTGTTCCGGATTATATGAAAGCACTGGCAAAGAAGGATCTCAAGAAGGTGCGAGTGGGCGTGCCGAGAGAGTTTTTTGCCGAAGGGCTCGATCCGGATGTGGCCCGGGCGGTCACCGCTGCGATCGAAGAATTGAAACAGCTTGGAGCCGAGATCAAGGAGATCCAGTTGCCGAGGACAGACGCCGCGGTGGCGGTGTATTACGTGCTCGCAACAGCCGAAGCCAGCTCGAATCTTGCCCGTTTCGACGGGGTGAAGTTTGGGCTGCGCGCGAAAGAAACGAAGGATCTGTTGGACGTGTACATGAAGACGAGACAAGAGGGGTTTGGGCCGGAAGTGAAGCGCCGGATTATGTTGGGGACCTATGTGCTCAGCGCCGGCTACTACGATGCCTACTATGGGAAGGCGCAGGCCGTGCGCACGCTGGTCTGCCAGGATTTCGCCGCGGCGTTCAAGGAGGTCGATGTCATTGTGACGCCGGCGACGCCGACTCCTGCCTTCAAGCTTGGAGAGAAGAGCGAAGATCCGCTACAGATGTATTTGTCCGATATTTACACGATCTCGGTCAATCTTGCCGGGCTGCCGGCCATTGCGCTGCCCTGTGGATTGAGCAAGGGTGGCCTGCCGATTGGAATGCAGCTGATCGGTCGTGCCTTTGAAGAGGAGACGATTCTTCGCGCCGCACACGCGTATGAGCAAGCGACCCAGTGGCATCTGAAAAAGCCGGTGATACGGTAAGGTGTAAGTGGTGAGTGGTAAGTAGTGAGGGGTAAGGGGTGAGAGATTGGATGAAAAGAAAGAAGATTCACATCTCCTTACGCCTGACACCTCACCCCTGACGGAGGAACTATGACGATGATTGAAATTGCCGCTCTTGTGGTTGCGTTGGCCTTCGCGGTGCTGGTGGGCTATCTGGTGCCGGTGCTGATGCAAGTCCGCAAAACCGTCGCCGAGTCCGAACAGTTGCTGGCGAAGATGAATGCCGACCTGCCGCCCCTGGTAGGAGAACTTCGCGCGATCAGTCAAAACTTGAATAACCTGACGGATCACGCGCGTGACGGAGTGGAGCATGCGGCTGTCTTGTTGCACGCGGTGGGTGAAGTCGGAGAGTCGGTGCAACAAGTCCACAATGTTGTGCGGGGGTCGAGCGGTACCTTGTTGACGAATGTGGCGAGTGTGGTGGCGAGGATGTCCGTGACGCGGCATTCATGCTCAACGCAATCGCTGGCCACGATCCAATGGATTCCACGTCGGCGGATCGCTCTGTTCCCGATTATATGAAAGCGCTGGTCAAGAAGGATCTCAAGAAGGTGCGCGTGGGCGTGCCAAGAGAGTTTTTTGCCGAAGGACTCGACCCGGATGTGGTCCACGCGGTGACCGCCGCGATCGAGGAATTGAAACAGCTGGGAGCCGATATCAAGGAGATCCAGTTGCCGAGGACAGACGCTGCTGTGGCGGTGTATTACGTGCTTGCAACGGCCGAAGCCAGCTCGAATCTTGCCCGTTTCGATGGGGTGAAATTTGGGCTGCGCGCGAAAGAAACGAAGGATTTGTTAGATCTATACATGAAGACGAGACAAGAGGGGTTTGGGCCGGAAGTGAAGCGCCGGATCATGTTGGGGACCTATGTACTCAGCGCCGGGTATTACGATGCCTACTATGGGAAGGCTCAGGCCGTTCGCACGCTGGTCTGTCAGGATTTCGACGAGGCGTTCAAGGAGGTCGATGTCATCGTGACGCCGGCGACGCCGACTCCTGCGTTCAAGCTTGGGGAAAAGAGTGAAGATCCGTTACAGATGTATTTGTCCGATATCTTTACGATCTCGGTCAATCTTGCCGGCCTGCCGGCCATTGCGTTGCCTTGTGGATTGAGCAAGGGCGGCCTGCCGATTGGCATGCAGCTGATCGGTCGTGCCTTCGAAGAGGAGACGATTCTTCGTGCCGCACACGCGTATGAGCAAGCGACCCAGTGGCATCTCAAAAGGCCGGTCATCCGGTAAACGGTGAGGAGTGAGCGATAAGGGGTGAGAGTTGGATGAAAAGAAAGAAGAGTCACATCTCCGTACGCCTGACACCACACCCCTCACGGAGGAACTATGACGATGATTGAAATTGCCGCTCTTGTGGTTGCGGTGGCGTTCGCGGTGCTGGTGGGTTATCTGGTGCCGGTGCTGATGCAGGTTCGTAAGACGGTTGCCGAGTCCGAACTGCTGCTGGCCAAGATGAATGCCGATCTGCCGCCGCTGGTAGGAGAACTTCGCGCGATGAGCCAAAACTTGAATAATCTGACGGACCAAGCGCGCGATGGAGTGGAGCATGCGTCCGTGCTGTTGCACGCGGTGGGTGAAGTCGGAGAATCGGTGCAGCAAGTCCACAATGTTGTGCGGGGCTCGAGCGGTACCTTGTTGACGAATGTGGCAAGTGTGGTGGCAGGATTCAAGGCGGCCACGCATGTCATGCGCGAGCGCTATCGTAAGGAAGGAGAACCTCACAATGGCGGATAATCATGGGTCTACCGCAGCGGTGTTGTTGGCGTTTTTGAGCGGTGCGGCGCTGGGGGCGGTGGCAGCGGTGTTGTTGGCGCCCGAATCGGGGGCTGAGTCACGTGAGCGGGTGCGGCGGTATGCGCGTCGGGCGGAAAGCGAACTGCAGAATCTCGCCGGGCGTGCGGGCGAAGTCTTTGAAGAAGTCGTCGGTCAGGGCAAGGAGTTTGTCGACGCAAAGAAGTCGGCATTTGAGGAAGCCTTCGAGGCAGGGCGCGAAGCGATGAGACAAGAGCGAGATCGTCTGCGCAACGGGGGATCGAACGGAGCATGACCTACGAAGTCGTCGTCGGTGTGGAAGTGCATGCGCAATTGCGGACCAGGTCCAAGATGTTTTGCGGCTGCACGACGACGTTCGGATCGTCTCCGAACAGCCAAACCTGTCCGGTCTGTCTTGGATTGCCGGGCAGTCTTCCCGTCATGAATCGGGCTGCGGTGGAGATGGCGGTACGTGCGGGCCTGGCATTGAATTGTACGATCGGGGCGAGCAACCGGTTTGCCAGAAAGAACTATTTTTATCCGGATTTGCCGAAGGGCTATCAGATCTCCCAGTACGAAGCGCCGATTTGCGAGCACGGGTGGATCGACATTGCTACCGGCGCCGGCACGAAGCGGGTTCGCATCCGGCGTGCCCATCTCGAAGAGGACGCAGGGAAGAACATCCATGAAACCGGCACAAGCGGAAGTCTGGTGGATCTGAATCGCGCCGGCACCCCGCTGTTGGAAATCGTGACTGGGCCGGATATGAGTTCAACGGATGAAGTCATTGCCTATCTGAAGGGCCTGCGCGACATTTTGATGTATCTTGAAGTGTGCGACGGCAACATGGAGGAGGGCAGTTTCCGATGCGAGCCGAACCTGTCGCTCCGCCCTCTAGGCCAAAAAGAATTCGGCACCAAAGTCGAGTTGAAGAACATCAATTCCTTCAAGGTTGTGAAGGATGCGATGGAGTATGAGATCAAACGTCAGGCAAAAGTGTTGAGCGAAGGTGGGAGGATCAGGCAGGAAACGCGCTCGTGGAACATTGATCGCGGAGAAACGGCGGTGATGCGTTCCAAGGAAGACGCGCACGACTATCGGTATTTCCCCGATCCGGATCTGGTTCCGTTGAAACTCGATAAGGAATGGGTCGAGGGATTCATGTCGTCGTTGCCGGAATTGCCGGCTGCGCGGGGTACGCGGTTTGTCAGCGCCTATGGGCTGCCTGAGTATGATGCTGGTATTTTGACATCGTCCAAAGGTCTCGCCGAGTATTTTGAGTCCTGCGTGAGGCTGTTCCATCAGCCCAAGACGGTCAGCAACTGGGTGATGGGGGAACTGACGAGAGAGTTGAACAACTCAGGAACGGATGTCAGTACATCACCTGTATCCCCGGAGCGGCTGGTTGAATTGTTGAAGATGGTTGACCAGGGTACGATCAGTCTCAAGGTCGCGCGGGAGATCTTTCCCGAGGTGTATAGCAGCGGGAAGGCACCGGTGCAGATCGTGCAGGAAAAGGGGCTTACGCAGGTATCCGATGAAGGGGCGTTGGACAAGATCATTGACGAGGTATTGGCGAAGAGCCCTGCGCAGGTCGCGCAGTTTAAGGAAGGCAAGCAGCAAGTTGTGGGCTTTCTTGTCGGACAGGTGATGAAAGCCAGTGGGGGAAAAGCAAACCCTGGGAAGGTCAACGAACTACTCAAGAAGAGATTGGCGGTCTAACAGGAGAGGGATTGGTCGATGAGCGCTATTCGTGAGATCAAAGGTAGACAGATTGTGGATTCCCGCGGCAACCCCACGGTCGAGGCGGAGGTGACGCTGGAAAGCGGGGTGAGAGGAAGAGCCGCCGTGCCGTCAGGGGCTTCAACCGGCGAAAAGGAAGCCATTGAGCTGCGTGACGGAGACAAGAAACGCTGGATGGGCAAGGGGGTTTCCAAGGCTGTTGCCAATATCAGAAAAGTCATTGCGCCTGAGTTGCTCGGCAAAGAAGCGTTTGATCAAGCCGGTATTGACCAGGCGATGATCGCATTGGACGGCACTAAGACAAAAGGCAAGCTCGGAGCCAATGCCATTCTTGGCGTCTCGTTGGCTGTGGCTCGGGCGGCGGCGCATGAAACGGGGCAGCCGCTGTACCGCTATCTCGGCGGGACGAACGCCCGTGTGTTACCGGTGCCGCTGATGAACATCATCAACGGCGGTGCCCATGCCGACAATCGGATCGCTATCCGATTCTCTCGATCGAGGACGGTCTGAGCGAGTTGGATTGGAAAGGCTGGAAACTGCTTACGGAGAAGTTGGGCCAGCGGGTGCAGCTTGTCGGAGACGATATCTTTGTGACGAACGTCGAGATCTTCTCAAAAGGCATCAAGGAAGGGATCGGCAATTCAATTCTGATCAAGCTCAACCAGATCGGGACGTTGACTGAAACGTTGGATGCGATTGAGATGGCCAAGCGGGCCGGCTATACGGCGATTATTTCTCATCGATCTGGTGAAACAGAGGATACAACAATCGCTGATGTTGCGGTGGCTACCAATAGCGGGTTGATCAAGACCGGATCGTTGTCTCGAACGGATCGAGTCGCGAAGTATAATCAGCTGCTCCGGATCGAAGAGGAATTGGGTTCGGCGGCAATCTATCGAGGCCGCGACGCTGTGCCACGCCGGTCCTAGAGAGTGGTTACGCACGCATGATCATCAAGCAAAATCGCGGGCGGCATTGGCTGGACTGGGAACGCCGTATGGTGAAAGTTGCCCAAGCCGCGGGCATAGGTGCCTGTGTCTGGCTGTTGGTTGCACTATTCTTCGGTGAGATGGGACTTCCGCGATACCTTGCTATGCGTGATCATGCGGTCCAGCTTGACGAGGAGTTGTTGGTATTGCGTGAAGAAACAGCATCGTTGCGGAAAGACGTCGGTCGTCTACAGTACGATCGATCGAAGATTGAACAGCTGGCCAGGGAGAGGCTGGGGTATGTACGAAAAGGGGAGACGGTCTATCAACTGACTCCCGGGTCGGTAGGTGAACAGACACATCCGGAGAAACCATGAAGTTTGCAACTGTGGCGATTATCGGGCGGTCCAACGTGGGTAAGTCTACGCTTCTCAATCGCCTGCTGGGTGAAAAAATTGCGATTGTATCGGACAAGCCTCAGACGACACGGACGCGTATTCTGGGAGTTGTGCATGTGCCGGATGGCCAGATTGCCTTCCTCGATACCCCAGGATTGCACAAGCCGCAGCATCTCTTAAACCGGCGGATGGTTCGGACGGCGGTCGAGGCGTTGGAAGAAGCCGATCTGTTGTATGTGCTGATGGATGCAACGAGTTTACCAGGGCCCGGCGATCTCGCAGCGGTGACCTATGTCAAGGAGGCAATTGCCAAGCGGCCTCGCCCTGCCGTCCTTGTCGTCACCAAGATCGATCTGGTCAACAAGATTAAGTTGTTACCAGTACTTGAGAGCTATGGCAAGCTGTACGCGTGGGACGAAGTGGTGCCGGTGTCGTCGGAGACCGGTGACAATATTGATCGGCTGCTTGCCGTAACAATGCCGTTTCTCTCCGAGGGTGAAGGCGCCTACGGCGACGATATGGTGACCGATCAAACGATGCGGACATTGGCGGGTGAAATGATTCGCGAGAAGATTTTGCAGGCCACAGAACAGGAAGTGCCCTATTCTGTGGCAGTGGAAATCGATGAGTTCAAGGAAGAAGGCGGACGGTGCTGCCTGCGACGCCGTTGAAGAATATTATGACACAGGATGTGATGAGCGTTACGGTCGATATGGACCAGGAAGAAGGTGCGCGCCAGGTGGCCAGTTACAACTTGCTCGCGATTCCGGTGGTTGAGAAGGATGGGAGATTGGCAGGAATCATCACGGTTGATGACGTTGTGGACGTTATCCGTGAAGAAGCGACGGAAGACATGCTGAAGATGGCCGGCGCCATCGAAGAAGACACGGTCTCAAAATCGTCGAGCCTGGGATCGGCCAGGTTACGGTTGCCGTGGCTCTTTACCAACCTTATCGGGAGCCTCATGTCGGGAGCGATCTTGTGGTATTTCCGCTATACGCTTCAAGAAGTCGTGGCCATTGTGAGTTTTATTCCCGTCATCGCCGCGATGGGTGGCAATGTAGGGCTCCAATCCTCAACGCTGATCATCCGTGGGCTGGCTACAGGTCTCGTCGAATTGACGGATGTGTGGACGGTCTTTTTCCGTGAGGTGAAGATCGGTCTTGTCATGGGGCTTGCGTGTGGATTTATTTTGACCGTCGTCGGATGGGGACTCCACCAGGGATTTTTGGGGGTGGTGGTGGGAGCCTCATTGGTGATCGCATTTCTGGTTTCGACCAGTATGGCTACGATTATGCCGATCGTACTCAAGAGGATGGGGGTGGACCCGGCTGTTGCAGCCGGACCGTTCGTCACCACCGCCAACGATATTACCGGTATTACGATCTATCTCACGCTGGCAACGATTTTTCTGGACCATCTTCGGTGAAAGACGGCGCGAGACTCAGACAGCGCCGTACTCCAACGCCTAGGGTAGTGCGCTATGCCGCTTGTTAAATCGACGGCGATTGTCTTACGGAGCCGCAAGTGGGGCGATGCCGACCGAATTGTGACCTGTTATGCCAGAAGCTTGGGGAAGATTCGAGGAGTGGCCCGTGGAGCACGACGTCAGAAAAGCCGGTTTGGCGCGGCACTTGAGCCGTTTACTGTGTGCCGGCTTGATTTGTTCGAGAAACCGGGAGACTCGTTATTTAGGATTTCGCATGTCGATGTGACGACGTCGTTCCAATCATTACGCGAAGATCTCGGCTTAATGGATTCAGCGGCGCGGATGGTCAATGTCGTGGCTGCGATCACCCCGGATGGAGATCCGGACCCGCTGTTGTTTGATACCCTTGAACGGGGCTTGTCTTCGCTGCATCAGAGTAAAGATCCGGCCTACACGGCGTTGTTGTTTCAAATCAGACTGTTGGGTCTGACCGGGTTTCGTCCGCAGACCGATCACTGTGTCACCTGCGGAAAAGTGCAGTTGACCGGGGGGCCGCAATTTTCTCCCGTGGCCGGGGGGCTTGTGTGCCTGGTGTGCGCTGCGCGGCAACGAGTTCGCTGCGTGCCGCTTTCATTGGGCAGCCTGGCCTTTCTTCAACAAGCCGTTCGGCTGGCCCCTGAACTCGTCACCCGACTTAGAGCCTCCGGGCAAGTGCGGAGTGAAATTGAAGCGGCGATCGAAGGTTATGTGACGGTCGTCGCAGGCAAGCGACTCCCGCCGGTTGACTTTTTGTCATCCGCGCGGTCTGTCTGAATGACATGATTCCACATGAGAGGTGAGGGTATGACGGCGGGTTCGCTGGAGCCACGTGATATGGAGTGGCTTGATAAAGGGGTATTGGGGATTCAGTGGAACGACGGTCATAAGAGCGTCTATCCCGTTCGATATCTTCGTCAGCACTGTCCTTGTGCCGCGTGTGTGGACGAGTGGACAGGAGAGCGCCGATTGAAAGGCGACGATGTGCCCCTGCTCATCATGGTGCAGGATATTCAGCCGGTTGGGCGGTATGCATTTCAATTCCGATGGAGCGATGGCCACGATACCGGTATTTATGCCTATTCGATATTGAGGAAATTATGTCAGTGCGATGTCTGCCAGCCTGTCAAGCCGGTTGAGCCAAAATCCAGGAGGTTGATGTAATGCAGAGAGCAGAGGTTGTGACAGGTTTGAGGCTGCCGTCTGTTCTTGTCCTTCAGAAGATTCTGCGAGCGATGTGTGTGGGGGGGAATGTGTTGGTGCTTATTGCTGTGGTTGGGTGTAAGGGAATGCCGACATTGGAGGAACAGGAACGGCTTGTCAAAGAGAACAATCTTGTCCTTGATCATGTTACTACTCGGGCCGTCGTTAATGTATGGGGGGAGCCTCCTCACCATCGAAGTCTGTTCACCCACTTTTTTGTCATGTCAGATCAACGCATGATTCCGAGCATGCGTGTAGTGGCAGGCGAGACCCCGAGGGGATGGAGTGCGGACGTTCACGCAGGGGAGGGGCTGTTTTTTGCGTATCCTGATCGTGGATGGTTGTTGGTGTTTCTTGGGGAGCGCCTTGGTTACAAAGAAGAGCTTAAGGCTGAGGAACTGCGGGCGCTTGTAAAAACGTGGGCATATGAGGATCGCTTTAAGACGCGATTGGAAGGTGCGCCAGGACCCTAAACCTGAAAGATTTTTCGACGAATTGTTATGAATCTCAAGGGTTAGTCGCTACGCATTAGAGTACCCCGTCATGTCATCTGTTTCCTCAATGCCCAGTTTGAATATCGCGATTGCCGCATCCGAAGCGGTTCCCTATGCCAAGACAGGGGGACTAGCTGATGTCGTAGGCGCGTTGCCACAAGAATTGATTAAGCTGGGGCATCGGGTCACAGTACTGTTGCCTGTCTATCGGAATCTCTGGACCGATAATCAGTCACGTCGGACTGTTATGCGATGCCAGATTCCCACCGCAGACGTGCCGGCAGAAGTTGTGTTGGAGGAAGTGATGGTGCCGGTCGTAGGGGGGCTGTATCCACTCAGGATCCTGGGGGTTCGCTATGATCCCTACTTCGACCGCCCAGGGCTTTACCAAGATGAACATGGGGATTACCCGGACAATCTTGAGCGATTTGTCTTGTTCTGTCGGGCGGTTCTTCACGCAGTGCGGTTTCTTGGGCGATCGCGTAAAGAGACAGTAGACGTTCTTCACTTGCATGATTGGCAAACGGCATTGTGTGCGGTGTATCTGAACGCGTTGGCCCAGGAGCGAGAGGGGCTTGAGCAGCTGAAGACCGTGTTGACATTGCATAATGTGGGTTATCAAGGGGTTTTCACCAGCGAAGAGTTTTCAAAGACAGGGCTTCCACTGGATTTGTTTACGCCGAGCGGACTCGAGTTCTACGGATCGG
>JABMDH010000220.1 GCA_015904075.1 Nitrospira sp.
CTCCTCTTTGCCGGAGGCACACTGTATACCGTGAATCTGTTTCGAACCTGGATGGGTTCGCCACACAACGGCACGGCAGCCTCGGACCACCTCCTCATCGGCGTCTTCTTTCTCCTCTTCACGATCGTGCTGGGCATCCTGGTGGGGATCAACAGCCTGTCCAGCCAACCGGTGATGCCCTTTGGCACATTGCACCTCATCGCCTACACCCATATGGCCCTGTTAGGATTCATGCTGCAAACGAGCATGGGCGTGCTTTCACATCTCATCCCCCTCACCCTCGCCACAAGCCGGGTGCCCAACAGCAAGAAGCGTGGCCCCTATCTCGATGGGCTCTCCACGATCATGGACCGCTGGCGCACCCTCCAAGTCGGCGGGCTCAGCCTTGGGACGATGGGGCTGGGCATCCTGGCGTCACTCACCTGGAATGTGCCGCTGGGCTCGATCTACATCCGGGTTATGACCTGGACGTGCTTCGTGCTCTTGCTCAGTAGCCTGCTACTCTTTTCCGTCAAGCTTGTCATGCTGCTCAGCCTGCAACCCAAAGAATCCTCTTCATCGGTGGCTTAACCCATTTCCCCTCACTTCCCCTTGCCCTTGCCGTCGTCGCCCTCTTTTCCCTACACCGGCTGAACAATTCTGAGCCAGCGGGCTGCACACAAACTGCCGTATTTGCAGGATACTCTGGCTCTATTTCTCAGCCTGGTTCTTGCTCTGTGTGTACCAGGGGCTCGCTCGCGTCGGGACAGGATATCCATCGCGCATCATCATAATGAGCGAGCGGCCTGAATCGGCTGCAGTTTCAGCAAAGGGAGGCCCCGGTAATGACGAACTGGAATTCATGGCTCTTCTGGCCGGATCACATCGCGTTGTCCGTGCTCGCACTCGGCATATTGGCGATGGTGTTTCTCTATGCCGCGCGCAAACCGATGCACGGGATCATCCATTCGACCTGCACGCTGCTGTCCCACAGTATGCGATTTGTATCCCGGTGGCTCTTCCTTGCGGCGGACAATATGCGGCTGCGCAATCAGTCGGTTTTGCTGGCGCACGGGCAGGAAAGCGAAGCGGTCATCATTGAGCGGGAATTCGAGCGAGTGGGCAATATCCTCCGCAAGGACATGCAAGAGTTTCCCGCATTGCAGCGAAAAATGCTGGAAGAGGCGACACGCATGGAGGACGAGTACCGCAAATGTGGCGTCGTCCCGCCGCCTCCCCCGGAATGGGTGACCGCGCTCGAATCGGTCGCACAGATCAAGTCGGGAGGAGATATCCCCCGCAAACTACTGGAAGACATCAGTAGGGCCATCCAAAAGATCCACGACAAAACCATCGCAGAGTTCCGTCGCTCCTATGAAGAGCGGCACAAGATCTTACATGCCATGCAGCCGTCCTGGCGTACGGTGGAAAAACTGATGGGCGAGATGGACAAGAAGATGGTCACACTGCAGACCAACGCCAAGCAAATCGACGTGCATATCCGGAAGTTCGAGGGCATCCGCGCCAAGGAGAACAAGACCGAGCACGCCTTGACGATGTCCTCGTTCGTCCATCTGACCATCTCATCGCTGGTCATGGTCATCGCGCTGGGCGGCGCCTTCATCAACTACAAATTGATCGCCTTGCCGATGTCGGAAATGGTCGGGGCCAGCGATTACATCATGAGTAATCTGAAGACATCGGATGTCGCAGCGCTGGTCATCATTCTGATGGAAGCGTCGATGGGACTGTTCCTGCTCGAATCCTTGCGCATCACACAGTTGTTTCCCAGAATCGCCAGCATGGACGACCGCATGCGCCGCCGATTGATGATGGCCTCGCTGGCATTCCTGACCATCCTGGCTGCAATCGAATCGTCTCTTGCGCTGATGCGCGACATGCTGGTCGCTGATAAGGCGTCACTGATGCGCGACCTTGCCTCGATCGCGCCGGCCCCGTCGGACGGGCTGCTGACCAGCATCCCCATGATCGGACAAATGATCATGGGTTTCGTGTTGCCCTTCGCCCTGGCGTTTGTGGCCATCCCCTTTGAAAGTCTGGTGCATTCGATGCGCACCGTCGTCGGCGTGTGCCTGGTACAGGGCATGCGCGGCCTCGGCGTCACGCTCAGATTCATAGGCCTGCTATTCAAACGCCTCGCCCATGTGGTTGGAATGGCCTATGACATCACGATCGTGGTTCCACTGATGGTCGAGCGCTGGGTGATGACGGTGCGCACCGGCGCATCCGTGGAGATCGAAGAGCCGGCGCTTTCAAAACAGAGGAGAGCGGCATGAAGAAGTCTCTCGCGATCTTAGCCTTGTCGTTCGGCATGGTGTCCTCCGGCGCGTGCGGCGACAACCGGATGCATAGTCACGGGGTGTATATGCTGGTCGACACCTCCGGCACCTATGCCCACGAGATGGGCAAAGCCGCGAAAATCGTCAACTACCTGTTGGCGACTCTGAATCCGGGCGACTCCCTGACCGTCGCCAAGGTGGAGAGCCGTAGCTTCACCGAAAAAGATATCGTGGCCAAGGTCACCTTCGACAAACGCCCTTCGCAGGCCACCTCGCAAAAACGTGTCTTCAAGGACAAAATTCACACGTTTGCCAAAGAGATCAAGGGGAGCGCCTATACCGATATCACAGGCGGCTTGATTCAGGGCGCGGAATACTTGAATGAGA
>JABMDH010000221.1 GCA_015904075.1 Nitrospira sp.
TGAGCGACCTCACACTATGCATATTGCCAGACGAAAAACTCGGCAGATCAAGGTCGGTTCCCTCAAGATCGGCGGAGACGCCCCGGTGTCTGTCCAGTCGATGTGCTCGACCGACACCCGCGATGTCGCGGCGACGGTTGAGCAAATTCGTCAGCTTGAAACGGCCGGCTGCGAAGTGATTCGTGTTGCGGTGCCGGACGATGAAGCGGCTGCCGCTCTCTCGAAGATCAAGGCGGCTATGACGGTTCCGTTGATCGCCGACATTCACTTCGATCACCGGCTTGCACTCAAGGCAGCCGAAGTCGTGGATTGCGTGCGCATCAATCCGGGCAACATCGGCGCCTGGTGGAAGGTCGAAGAAGTCATCAAGGCGGTGAACGACAACGGCGTTCCGATTCGAGTCGGTGTGAACGGCGGATCGCTTGAACGGCACCTCCTTGACAAGTACGGATGGCCTTCGCCTGAAGCCCTGGCCGAGTCTGCGTTAAATGCCGTGCATGCGCTGGAAGATGTCGGCTTCACCAACATGAAAGTGTCGCTTAAGGCGTCCGACGTCAAGCACGCCATCGATGCCTACTGGCTCTTTGCGATGCAGTCCGATTATCCGCTGCATATCGGCATTACGGAAGCCGGTACGGCTATGACCGGTGCCGTGAAATCGGCGATGGGGCTTGGCTATCTGTTGGCTCAGGGGATCGGCGATACGCTTCGGGTTTCGCTTGCCGCTGATCCGGTGGAAGAGGTCAAGGTTGGATTCGAGATTCTGAAATCGCTGGAGTTGCGGCATCGTGGGATCAATGTGATCGCCTGTCCCACGTGCGGTCGTGTTGAGATTGACGTCGTGCGCATGGCGAATGAGCTGGAAAAGAAACTTGGCCACATCAAAACTCCGTTGAATGTGTCAGTGCTCGGCTGTGTGGTCAACGGCATCGGCGAGGGCAAGGAAGCCGACATCGGCATCGCCGGCGGCGAGGGTAAAGGGATTCTGTTCAAGAAGGGCAAGCTTGTCCGGAGTGTGCCGATAGAAGAATTGATGGACACGCTGATTGTGGAAGTGGAGCAGCTGGCCAAAGAAAAAGAAGCCGAAGGGAACGGAGAGACAGTTGCCCCTGCCGCAACAGAGGGGTGGGAATCTCTCAATCCAGAGTCGGACAGGCCCTCGACGCTCGGGAAGGAAATTCCAGTACTGCCTAGCCGGTAAGTGTACGGTTGAACAAGTTGTTTCTCTCCGCTCGCATCATTCCTCTGACCTCCCATCTCACAGAAACGATCGGTAGGGCCTCGCGGTAGCGGGTTCTGGGGCATTGAACGAAGGAATCGGAAACCCATGGGCCATTGGATCGGTGAGTTCCTCAGGGCGCCTCTTTTTGCGCGTCTGCTCAACCTCGGCCTCGTGATCGCCGCAGTGGTGCACGGATACATCATCTCATTCGGGCGGTCCTTTCACTTTCGAGACATCGATATTCATCGTGAGATCGGAAGGCGCTTTCTCTCAGGGGAATATCTCTACGCCAATGATTATTGCTATATGTATTTGCCGACCACCGGCATCTACTTCGCGCCCTTGCTCGTTCTGGACAGAAACCCAAGTTTGGCCTTGCGCTATGCCGTCGCTGTCGGATGCTTAGTCCTCACCATCCGATTCATGCACCGCATGTTATTGGGTGCCGACGCGTTAACAGGCGGGCGTCTTCTGCTGCTCGGTGTAGGCGCAGGGGCGTTGACGCTGCAATTCATCTTGAATGATCTCGACGACGGCGGGCCGCATCTCATGTTGCTGGGCATTCTGACCGGCGGGATCTATGCGATATGGACTGGAAAAGACTGGAAAAGAACGGCTAGGCGCGGCCTTGGTCGGGCTCGGCATCGTACTCAAAATCACCCCGGCGCTTTTCGTGATCCTGTTTCTATGGAAGCGGCAGTGGCGCGTCGCCGCATACACGGTGCTGGCTACGCTAATCTGGATCGTGCTGCCAGTACTGTATATGGGGCCTACAAGCTGGTGGGAGCATCATACCGAATGGACGCAGAATGCCGTGTTGTCCGTGCTGGATCGGCAAGCAGAGGGTCGGCAAGAAAACGAACTGCAAAAGGCCAATCTCTCGCTCCGGCATACCATGCTGCGGTATCTGGTCACCTATCCGCCGACGCATCGGCTTCGGCAAGTGGATCCCGGATACAAGCCGGTGATGGACCTGTCGTCACCGGTCGCAAACGGAATCGTCGGCGTTGCGGGGCTCGGCCTGCTCGGCCTCTTTGCCTGGTCCAGTCGGCGCGCGTATGAAGGGCCTGGAGATCCCACGTGGGCGCGGGATTTCGCCGGGACCTTGATGCTGGCTCTATTCTTCTCTCCCATCACCTGGGATCAGCATCTGGTCTGGATGATACCCGCGGCGTTCATTGTCGTCGCGGCTGCGACGCGAACGAGCGGCGGGTTGAGCCGCACCGGCTATGCCGTGCTGGCCGCCTATATCGTGCTCACGATGGTGCTGAATTATGAAGTCGTCGGCAGGGCCAATTGGGAGGCGCTGAAGAGCTATCATCATCTTGGTATTGCCATGCTAATTTTA
>JABMDH010000222.1 GCA_015904075.1 Nitrospira sp.
CGTCTGCTGGGGCGCGGGCGCCGCCGGGTCCTGCCCCGCGTCGATCAATTCTCTCAGCAGCGGCAGGCTGTTGCTGCTCCGCAGTTCGCCCACTTTCTTGACGGCCGCCAGCTGCACGGCCGGGTCCGCCGACCGCAGCTCCAGAAAGTTCGCGGCTTCCTCCATGGTGTAGCGCACCCACCACACGGATGCCTTGGCCGCGGCTTGTTTCAAAAAGGGAATGGCTTCGGCCCGCCCCGACGCCCCCAGGTCCGCCGCCGCGGAACGCCGAAAGTCCGGCGCGTCGCTCGTCAGATTCGCCCGGTTCTTCAGCAGGTCCACGACCGGCTTGATGGCCATCCGCACCGCCCGGCTCCCCTCCGCCCGGATCGCATCCAGCTGCGGGATGAGGGTCGCGTCCCCCTGCTCAATCAGCACCGCCGCCGCGGCGGTCCGTACCGCCCCGTCCTCATTCGCGATATCGAGCAGCGCTTGGTCGAGGGGAGAGGCAGCGACAACGGAGGGAGTAGAGTCGGAAGTAGTTGCCGGCGTTTGGTCCGCCGCAAACAGTAATCCTTGAGTCGAATTCACCTCGAACTGCACAACCATCGACCACGCGATGGCCAACACACACAACCCTTTATTCATGGGTCCTTTTCTACAATTCGATCGAATGTTCCGTTCCCTCAACTCACCTGAACGAGCTTCGCTTGAACGATCCAGACAAGGCACTGCCGGCGTGTTTCCTGCCGGCAGTACCATCATCTGGAAATTCCCCGTCAGAGGGAACGCCACCTATACATCTCTATCGGTTACTTCGTATAGGTCCCCTGGTGATCAATCCAGTCACAACCCTTTTCCGGGTTGGTGAATTCACTCCAAGGTTCAGGCTTGACCAATCCCTTCGAGCGCCAGACCGTTTTGAGCTGGCCGTCTTTCATGATTTCTCCGATCAGCACCGGCTTATGGGTGTGCTGATTGCGCTCATCCATCATGATCGTGCCGCCCGGTGCCAGGAATTTCTGGCCATACACTGCCTTGCGGACCTTATCCACCTCAACCGAACCAGCTTTCTCAACTGCCTGCTTCCAGACATACACACCGAAATACGCGGCTTCGATCGGATCGTCCGTGACCCGGTTCTCACCGTCCGGCAGATTGTTCCTCTTGCAGTACGCCTTGAAGCTCGCCACGAACTTTTTGTTCTGCGGCGTATCAACGCTCTGGTAGTAGTTCCACGCAGCCAAGTGTCCGACCAAGGCGCTCGTATCCATGCCACGCAGTTCATCTTCGGCCACGCTGAAGGCCATAATCGGCGCATCTTCCGCGCGCAGGCCCTGGTTGCCGAATTCTTTGTAGAACGGCACGTTGCTATCGCCATTGATCGTGCTGATCACGGCAGCACCGCCGCCGGCCGCAAACTTTTTGACCTTGCCGCAGATCGTTTGATAGTCCTGATGATGGAACGGTGTGTACTCTTCCGCGATGTTGGCGACCGGCACCCCCTTCGCCAACAACATAGCGCGGAGGATCTTGTTCGTCGTGCGGGGATACACGTAGTCCGTGCCCAGAAGATAGAACTTCTTATAGGCACCACCTTCAGGGCTCATCAGGTATTCCACCGCCGGCTGGGCCTGCTGATTGACGGCCGCCCCGGTGTAGAACACATTCTTGGAACACTCTTCCCCTTCGTACTGCACCGGATAGAACAACATTCCGTTGTTCTTTTCGAATACCGGCAACACCGACTTCCGGCTGACAGATGTCCAACAACCGAATGTGACGGACACCTTGTCCTGCAGCAGCAGCTGTTTTGCTTTTTCGGCAAACAGATCCCAGTTCTAAGCCGGATCGACGACGACCGGTTCGATCTGCCTGCCCATCACGCCGCCCGCTTTGTTGATTTCTTCAACCGCCATCATCACGACATCACGCAGCGATACTTCGCTGATGGCCATCGTGCCGCTCAGGGAGTGCAATATGCCGATTTTAATGGGAGGACCGCCTGCGGCGTAGGAGAGGGCATAGTGACCGAGATTGCCTAAGAGTGCGGCAACCCCGACACCTGCGGCAACTCGACCGGTCTGGCCGAGAAACTCTCTTCTGGAGGATCCGATCGCTTCGGGAGCAGCTACATCGTCCTGAACCCGGTCTGTTTCCTGTGGCTCTTTCTTTTCCATCTGCATCACTCCTTTCGGTTGCTGTGAGTGGCGAACTTCCAGTTGATGCGTACGGCCTATGAAATTGTGCCAACATGGTACCAGTCTGAGCTCGACATTCCATCGGCTCCGGCTGTTGTGACGATGCTGTACGGCTCAAATAGAGCCCAATCTCCTCCTTTCCAGACAAGTCAAAGGCTCCATCGAGCGATTGCGAATACCTTCTCCAGCCTGTCCCATCATGATTCACCGAGCAAAAAACCGAGGGCACCCGTATAACTATTTTCTACTATTCTCATCAGTACATGCGCAGATATAGCCCAGATTTATCTGGCCACATCACATACATACTTGTATACATACGCCCTTATAGTCCTTCATCCTAACAGTGTCAATACTTATATCCGGGAGTTCAATGAATTGCATTGGATGCAATGTCCATAATCTTGCTGAATAATCAACAGGTCACGTGGCAAACCGACTCCGGCGCGGTTCATTCTGCAACTACTCCGCCACCATACATAAACCGGTGGTG
>JABMDH010000223.1 GCA_015904075.1 Nitrospira sp.
CTATCTGACGTGGGCTCTAAGCATCTGTCTGCACTGCCCCCTCAAACCGTGAATTAAATTCATCTTCAATCCATCAGGCTGCGGTCACAACATGAGCCAAATACAGCTTCACCCTGCCTCTGTTATCCCACATCCGCTACAACGTAAAGTTAGACAACGCCCCCATCAAGGCTTCCTGGTTAGATAGCCGACTGCCCTAGTTGCCGTCAGCACCTCTCTTGGCGCGCAAGACAGTCACTTTCGCGAGCAGTTCCTGGATGGCAGAAGTCTCCTTGTTAACCAAAACTTCAAATTGTTCGTACCGCTCTCGGTGAGGGTACGTAGCAATCCGTTCTGCCAGGGTTTTGACGTCCGTGTTCTTGAGTTCTCCATAATCGACTCCCAATGCAAGCAGGGGCTCGGACCCAACTCCATCCTGGAATTCAGCCAGAGCTAACAAAGTCGCCTTCATACATTGGAATCGATATTCATCAGCTTCCGAAAGCAACTCTCTTACAAAGGCTTCTTTGATAGCTTGCTTCGGATGCGGAAGGCATGATGAATCACTAATTGCACCAACTGAAGGGTTGTCTTCAATATAACGACCGAAATCGATTACAATCTGTTGCCATTCCTTATCGGTTACTTTCTGAACGTCACGGCTCGAACTGCTTACAGAATTTCGAGACTTTGCGAATGTGTAAAGGATATACCCAACGGTGGCAATGACGATGATCAGTATTAATTCAATGGTGTCCAGTGACATCGTGCAACCTTCAACAACGTATATAAAGGTGCCGCCCCTGTAAGATCGAGCAGCTAGCGTGATTTGTTCTTAAACACACCATCTATGAACATTCATCAGAAAGTTAATATTGAAGTGGCCCCAAAATACTTCGAGGACTGCCAAGATTTCATGCTTCGCTACGACAGCACAATCGTTTCATTTGGGCCAATCAAGTCCAGACGATTAAAGTGCTTCGCAGACCTTCGTGCCGCCTATGAGTGTGCACTAAAATGCGCGATTGCGTATCTCCATCCTGCTGGGATAGAGCGCCATACTTTGATCAGCACTATAGAAAGGTATTATCCTGCTCCCCTCTGAGTTGAGACCACCCCTAAGACATGGTCCAATAGGGGACCAAGGAGGTGGCGATGGTAGTCGAATCTGCAGAACCCATTGAAGCAGAACCCATTGAACGCTGGACGGCCAAGCGGCGAGTGGCCTTGGTGGTCAGCATCCTGAAGGGCGAGACGTCCGTGGCCGAAGCCGCCCGCCAGCATGGGCTGACCGTGGCGGAGGTCGAGGATTGGAAGGACCGGTTTCTGCTGGCTGGGGAGAACGGGCTTCGGGCTCGGCCCAAGGATGAAGAGGCGTTCAAAGACGAGCAGATCAAGAAGCTCAAGCAGAAGATCGGCGAACTGGTGCTCGACAACGACATCTTACGGGAGGCCTTGAAACCGTACCCTTTAGACCGGAAGACATCCGACGCGTGAGGGCCACGCTGGGGGGTGTCTCGGAACGGCGGAGTTGTCGGGTGTTGGGAGTGGGCCGCGCAGGCTTGCATCGTTCGGCGACGATCGGCCGACAGCGGGTGGCAGCGGACCCGCCCTGGATCGAGCTGCTCCACCGCTTGATTGAGCAGCATCCGACGTTTGGGTATCGGCACTTGTGGGCCCTGTTGCGGTTTCAGGAGGGGATCCGCGTGAATCGGAAGGCGGTGTATCGGGTGCTCAAGCTGAAGCGGTGGTTGGTCCATCAGCGGGTCGGCACGCCACGCCCCCGGGTGCGGGGCTGGATGAGCCAGGCCAGCCGGAGCAACGAACGGTGGGCGATGGATGTGACGCATATTCCTTGTGGCCACGATGGCTGGGCTCATCTGGCCGCGGTCATTGACTGTCACGATCGGGAGATCATCGGCTACGAGTTCGCCCGTCGGAGTCGGGCCAAGGAGGCGGAACGGGCCGTGGAAGCGGCGTGTCTCCAGCGCTTCGGGACCCTGCGGCCCGTGGGCGCGCCGGTGCTGCGCAGCGACAATGGGCTGATCTTCCAGAGTCGCCGGTTTCGCCAAGCCTGCCACGACTACCGCCTGCAGCAGGAGTTCATCACGCCCTACACGCCGGAACAGAACGGCCTCATTGAACGGTTCTTTCGAAGCCTCAAGGAGGAGTGCGTCTGGCAGCATACCTTCCAGACGTTCGAGGAGGCGCGGCGGATCATTCGGAACTGGGTCCAGTGGTATAACCATGGGCGACCTCATAGTGCCCTGGGCTATCAAAGCCCGGTCCAATACCGGGCGCAACAATCAACCCAGGTGGCTTGATTTGGAGGGAGCACTACAGTATAGCCATAAAATCAGCAGCCTTGAAGAAGCCATCACACAATTTCAAGGAGTTTACATTAAAGAGTTCGAACCGTGGGGAAACCTTCTAAATACCCTTCCAGTTTCTCTGAGGTATTCACTAGACGGATCTGACTTCCTGGACGCTAAGGAAGAATTGTATTACCAAACTATAGGATCTGACGAGTGGCTTCTCGCCTTTCGCACCTACCTTACAAAAGTCGTTGCATCTCTTGATGAAAAACTCAAGGAGCACAGCGGTATCGTCTCCATGTCCGACATAGATCTCGACGAGATACTTAGGTCCGAGCACAACAAATACCGGCAGAACTGAAGGGAGGCTTTG
>JABMDH010000224.1 GCA_015904075.1 Nitrospira sp.
TCCCTATTTCCGCCGCCTGCGTGAGTTGGCCCAGCGCCTCTCATGCCGACAGATCGATGCTATCTCGCTGAAGGAACTTTCGATGGGCATGTCGAGCGATTATTCCGTTGCAGTCGAAGAGGGGGCCACGATGGTTCGGATCGGTACGGCTATATTTGGAGCACGGCATGCGTAGTCCAGTGATTACCAAGAAGATCACGTTTATCGGGGGCGGTCAGATGGCAGAGGCCATGATCGGTGGTCTTCTCGTGGGGCGGGTGTGTTCTGCTGAGTTGATCTGGGCGACAGATCCCGTTGTCGAACGCCGCGACCGCTTGAAAAGCCAGTTCGGCATTCAGGTCGGTTCCTCCAACCATGAGGCGGTCGCCTGGGCTGATGTGGTCGTCTTGTCGGTGAAACCCCAGACGCTTCCTGCTGTGCTCCATGAGCTGGGCCCGGCTCTGGCGCATGCCCTTATCATTTCTATTGTGGCAGGGGTGACGATTCGGACCATTGCGGAACACGTGGGCGAGGCGGCGCGAACGATCCGTGCGATGCCAAATACTCCGGCAGTAGTGCGGGAAGGCATGACCGCTCTTGCGATAGGCTCAGGGGTTTCCGATGATGACAGCCAGTTGGCGCGAACGGTATTCGAAGCGGTTGGTCGTGTGGTGCTGGTCGAGGAACGATTGATGGACGCTGTGACCGGATTGAGCGGCAGCGGGCCGGCCTACGTGTTTCTCGCCATTGAGGCCTTGGCTGATGGGGGCGTCAAGATGGGGCTCTCGCGGCAGACGTCCGAACTTCTTGCGGCCCAGACTGTACTCGGCGCGGCTCGGCTGGTGTTGGAGTCAGGGGTGCATCCCGCGCAATTGAAGGACCGGGTGGCTTCTCCTGGAGGTACGACTATCGCCGGGCTCTATCAACTTGAGCAGGGGGGGCTCCGTGCGACGTTGATGGCGGCTGTTGAAGCGGCTACCGCACGGTCGAAGGAGTTGGGGCGCTGATGTTTGTTGTCGGCAATGTGCTGAACGCATTGGCAACAGTTGTCTATTACGTTATCGAAACGTACATATACGTTGTTGTCGCCCGCGCACTCATCTCATGGGTCAGTCCCGACCCATGGAATCCTATCGTGCAGTTTCTGGAAAAGGTTACTGAGCCGGCGTTGGCTCCCATTCGACGAATAATCGGTTGGCGGCTTGGGCTGGATCTCTCTCCTGTTGTGCTCATACTGATTCTGGTATTTCTGCAGAAGGCCATCGTGCCTTCGCTGTTTCAGTTGGCAATGGTTCTGGATGGACATAGCATTGGTAGTGGGGGAGTGCCATGAGAATTACACCGCTCGATATCCAGCAGATGGTGTTCAAGGCCAGCTTTCGCGGGTATGACAAGGAAGAGGTGAATCGCTTCCTTGAAGAGCTGGCACAAACGGTAGAATCCTTGAATCGAGACAATGCGGTTCAGCGGGAAAAGATTATTCTGTTAGAGCAGCAGCTCGCTGAGTTGAAGCGGACGGAGGCGACATTGTCGAGCACGCTTCTGTCTGCTCAATCGTTGGCAGAGGATGTGAGACGGAACGCTCAGCGGGAGGCGGATCTCCTCATCAAGGAGGCGGAACTGAAGGCCGGCGAGTTAATCCGTCAGGCCAGAGTCGAGCTGACGGATGCGCAGCGCGATCTTTCGTCGCTTCAGAAGCAGCGGCTGCTCATGGTTGAACGGTTGCGCGCGTCGTTGCGGATGTTTGCGCGGATGTTGGAAGTCGAGGAGCAGGAAGCGTTCCATGACGCCGCGACTGTATCGGAGAACAAGCTCGAAGGAGAATCGAGCCAGGCCTTGTGAGGCATTTGGCCCGGTTGGTTCCCGTGCGCTGATGCGTTCCCCAGGTGTGCTTCGCGCCGCCTACCAGCAGCAGTTTCCCCAGCAGTGACAGGTTGTCGTGCCTATGGCTATTCCGCAGCGTATTGAAGCGGCATTGCGGCTGGCCGTCGATGACGGTGTCTTTCCCGGTGCCCAGTTGGCGGTGCGACTGCGCGGCGAACTGCAATGTGTCGTGGTGGTTGGACGATTATCGTCAGAGCCCCCAGGCCTTCCCGTGCAAGCTTCCACCATCTATGACCTTGCCTCTCTCACGAAACCACTGGCAACGGTCACTTCCGTCCTGCTCCTGATTCAGCGCGCCAAGGTTGCGCTCGAAGATCCTCTGCAGCAAGCATTGGTGGAACTTGAAGGGACGCCAATCGGGCAGGCAACGGTGCGAGATCTCTTAACTCATCGCTCGGGCTTGCCAGGCTGGCGGCCGTTTTACGAGCGGTTCGAAGTGCGAGACGATATTCTTGGGAGTTCCGGGGGGGATCAGTCCCTTAAACAGGCAATGCTGTGCATGATTCGTGACGAACCGTTGATTTATAGGCGGGGCGAGCGGAGCGTCTATAGCGACCTTGGGTTCATGCTGCTGGGATTTCTGGTAGAGCGTCTGAGTGGGATGGCCTTGGATCAGTGGTGCGAAGAAGCGATCGTCCGGCCGCTAGGGGCTGCTCCACTGACATTTTGTCCCACGGCAGGGCGCAGACAATCGCCCATTGATCCATCAAGAATTGCTCCGACCGAACGGGACGAGTGGCGCAAGCGACTGTTGCGCGGTGAGGTGCATGACGAGAATGCCGCAGCGATGGGTGGCGTTGCAGGCCATGCAGGACTGTTCGGAACCGCCGAGTCGGTGCTGGCTGTTTCGGGAGCCTGGTTGCGCGCCTATCATGGGCAAGAGTCGATTCTGGGGGGTGAGCTCGTCAGGCAGTTTGCAACGCGTCAAGATTCGGCTGCTGGATCGAGTTGGGCCTTGGGATGGGATACTCCGTCAGCGCCATCCTCGTCGGGCGCCTACTTTTCCGAGCGATCGTTCGGGCATCTCGGTTATACGGGAACATCGCTGTGGATTGATCCGCTGTGCGAGTTGGAGGTGGTGCTGTTGTCCAACCGGGTCCATCCGAGTCGGAGGAACGAGAAGATTAAGATCTTCCGCCCGCTCATTCACGACCTGGTGCATCAGGAATTTGTTTCTGCAGGATAGGAAAGGATGGGTAGGGGCTATGACGGGTCCTGGTAATCAACCCAGGTTTCTTTTTCTGCGAGATATTTCGTGCCTTTGAAGTTGGCGCGCGTTCTCATTTTGCTGAAGCCGAATCCCTGCATCGCTTCGATGAGCTCTTGTACGGCAGCGCCAATGGTCGGATGCGAGTGCCCCTCGACAGTCAGGGCCTCATACATGACTTTGGCGGCGTAGCCGGAGGCGGTTCGATTGACGAGGATTGCGCGACTGAAATACCGATCACTCGGGTCGATGCCTTCGAGCTGGTGTCTTTCAATCAGACCTTCTTTTCTGAAGAGCAGCGGCAGCGAACTCATCACAACCTCCCTCGCACTCAAATGGAATGGCCTAGGGTTGCGATTATAGGGAGGGACCGTGCCGACTGCAAGTCGTTGACAACCTCAGTAATGCCCCCTATCATTCCGCCCCGCTGTGGTAGACGATATGTTCCGGAAGATATGAATATCCCCAACAGCTTGACCATCCT
>JABMDH010000225.1 GCA_015904075.1 Nitrospira sp.
CCTCGCAGTCTTGAAATGGGTCTTGGCGATATGGTCGAAGCAAACCTCGCGTTGATTTCCACGCCGGGCGAATACGCTGCCGCCGAGGCGTTCAAGGCGTTGCACCTCGGCCTCAACGTGATGCTCTTCAGCGACAATGTCGCATTACAAGATGAAATCGCATTAAAACGGTTCGCCCGTGACCGCGATTTGATCGTCATGGGCCCCGACTGCGGAACGGCAATCATCAATGGAATTCCACTCGCGTTCGCCAATGTCGTCACGCGCGGAACGATCGGTGTGGTGGCTGCGTCGGGCACCGGCCTCCAACAGGTCACCTGCTTGATCGATCGATGGGGCCACGGCATCTCCCAAGCGATCGGCACGGGAAGCCATGATCTCCATCAAGACGTAGGCGGGATTACCATGCTGCAAGGCCTCAACGCCCTGGCTGCCGATCGATCCACCTCAGTCATCGTGCTGATCTCCAAACCCCCGGCGCCCGAAGTGGCCGAGCATGTCCTGGAGACGGCGGGCAAGGCCGGGAAGCCGGTAGTAGTGAACTTTCTGGGTGCGGACCCGGCACGCATCAGACGAGCGAATGTGTTCCCAGCCGATACCCTGGAGGATGCCGCTGCAGCGGCGGTTGCGCTCGCTGAGGGCAGGCCGCCTGATGCCGAACGGCCCTCGGGCTCCTCGCATTCGGTACCTGTCGCCCTTGCCCCTGGGCAACGCTATATCCGCGGCCTCTATAGCGGGGGAACCTTCTGTTATGAAGCGTCGCTCCTCTTGAAGAAACATATGGGACGGATCTATTCCAACACCCCGGTGGAACCGGCAGACCGACTGCACGATGTATGGACCAGCCGAGAGCATACGGTCATTGACCTGGGCGACGATCTCTTTACCAGAGGTCGCCCGCATCCCATGATTGATCACCGGTTGCGCAATGAACGCATTCTGAAAGAAGCGGCGGATCCCCAAGTGGCGGTGATCCTCTTGGACATCGTACTCGGCTATGGGTCTCACCCCGATCCGGCCGGCGAACTGACGCCGGTGCTTCGTCAAGCCACCGGCTTGGCCAAGAAGGCCGGTAGACAGTTGGCCGTGATCGGATTCGTGTGCGGAACCGCATCGGACCCGCAAGATCTGTCCAAAGAGGAAGAGACGTTGCGGGATGCAGGCATGGTCCTGGCCGAGAGCAATGCTCAAGCGGTGCGGATGGCCGCCGTCGCTGTAGGGGCCGCCCAAGCTGGAGCGGCGTCATGATGCAGGCGTTGTTTCAGGAAAAACTGCACGTATTAAACGTCGGCCTGGCGTCTTTCGCTGAATCGATCGCCAGGGCAGGCGGGGCCGCGCTCCAGATAGAATGGGCTCCTCCGGCTCAGGGACAGCAGAACGTCGCTCGCGCGTTGGCCCAGCTGGTGCACCGTCCTTCCGTTGAAGCAGCCAACCGAACAGCCTTCGACCTGTATCAATCGTCTCAGCCGATTCTTCGGGACATCGGCATCGCACGCGAGGTGCTCCCCAACATGGGAACACGCATGATTCTGCACGGCGGTCCTCCCATCGCCTGGGAGAACATGTGCGGCCCCATGAAGGGCGCCATCATCGGCGCCATTCTCTATGAAAGGTGGGCAACGGATACGGCCGGCGCAGCGACCCTGGCGTCCGGCGGCGACATTGTCTTTGAACCGTGCCACCACCACGCCGCCGTGGGTCCGATGGCAGGGGTCATCAGCCCATCCATGCCGGTGTGGATGATCGTCGATACGACGCACAACCGTCCCTCGTTCAGCAACTTCAACGAGGGGCTCGGAAAGGCGCTCAGATTCGGCGCCAATAGTCCGGAGGTGATCGACCGCCTCAGATGGATGGGGCAGACGCTCGCGCCAACACTGCGGGCCGGGCTTGAAATCCTCGGCGGCATCGATCTCAAGCCCTTGATGGCGCAGGCCCTACACATGGGAGACGAGGTGCACAATCGCAATGTCGCGGCATCCTCTCTGTTCCTCAAACGTCTGATTGCGGCGCTCTTGAAAACACACGCGCCGGCGTCCGACATCGCCGCGGCCGTAGACTTCGTCGCCGGCAATGATCATTTCTTTTTGAATCTCTCCATGGCTGCCTGTAAAGCCATGCTCGATGCCGCCCACGGCATCCCTGAGAGCAGCATGGTGACGGCCATGGCACGCAACGGCGTTGAGTTCGGGATCCGCGTCAGCGGCACAGGCGATCGCTGGTTCACCGCGCCGGCGCCGATCGTGGATGGACTCTTTTTCCCCGGTTACACCACCGCGGAGGCGGCGCCGGATCTGGGTGACAGCGCGATCACCGAGACGACCGGTGTCGGCGGCTTTGCAATGGCAGCAGCCCCGGCCATCGTCAAGTTCGTCGGTGGCGCGCCGCAGGATGCAATCGACAACACCATGGCAATGACACACATCACGATCGGCCGCAATGAAGCCTTTACGCTGCCGCCGATGAATTTTGCCGGCTCGCCAGCCGGCATCGACATCCGCAAAGTCGTCGATACCGGCATTCTGCCGATCATCAATACAGGAATCGCCCATCGTGAGGCGGGAGTCGGACAGATCGGAGCCGGCATCACGAGGGCTCCTCTGGCCTGTTTCACACAGGCCGTGTCCGCACTGGCAGAGAATGTCTGCGGCAAACGGTAACCGCGGAGGAGGTGCGCATGGAACACGCCGGAAAACTTGCCGTGGTCGCGGTCGGGGGCAATGCATTGATCCGAGACAAACACCACGAATCGATTCCCGATCAAAGCCGTGAAGCCGCCCTCACCGTTCATCACATTGCAGACATGATTGCAGCCGGATGGAACGTGGTGATCACCCATGGAACCGGACCTCAGGTGGGGTTCATTCTGCGCCGCTCCGAATTGGCGCTGGAAGAAGTTCCCCCCGTGCCGATGGATTATGCCGATGCAGACTTGCAGGGAGGCATCGGATACATGTTTCTGAAAGCTCTCTATAACGAATTCCACACACAGCATCTCGATCGGAAAGCCGTGGCGATCGTCACACAAACCCTGGTCGACCACCATGACCCGGCATTTGCCGATCCGTCCAAGCCGATCGGATCGCATATGGACGAACAGACCGCACGCCGACTCGCGTCCCGTCAAGGATGGGTAGTCAAGGAGGACGCAGGACGCGGTTGGCGCCGGGTCGTGCCGTCGCCGTTGCCAAAGACCATCGTCGAACTGGCGGCGATCAAGACGCTGGCTCGCGCCGGATTCGTCGTCATTGCCTGTGGCGGGGGGGGAATCCCTGTGATCGAGAACGAAGAAGGGGGATTGACCGGGGTCGAAGCGGTCATCGACAAAGATCTGGCGTCAAGTCTTCTCGCCCGCGGGATCGGGGCCGACTTGCTGATGGTGTCCACGGGAGTCGAGAAAGTGGCCATCAATTTCAACAGGCCCAACCAGCAATGGTTGGATCGGATGACCCTCGCAGACGCAAAACGCCATCTCGCAGACAACCAATTCGACAAGGGCAGCATGGGGCCGAAAATTCAGGCGGTGATCGAGTTCTTGGAAGGCGGCGGGCGGATGGG
>JABMDH010000226.1 GCA_015904075.1 Nitrospira sp.
TCCGCCCCCTGTTTCGCTGGAAACAAATGCCCGCTTCGGAACACCCGTACCTGACGAAAATGCCGTGACATGGTGGCCGTCGGCCAGCAAGCACACCGTCTTCTCGACGGTAGGCGGATTCGCCCCGGGCCCTTGATGCGAATTGTGGAGAATCGTAACTGAGCTTCCATAGTTCTGTCCTGACACCGGTGTGGCAGGAACGCAATTGATCAGATCATCGCCCGGTGTAGCTGATGCAACAGTATTGTCTCCATCGTTCATGGACCAGATGACTTCTCCGTCAGTCGGATCACGATAGATATGGACTGGACGAGTGCCTGTGGAAAGATTGACCCGATGAATTGGCGTAGCGCCTGTTAACGGATCAATCGCCGCCACCTTATTTGCCGCCCCTAAGTTTACAAAGAGCCACTCTCCTGCTGAGAACTGCATGTCGCCGAGCGCAACATTCTCAAACTCTGCGGCAGGAATGGTGTTGACAATTGTATTCCCCGAGTCACCCCTCAGCGCGACAGTAGTAAGAGTTTTGTCTCCCGTATTATTCACAAACACTAAAGGCCCATTGAGTGCTGCACTGCCGCCGGTTGTCGCCGTTCCAGGAGAAGACTCTCCTGCCGTGCAGCCGGCAAGGCCGATCAGCGCCAGCCCAAGCACTCCTCTCTTCGCAGAGGATAACAATAGTTGTCGATTGATCATAGATCGCATGGCTCGTTCCTTCCTGATTGTTTTGTCTTCACTTGCAAAAGTCTCAATGTCTTTCCTGATAGCAGATTGTCTACGAGAACAGGACGGCGAATTGAGGAGGCCCTCGAGGTGCCACCCCCGAACTCGACGCGACGGAGAGAGGCGTACGAATAAATGACCCGATGAGATCGCCGACCGGAGCAGGGGATGAACACCCGCTACGGCCGGTTGAGAGCGGCGTATCGATTCCGTCACAGTGCCACGCGCAATGGTTGTGGCCCTGCTGACTGCCCTGAGCCTGTCCTTCCGGACAGTGTGGCGCGGTCCATTGCGGCGCCAGCGTGCCCTGCATCACGGTGACAGAGCCGGCCAACCATAGTCCGATACAGATCACCGCAATCACGCGGAGAAATCTCATCCGACCATTCATTGACCGCATCTGTCCAAATTGACCCAGCATCTCATCCAACCATCACATTTACGACCCGCCGAACACCTGAAACGATCTGGTCAGCCCGAAGATATAGCTGATTTGCTGTTCCAGATTGCCGTTGAAGTCCCGGTGGATAGGGATCTGCGCAATAAAATAGAACGACGCGATATCCAACAGGTTCAAATTGATTCCCGGTGAATAGGCCAGATACGTAGATCCCGTGGTAGGAACGGTTCGAAACTTGACCGTCGGATCAAGCAGGATAGGTGTCCCCGTCGCTGGATTAAACTGAAAGAGCGCGGCATCCATCGCGTCGTTCTGCATCCAGCGGAAGTTGATCTGCTGGGTCAGCGTCAGCCATGGAGTTTGTTCGAGCGGGATGACATTGAGCCCTGCGCTGACGTTGACTTCGTCACCGAATTGATAGCCGTCGCTGTTCTTGAAGGTGTGCCGGTAGCTGGCCAACGCAAACTGATTCACCCGATGGGGGATCAGTTCATACGTTTGATAGATCATGGGGGTCAGGCCAAAATTTCCCCGGCCGATTTGCAGGGTCGATTCAGCCAGGGTCGTAC
>JABMDH010000227.1 GCA_015904075.1 Nitrospira sp.
CGCATCGTCTACGACAATACCGATGGCCAGAACCATTCCAAACAAGGTAATGGTATTGATGGAAAAACCCAGCGCCGCCAATCCGATAAAGGTACCGATGAGGGAAACGGGCACGGCGACGGTCGGGATGATGGTGGCGCGCCAGCTCTGGAGAAACACGTAGACGACCAGCACGACCAAGGCCATGGCCTCCGCTAGCGTTTTGACCACTTCCTTGATCGAGATCTCGATAAAGCGCGTGGTGTCATAGGGCGTATCGTAGGACACACCGGGCGGAAAACTCTTGGCCAGCTCATCCATCAACAAACGTCGTCGGTTTGCTGTTCCAGCGCCCTTCAAGCCCGTAGGATTGCGCCCCCAGTTCGATGCGAGCCACATCCTTGAGCCGGACCGTCGAACCATCCGGCATCGCGCGCACGATCAGTTCCTCAAAATCTTTAACGTCAGTCAGGCGGCCTCTGGTGATGATCGGGATCGTCAACTCCGTGCCCTTTGGCGCCGGCTCCCTCCCAATAGTCCCGGCCGGATAGTCGCGATTCTGCTCGCGGATGATCCCGGTGATATCGCTCGGCGTCAGCTCCAACTTCGCCATCAGCAACGGATTCAGGATGATGCGCATGCTGTAATTCTGTTGCCCGAACACGAGCGCATCGCCGACGCCCTTAACCCGCTTCAAATCGTCGACCAGCCGGAGCGTGGCATAGTTCGACAAGAAGACCGCGTCATGTCGCGGATCGGTCGACTTCAGTGCGATGACCACCACAAGATCAGGCGAGAGCTTTTTAACGGAAATTCCCTGACGAACGACGTCGGGGGGAAGCTGCGGCTCTGCGAGTTTTTCGCGATTCTGCGTCTGTACCTGAGCGATGTCCGGGTCGGTGCCGATCTCGAAGGTGAGCTTGATCGAGACATGGCCGTCATTGCTGCTGGTCGATTCGTAGTAGAGCAAATTGTCGACGCCGGGAAGCGTGACCTCGATCGGACGCGCCACGGCTTCTGCCGCGACTTCCGCACTCGCGCCGGGATAGTCAGCATCGATCTGGACCACCGGTGGAGTAATTTCTGGAAACTGCGCGATCGGCAAGAACTGCATGGCTAACAGGCCCCACCGAGGCCATGATCGGCCGATCGATAAAGGTATGCGAGATCATGTGTCAGCCTTGCTTGGGTACAGAGGAAGCGGCAGGCGGATCGACCGACGGCGGCATCGGCACGGCCTTGACCGGTGCGCCGGGGCCGATCTTCATCAGCCCATTGACCACGACACGATCGCCGGCCTTCAACCCGGCATCGATGAGCCACTGGGAGCCCTTCCAATCCGAGGCGACCACATCCCGTATTTCGACCTTTTCTTCATCGTTGACCACGAAGACAAACGGTCCGGTGGGGCCTTGCAGCACCGCCCGCTGAGGCACCAACACCGCCTCGGTCTTCACGTCCCCTTTGAAGCGGACTTTGACAAACTGCCCCGGCAGCAGGATTCGCTTGGGATTGGGAAATGTGATCCGGAACTGTCGCGCGCCTGTTTCGGTCCGGAGGCCCGGCTCCAAGAGATCCAAGACCCCTTCGTTCGGATAGACCGTGCCGTCCATCAATGTGAGCGCGCCGCGGAGTTTGTACACACCGGGGTGCTGGATGCGATGCGCTTCCACGTCCCGGCGTCGCCGCAAGATGAAGGTCTCAGGCACACTGACGACCACGTACATCGGATCCACACGGTGGATGATGGTCAAGAGATCCGTTTGAGACGACACCAGCCGGCCTTCATAATAACGGCTCCGTTCGATCAGCCCGTCGATCGGAGCGGTAATCAGCGTGTTGTCCAGATCGAACTGCGCCTTGATGAGATCGGCCTTGGCGCCCTGGAGCGCGGCTTCGGCGGCAAGATCGCCGGCCACCGCATCATCGACATCCTTCTGGCTGACG
>JABMDH010000228.1 GCA_015904075.1 Nitrospira sp.
GGGGCAGATGAAGCCCGAGCAGGCGGAACTCGCACGGCTCCGCCGTGAAGGCATCAAGTTAAAGGTGGAGCGGGACATTCTAAAAAAAGCCGCGGCCTATTTCGCGAAAGAGGCGGTATGAAGTTCGCCTGTATCGCGACACACCGAGGAATCTGGCCGACGGCGTGGTTGTGCGCGGCGCTCGGGGTCTCGCGGGCAGGCTGCTATGCCTGGCGGACCCGATCGCCGAGTGCCCGTGCGAGGGCCAACGATCAGTTGCTGACAAGGGGGCGAGCCAGCTTCCTGGCGAGCGACCGCACCGATGGCGCCCGGCGTGTTTGGCACGATCTCCTGGCAGACGGGGTCGCCTGCGGCCGACATCGGATTGAGCGGCTGATGCGACAGGCGACGTTGCGCGCCCGCCCCAGGCGTCGGCTGATGCCATCGGATACTGGCGTACGGTCAACAAACACCGTCGCGCCCAATGTGCTCGACCGGACATTTACGGCCGCGTCGGCCAACCGCAAATGGGTCGCTGACTTCACCTATCTCTGGACCGCCGAAGGGTGGCTCTACGTCGCGGCGGTCGTGGATCTCTTCTCGCGACCGGGTCGTCGGCTGGTCGATGCAGGCGGCGATGACCACGCAACTGGTCACCGATGCACTCGTGATGGCCATCTGGCGGCGAGGCAAGCCTGAGGCGGTGTTGCAGCACTCCGATCGAGGAAGCCAGTACACCAGTGAGCCCTTCCAGCGACTCCTGGCCGACCACGGCGTGACCTGTAGCATGAGCCGAGCCGGCAACTGCTGGGACAATGCCGCGATGGAGAGCTTCTTCTCCTCGCTCAAGACCGAACGGACGGCGAACAAGACGTACCACACGCGAGACCAGGCCAAAGCGGACGTGTTCGATTACATTGAGCGCTTCTACAATCCCAGGCGACGACACTCAACGACGACACTCAACATTGGGGTATCTCAGTCCGATGGAGTTCGAACGACAGGCGGAATTAGCGTACGGTGGTGTCCACTAAACCGGCAGCAGCTCACGCCTACTTTCACTGGTACCACTTAGGCCGCCCGATCCCCCTCATTCCTTTGTTTCTTGTGTTCCCCACCCCGCTGGACTCCAATTCCCCTGTACCTGCGGGATCACGGACCATCCAGCTCACTGAATCGATTTCAGCACCTGTTTACGGTGTCACCGTAAAGGCTCGGCGCAGCAAGCCACCAGCTCCAACACGAACATCCCACACCGGATTGCGGCCCAGCTGCTTCTTGTCGGGAATCGTGACCGTCGCCGTCAGCATATCTTCCCCCTCCGTATTCGAGGTGATCACCACATTGCTGGCGACTGGACGCGGACCGCTGCCACCTTCAAAGGTGACCGTCGTACCATCGGTAAATCCATAGCCGGTGATCGAGACCCGCAGCGACATACCTCGCTTTGCCGTATTGGGAGAAATCGAGAGGGCGGTGGAACAACTCCCGCTGCTATCCAACACGGTAACCTTACTCGGCTTTTGAATATCGAGTAGCACGCAGGACTCGTTGTCGGACTCATTACTCTCCACGATGTGCTTAGCCGGATCGACGATAATCTTCAGCCGGTAGATTCCATCCGCATTATCACTGAAGTCGATTTCCTGTCCCGTGAGGTGGGCGCCATACGTATCCCCCCATCCCACCGACATCCCCTGGATCTGATTGCCACAGGTGCTATAGAAGGCAGAGGTGGGTGCACCAGGCAATGCCCCATCAACCTTGGTCGTGTCCATCACGCAGAAAGTCGTCTTCTGGCCAAAGCGTTCGGACCCGCCTGGCGCAGCAATAGGCTGCAACACATAGTCCGCATAATCATCAAAGTGGAAATGGTTGTGGGTGGGATGCCATTCGAACCAACCTGCGAAGAACTTTGACGATGTCCCATTGTTATTGTTGATCCACTGGTACACCTGTTGTTTCCCAGACCCTGTGTCGACTTCGCCCGCCTCAAGCTTCAATGGGCCAGTGCCATTATTCCAACTTGTTGTGGCGAACCGGAGCGTAGTACTATCTATGTCGGTGATCAGTGAAAAATTGGAAGCTGGCAGCGGCTTGAGATTGGGCGTCAGAGCCGTCTGGGCAGCGGCACCGCTGGCCCATAGCAGTACGCCGGCAAGCATGGCGCCACGCAGGATGGACTGTCTCGAGGAGTGGGGGGTGTTCATGGGTCGATTCTCCTTCTCATGGTTTCAGGACCCACGACATCTGCGCAGGTAGCGGTGGCTTCGGTTGGTTGGACAGTTTCTGCCAGTTCATAAGTGAGTGCCGGGCGGATTGCTACCTACGCGGCAGGCTACCGTGTCGTCAGGTTGTCATAATAGACCTGATTAGGTGTCTGGCCGTCAAGTGCTTGATGCGGACGGGTCTGGTTGTAGAACATCAGATAGCGCGCACCCCCTGCTGCGCCTCGCTGACGGTGTCATAGGCGTGCAGGTAGACCTCCTCGTATTTGAGGCTTCGCCATAACCGTTCCACGAATACGTTGTCTCGCCAGCATCTTTTGCCGTGCATGCTGATCTGAATCCCCTAATCTTTCAAGAGTCCCGTGAACTCCTGACTGGTGAACTGACACCCTTGGTCGGTGTTGAAGATTTCGGGGACAGCCATACTGCGTGATGGCCTCTCGCACGGACTCGAGACAGAAGTCCGTCGTCAGCGTATTGGAGAGCCGCCAGGCCAGCACCAGGCGACTGGCCCAGTCCAGGACAGCGAAGAGATACACAAAGCCGCGACGCATTGGAATGTAGGTGATATCGGCCGCCCAAACGTGATTGGGACGATGGATCGTGGGATCGCGGAGGAGATACGGATAGATGGTGTGGGCCGGATGCCGCCAACAGAGATGCGGTTTCCGATACCGCGCCGCCATCCCCATCCGGTGCATCAGGGTGGCCACCTGGCGGCGACCAATAGCACGGCCCTCCTGCCGCAGAGATCGCGCAGCCTACGAGCTCCGGCAAATGGATACTGCAGAGGCAGCTCGACAATTCGGCGCATCAGCGCCAGCGCCGTCGCTGATATCGGCGTCGGCTGTTAGTAGGCGGTCGAGCGGGCCAACGTAAGCAGTTGGCATTGCCGCACGACCGGTAGTGGATGGGTGCGATTGA
>JABMDH010000229.1 GCA_015904075.1 Nitrospira sp.
GTTTCATTTTCTCAGCGACGCCTACAGAGCCACCGACCCGCACTATCGGGGACGCGTGACCGTTCCAGCGCTTTGGGATACGCTCACCAAACGTATCGTCACCAATTCTGATGACAACCTGATGCGCATCTTCAACAGCGCGTTCAATCGATTCACGGAAAGTGCGCTCGATCTCTACCCGGACAAGCTGCGCAAGGAGATCGACGAACTCAACGCCTTCATTTACGACAACCTAAACGATGGAGTCTACCGGGCGGGATTCGCCACATCCCAACGGGCCTATGACCGGGCAGTCCTACGGCTGTTTGAAGCGCTGGATCAGCTCGACGCGCGTCTTGCGACCCGGCGATATCTCTTCGGCGCGGACTTCGTCGAGACCGACTGGCGGTTGTTCGTGACATTGATCCGGTTCGATGCCGTGTATCATGGCCATTTTAAATGCAACCTCAGGCGTATTGTCGATTATCCGCACCTCTTCGGCTATCTGAAAGATCTGTATCAGACCAACGGCATCGCGGCTACCGTGAACTTCGATCACATCAAGCGGCACTATTACCTCACCCATCACGAGATCAATCCCACCGGCCTCGTCCCCCTTGGCCCGGTCCAGGATCTGACCGCGGCTCATGGACGTGAGCGGTTGGGATAGTCAGTCCCGATCTTCTCAAGCTGTCAATAGAACTGGACAGCCTTGTGGCTCTTCTCCCCATTTGCCACGTTCGTCTCAGTGGTCAATCTGAAAAGTCCGTTTATTCTTAGCTGTCTGTAGAGTTCACGGCCCGCAACGAACCCGCATGAGAGTTGCTCACACTTCAAGTACGGGCGAGATCATCATCAAACAAAAGGAGTCATATTATGGATATGCTGGGTATGTTCATTGGAGTGATGTTTATACTTCTGGTCGGTGGATTAATCGTCTATAAGAAATTCGCCTAGCCTATGCCGAAAAAAGAACGACGGCCATGACCCTGCGGGGTATGGCCGTCTCTTTTCCTGTGTTGTCTCTCGAGGGTTACGCCCTCCTTACCGTACAACCAAGACGGAACAGTCGCTCCGCTGCACAATCTTGATGGATACGCTGCCTTGGAGGAACCGCGTAACCGCGCTACGCCCCTTCGCGCCGGTGACGATCAAATCTGGTTGTTCCCGACCCACTACTTTCATAATCTCATCCCCAGCGGGACCTACCCGTGGAAACTCCCTGACACGATACCCGGCCTTTTCAAGTTTGGCCGTTTCCTGCGCGAGCAATTTCTCTCCCGCTTCCTTCACGACCGGATAACGGAGATACGGCATGACATGTACCAGCAGGATGACGACCGGGTCGGTGTTCTGCTGGATTCGGAATTGCTTGATGAGGAACTGCCGCGCCTTCTCCGATGCGGGAGAACCGTCCGTTGCGAATAAGATCCGTCTGATCGGCTTCGCCGCCTCCTTCACCACCAACACTGGACAGGAGGCATGGAGCGTCACAGCAGTGGAGACGCTGCCCATCATGAAGCGATCCAGCGTCCCCAGTCCACGGCTGCCCACGACCACCAGGCCGTTCCGTCCCGCATACTTGAGCAGCGCGTTCGCAATGGCTTCATGTTCCACGCGAACGGTACCCTTGAGCCCGAGTCCCTTCAGGCGTTGCTGCGTCTCGGCCACCACGCCGCCG
>JABMDH010000023.1:0-2514 GCA_015904075.1 Nitrospira sp.
CGATACCTGTCGCCGGAGCCGGTGCTGCCGATTCAGTTCTCCCGCGGATGCTATTACAAGGACTGCGCATTTTGCGCGCTGACACTCGATCACCAGAACTTCAGGCAGAAGGATCCCGGGCGGACGATCGATGAATTGGAGTGGCTCTCACAGCGGTATGGCGCCAGGAATTTCTTCTTCACCGATGAGTGCTTTGCCCTGGCACCGACGAAACGGCTGTGCCAGCAGATCATCGAAAAACAGCTCAAAGTGAGATGGACCTGCGAAATGCGGTTCGAGAAGAACCTGACCCGCGACCTGCTCGCCTCGATGCGTGATGCCGGCTGCTTGAAGATCGTGTTCGGGCTGGAGTCCTTCAATCAGCGCGTCATGGACCTGATGAAGAAGGGGATCAAGCAGGAATGGGTTCGTCGCATCGCGAATGATTGCGTCGATCTGGGGGTTGCGGTGCATTGCTACATCATTGTGGGATTCCCCACCGAAACGGAACCGGAAGCGCTCGATACGATGAACTTCATTGTTGAGAATGCCAAGCTGCACGAGTCACTCGGGTTTTCCTGCCAGCCCTGTTTGTTCGATCTGGAGAAGGAAGCCCCGATCATGAGCGATCCGGGGGCGTACGGCATCAGGCGTATTATGCGTCCCTCGTCGGAAGATCTCAGCCTGGGATTCTTCTATGAGGTGCAAGGCGGTATGACGCCGGACCAAGCGGAGACACTCTATCAGCATGTCTATGAGCGGATCAGTGAAGTCGTCTGCGAGTTGCCGTTCAACTACTCGATGGCCGATGGACTGCTGTATATTGGGAGAGCCAAGGAAGAGGCGGCGCAGGCGCCTCAACCGATCGGCTCGTAGGAGGAACGGGGACAGACACCACGCGCAGACGCGGGGAAGGGTATCAGTCCCCTAGAGAGTGTATTCATGATGAAGGCTGCGGCAATAGGCGACCGGTTGACCGGAAAAATAGGGGACTTCGGTCTCCTGTTCGAATATGCCATCAAGCTGGTCTTGTTGGCGTCCTTCTTGGAGCTGGTGCTGTATCGACTGATGTCTCGCTTGGGCATGCATCTGAGCAAGCTGGCGGGGACGTATCCGTGGATTACGCCGACGTTCACCACCCTCACGGAGGTGGGCGCGTGGCTGCTGAATATTGTTGCGGTGCTGTTGTTTTTGAGCCTCACGTTGACGATGGTCAATCGAGGCATCGGGCCGGATACCAGCCGGCTGGCCAAATCAGGGATCGCCAGTGCCGCTCTCTTGCTGTTATTGACCGTCGCATTTCTGTTCGTACCGCCGGGGATGCTGGGTGCCATCATCTACAACAGTGTAGCGCTGGTGACGCTCACCTTGTTTGTGGCAGAGTACCTCACTGCCCATCGGGAACCGGCGCAGCGTTTTCTGGGGGCGGCCTATTACCTTGGCATATCCGGGTGGCTGTATTATCAGATCGTTTCGACGATCTATGGATTGTCCGGAACCGTGGCGGCTCCCCCGTTGGTCTACGAAGTCCATCGAGCCGGTGAAGGGCTCATGGTATTGGCGAGCATCCTCGTCTTTGCGGCGTACGGGCAGGGGCTCTCGTTGTGGACGACGAACCGGCGGCAGCGGCATCGCGCGATCTGGTTTTGGGCGACGACGGCTACGATTTTCACGGCGCTGATCTTCACCGATTATGTGCTGGAGCTGTACAATCCGGCGTTGGCGTCGGCGGTCAGGCAGGCGTCGCAGGGGATCGGTTGGATTTTCCAGTTCGGGATGGGCTATACATTCTATCTCCCCTTTGCGATTTACATCGGGGGGCTACTCTGTTGGTCGTACACGGTCATCAAGCTACTGATGATGGGGCGATTAGCCGGATATGGCCTTGGGCTGATGTTCATCGCCGGCTATGCGTTGATGTTTTCCAATTTGACCCTGATGGTGATTCTCGGCGTGATGTTGTTGACGCTCGACCGGGTCAGGCCGCCTGTCGCCGAATCGATGCAAGCCGCGAACGGCCCGATGCTGAGATCGCCGGAACGAATGATCGCCAAAGAGGCGTAAACAGGTATTGAACCACAGGAATCGAGATTTGTATGGACGCACACACACCGATATCAGAACCGATGCAGCCTGGCACTGCCGCAGTGGATCCTGGCGATCAGCCGCTTTTGCCGGACGAAGAAATCGCCGCGATCGAAAAAATGCTCGCGGTCGAACCGGACGATTTCCAGGCGCGCTGCCGCCTGGGCGAGCTCTATTTCAGCCAGGGACGGCTCGATGATGCGCTGGCGGAGGTGAAGAAGTCGATTGAAATGGCCGAAGGCTTGCGCGCGGAAATGAATCGTTCGCTGGCCATGTATTACTCAAACCTCGGCACTATTTATGCCACCAAGAACATGACGGACGAAGCCGAGGCCGAGTTCCGGCATGCGCTGGACGTGTTTCCTCACGATGTGCTGGCGCTGTTCAACCTAGGCCGTGTCTACGCGGATAAGAAGAAGCACATGGAGGCGAAGGGCTACTATGAGCGCC
>JABMDH010000023.1:2614-8596 GCA_015904075.1 Nitrospira sp.
TGGACGTGTTTCCTCACGATGTGCTGGCGCTGTTCAACCTAGGCCGTGTCTACGCGGATAAGAAGAAGCACATGGAGGCGAAGGGCTACTATGAGCGCCTCGTCGAAATCACCCCGGACGATCCGATTGCGTGGTACAACCTGGCCGGAGTGTACATCGAGTTGGATAATCCACAGGTGTCTGATTACAACACGATCGACATGGGGATTCAGTGCTATCTCAGAACGCTGGAGCTGGACCCGAAACATTTGGAGTCGAGCTTCAAGCTGATGGAAATCGCCCTCAACCACAAGAAGACCGATCTGGCGGTCACCGTCATGGAAAATGCCGTTGAGCAGAATCCCGATGAGCCGCTGGCCTACTACAATCTCATCAGTGTATTCGACAAGTGCAAGATGTTTGAGAAAGCCGAGGCGGCCCGCAAGCGATTGAGAGAGCGGTTCGCGAAAAAGTCGAAAGACAGTTCAGGAGCCTGATCCACCCTTTACGAAGGAGCGCGCCATGTTTGGGAGTCTTGGATTTACAGAACTGATCCTGATCCTGGTCATTGTGCTGATTATTTTCGGGGCCGGTAAGTTGCCGCAATTGGGAGAGGGATTGGGCAAGGCGATCAAGGGATTTAAGAAGTCCGTACACGAGGCGGACGCTATCGAAGCCGAGGCCCAGGCGGCCGCACAGCAGGCGACGGCGCCGCCCCAGGCCGTGGCCGACGCATCGGCGCAGACTGTCTCCGCCAATCAGACGGCGGCCGCTGCGCAGCCTGCTCCACGCGTCTAACAGGCTGCGGGAAAACTCGGTGTAGGTATACAACATCCTGGAAGTCTCGTCGAATGGTGCGGACGGTGTCAAAGTCACAGGATGCTCAAAATGGCCGTTGAGCAAGGCCGCAGCGAGCGAAGTGGCGAGGCGTACGCTTCGGTACGTTGAGCCGCTGAGTGATGCGAGAACGCCGCTGGCGGACGTTTTCAGCATCCTGCTAAGCCGATCGTGCGTTGTCAGTCATGGAGAAGCAGGGGATATCTATGGGTACCGCAGTAGGGTTGGCCGGCGGCTTTATCGAAACCTTTGCGGGTAACGGAAAAGCGCGCAGCACTGGTGACGGCAAGATCGCGGTGAAAGCGGGGATTCCGCTCCCGCATGATGTCGCGCTGGACGTCGACGAGCAGTGGCTGTATTTTGCCGAGTCCGGCTCGGACCGTATCCGCCGCGTTAATCTTCAAGCCGGCACGCTCCACAATTATTCCGGGATCGGTGAAACCTGCTACTGCGGAGACGACGGCCCGTGTGGTGAGGCCGGCCTCTATCTGCCGTTGGGTCTCACGTTCGATTCCCGGAACAATTTGTATATCTGTGATTCCGGAAGCAATCGGATTCGCAAGGTCGATCACGAGACCGGTCTGATTACAACGGTGGTCGGTACGGGACAGCATGGGTTTAACGGAGATGGTCCGGCGCTGGAGGTGAATTTGACCTGGCCGGCTGCGATCGCATTCGATCGGGACGGCCTGTTGTATATCGCTGATACACAAGCCCACAAGATCAGGCGGTACGATCCAAAAACGGGCATGGTTACGACGATCGCCGGAGCCTGGACGGCTGAGGATGAGGCCCGCGAGCAGCCGCTGGTTGCCCGTAATCTTGTGGTGCTGTCAGGCGATGCGATCGGCATCGATTTCAGCGACGATCAGGGATGGCTCATGCCGGTCTGTTCGGATGGCCTGGACCTGTCGATGTATCTCGATGACGGGCGGCCTGCCATGGAGGCGCGCCTGTACGATGTCGTCGGGTTGGCGGTGAACAACAAAGGTGACGTGCATCTTGTCGATAAGGGCAGTAACCGTGTGCGAAAGATCGATCGCCAGTCGGGCCTGATTTCAACTGTCGCAGGCGTCTGTCGGTATGGTTACGACGGTGATGACAAACCCGCTGTCAGAGTGATGTTGCACGCGCCGGAAGCCGTCGTCTTCGACCGCGAGGACAATCTGTATGTGTCCGATACCATGAATCATCGCGTGCGCAAAGTGGATGCCGGCACCGGCATCATCACGACGGTGGCGGGCAACGGCGACAGCGGGTACGAAGATAAGCATATGGGCGGATGCGGCGCAGCCCGATTCGTCGCCAAAGAGTCGGCCGGCACACTCAAGCATGGCGACGGCTTGCTGGGAGTCGAGGCGGTCGTGAATGCCCCGGTCGGTCTGGCGCTGGATTCGCAAGGGCACCTCTATATTTGCGAACGCGGAGAAAACAAGATACGCCGGCTCAAGCTCGCGTAGGCCGCATCGCCGCGCGCCCGGTTCACGAAAGCGTTGCATGGTGGGCATGACGAACTTCTGCCGCTCTCGCCCTCTCCTCTTCCTGTGTTTGTCCGGTCTACTCCTGGCAGCCAGTATCCTCGGTGGATTTGGAATTCCTCTGGTCAGTTCGGAAGGGCTGACGATCCGGTCGCATTGGGTCGAGGGGGAACTTCCCCAGACGCCTGATGATGCCGCGTGGGGTACGATCCCGCCGATGACCATTCCATTAAGCGGTCAAGTCATTACGCGTCCGGTGTGGCCGGAGCCGTCCGCGCGGGCGCTGGTGGTACGGTCGTTTCATAATGGGACCGACATCGCGTTTCTCCTTCAGTGGCAGGACAACACCAAGAATGACCGGCTGACACCGGGTACGTTTCGGGACGGGGTCGCCATCGGCCTTCCCCTGGGCGATGCACCGGCCTTTTTCTGCATGGGACAATTGGACCACTACATCAACATCTGGCATTGGAAAGCGGATTGGCAAAGCGACATCGACCGGCGGGCGGCGCGGAGTTCCGAGAAGAAAGAGGGCGGTGTGCGGACGTTCGAAGTCATTCCGCGCCGGATCTCCTCGGTGGAAGATCTAATTGGCGGCGGCTTCAGCACGTTGACGACGAAAGAGAAGCAGGGCCGGGTGCAGGGCAAGGCCTTGTGGAAGGATGGAGTCTGGCATGTCGTCATGCAGCGTCCCCTCGTGAGCGAGGAACAAGAGAACGAAGCGAAACTCATTCCCGGCCGTGTTTACTCTCGGAACATATGAGCCTGCCGATCCCGGTGATCCGGTCGGGTGGGGCGTGAATTTTCACTTTGTCGGTTGTAAGCGGGATTGAGGGCAAACGATGCCGTTGATACGACGCCTGGCCATTGGAAGTTGTTTTGTACTTGCCATTGGGCTGGGCGCGCTTTCGCATGACTGGGCCATCGCGCAAAAATCGGACGGAGCGGCGACGCCAGACTGGGTGGCCGAGATCGAGAACGTCTTTATCCGCTCCGAAGATTGCAAGCAATGCCATGAGCGGCACTATGAAGAGTGGAAGGGCGCCAGAGAGCAAACGCCGGATTTGAAAACGTTTGGACGGGTTGATGCGGCGCTGTTGCACGGCAGTTCGTTGGAATCGCCGATCTTCAAAACCGTGCTGGGTCTCTGGGCGCAGACGAACCCGACGGCGGAGGAGCGGAGCCGGTGTCTGTCATGCCATGCGCCGGCGATGACGGTCTTTCCCCAGCATGCCGGAACATTGATGCAGCAGATTTTGGCGGGAAAACCCCAAGTGGAAGGAATCGGGTGTGCATCGTGCCATTTGATCCACGATGTGGAACGTGGACCGGTTGCTCCGCCCACGTTCAAAGTACAGCCGGGGGCCGTTCTCTACGGACCATATGCGGATCCGGAAGAAAACCTGGTACATCAAGCCAAGCGGGCGAGCCTGTTCCGCGAGGCCTCCTTTTGCGCCTCGTGCCATTTCGACAAAGTAAAAGATGTGACGCAGAAGGATCTGCCGGGAGACATTCTCCAGGGCACGATCTGTCAGGATTGCCATATGGAACCCTCGACCGGCAGCTCGACGTCGCGCCGCGGGGCCATGACCAGACCCATCGGCCGCCATTGGTTTCGCGGCGTGGTCGGTGCCGGCACCATGTTGAAAAATCGTAATCTTCAAGCTGAGTGGGCGCCGCGCATCGATCTCGATGTGAAACGAACGGGCGGTACTGTTGAGGGGACTGCGCTTGTGAAGATCGGGAGTCTCCCGCATAGTTTTCCCGACGGTGACCCGGTGCTGAAGCAGTTCTTCCTGACGATTACCGCGAAGGATGCCTCCGGCAAGACGTTGGCTGAAGAGACGAAGCAGTTTGGATTGCCCTACGACAAGATTCTTCGTGGTCCGATCCCTGATCCGTTCATTAAGGGGGGGCACACCAGAAAAGTTCCATTCGCCTTGGCGCTGTCGGTCGGGACGGCGGCGACGGTGGAAGCGGTGCTCACCTATGCCCTGATTCCGACTCCTGCCCCGACATTGATGGATACCTATCTTGCGACATTGAAGAGCGACAAAGAGCGGGACGAGGCGAAGCACATCGTTCACGAGTACACGCAGCCGCGCATGTTGACCTATCGTGTGAAAGCGCTGTAAGGCAAGAATGGACAAGGGGCCGCGATCCGATAATAGAGTGGTGGGGTGTGCTGTCGCAGCGCTAGTCATAGGCTTGATCGCTGTGCTTGGAGGGGGAACTCTCGACGCGTCGGCCCAGGACGCCAAGGGTCAAGCGCTCATTGAAAAGGCCTTTCCCCATTCCAATAAGTGCAAGCGCTGCCACGAGCGGGTTTTTGAAGAATGGGAAACGTCGCCGCTGTCGAAGTCCATCCATTCTCCGGCGTTCCGCGCGTCGCTCGATGCCTATCTCAACTCGCCGGGCGGCAAAGACAAGGCGCTCTGCTTCCGGTGTCATGCGCCGCATGTGCGCGAGTTCTCCGATCTGGCGCAGCTGTTCATCGACCAGGTGAAGTCCGGTGATCCCTCGCTGGACGGGGTGGCCTGTGCCCAGTGTCATTTGATCAAGCAGGTGGATCGCGCCAAACATCCGCCGGATCCGAAATATGAACTCGGCAGCAAGACGCTCTATGGACCGTACAAAGATTTTGTCCAGAATCTCGCGCACCAATCGATGGAGTTGGGGCTCTTTCAAAAGTCCGATCTCTGTCTGAATTGCCACCAGTCGGTGCCGTCGGCGGCCAATCTCGGCAAGGCCAACGATTTGCTCGGCAACTGGGACCAGAGCCAGGCGGTCAAGTCCGGCAAGGAATGCCAACATTGCCATATGCCCGAACAGGTCGGAGAGTCGGCGAACGGGGAGAAGAAGCGCAAAGTTGCCAACCACACGTTTCCAGGCCGTCTCGGCAAGCTCCGCCAGGAGGCGGCGAAGTTGGATGTGCAGACGAAGATTGAGGGCGACAAGACGACTGTGACCGTGAAGGTCCAGAGCCTGGTGCCGCACCATTTGCCTGCGACCCATCCGGCATGGGCCACGGTCGTGTTGGATCTCGATGTGAAAGGGAAAAATCTGAAGACCGTGTTCGCCGACAAGCGGATCTATGGCCGAACCTATGTGGATGCCAAGGGGCAGAAGACTGTGTTTGATTTTGAAGCGGTGAAGGTTCTGGACGATACGGTGTTAAAGCCGGATGAAACGAGAGTCGAAACGTTTTCGTTCCCGACGCCGAAAGACACCAAGACCTTCGACGTTGAGGTCACCCTCAATTACGGGGCCATTGCAGGTCCGGCACCCTTCCTCCAGCGGGTCGAAGCCGAATCTTCCCAAGGCTTGCAGGACCCGGTCTTCCAGCCAATTGAGATCGTCAAGAAGGTGGAGAACGTGCCGGTCGGCAAGTAAGCGGCGGTCGTCTCTCGTGAAGCGTATTTTGTTGAGAGCAAAGCGGATAGCGTATGGCATATAGCATGGGGAAGAACAATCCGGTCACGTTCTTTTCATGCCGCTGCCGGTTTATGTGTTTTCTTCAGTGGCTTGAGACGTCTTTGGGAAGTGAAGAGAATCGCCGAGCTACTTTTTAAACGTGCTTGGCGAGGATATCCTCGCCAAGACATTCGTTAGTTAGCCCATCTCGATATAGTCATGTGCCTCATTCTTGAAGTCATCAGCCCAACTGGGGATCGCGCGACTCTTGACG
>JABMDH010000023.1:8696-12479 GCA_015904075.1 Nitrospira sp.
TGACGCTGCTGCAGGCAAAGCGTCGGCCGCTGGATTTCATGTTCAAGTGAGTCACCCATCACGCTGGCCTTGGGCGAAGAATAAGCCTGTGCGCGCGAGAATCTCGGAAGAAGGTGGATGTGCGTGCAGCCTATTGAGTGACAGCGCCGATTGGAACGCCAACACATGGGCGATGCGGCCTGAGGTACTTGACCGGCTGGCAACGACGCTTGAGATATTGGTCCAGTTTGGGCCGAAAGGATTGCTTGTCGAGGCGCTTTGGGTCGGCGATGTGGCGAGCGAGACAGTGACACTTACTCCAAGCCAACTTGGTCATTTGGCGAGGTCTGGAGCGCTAGGTACTCACACTCGATATATGGTAGTGACCGACAACGCGGGCTAGATGCAGCTGAGTCACAGATCATTAGCCGACTTGATCTTGCCCCTTGGGTTATCCACGGATGATCCCGATGCAGATGGCGTGGGCGACGAATCGGCCGTAGGTCGCGTCCTTGCATCCGTTCCAATCAGACTCCACCCAGTAGTTCCGCTTCGAGATCCGTTTGAGAAAGTGTTGTGTGGTGAAGGGACTCTTGCCATCGCGGAGCAACCCGTCGAAAAACTTGTTGTAGCCTACCGGTAGGCTCACCACGATCTGTCCGCCTGGGGCGAGGCAGCGGTCCCGAAGATGCTCAATGGCCTGGAGCAGCTTGGCCGGCTCTCGCGGCTCCTCGTCCCACCCGACATGCTCCAGCGTTGAGATGCTCAGGATCAGGTCGTAGCGTTCTGTTGGTGCAAACTCGACGACATCCTGATTGATGACACCGGGCGCGACTTCATACTTATCAACCACGTCATGATGGATCGGGACATAGTGCGCGAGCACGTTGCCCAACTCCAGAATGCGTCCGGTCTGATGGCGAAGCAGGATCTCCCGGAAGATCGGGATCTCGACGCCGCGTTCATTTTTCCAGGTCTTGTTACAGAAGTGATAGAGATAGGGATAGGCTTGCCCGTCGAAGACGAAGGTTTGGGCTCTCGTCCAGCGCGTCAGTGTCATTTTGGCGAAGCGCCAATAGCGTGCAGAGGCGCTCTCGTTGCCGGAGGCGACGCTGGTGTAGTCGTAGGTGTAGGGCATGCGGAACGATCAGTCGGATACGATACGGGAGCCCGGCGACTTCATCTTGAAAATCTGGAGCGCCGAGTAGATGGCCTTGGCCGGGTGGTTCAGGATCAAGCGTGAATTGGTCACGTGGGTATCGAGTAGTTCATATTGCCCGCCGCTGTAGTAGATGTCGCAGTCATCGATCTGGCAGTTTTTGTAGACATGATTATCCAAGGCCAGTTTCGCCTTGCTGAAGGTCTGCCCGTCGATCAAGATATAGCTCGGTTCAAATTCCATCAGCTGCTCCGTCTGCGCGGACTATAACAAAGTCGGCCTGCGGCGTAAACATACGGCGTAGGTTCGCCGTAAGCGAAGAATCCTCTTCTTGCCCCTCCCTATCTTTCGTCTTGATACGCACGGCCCATCTGTATAGAATAACTCTGTTTTTCAGGCAGTTAGCTGCTTGCTGCTCCTGTGCTGTTCTACGGTTTCCCCACTCGCCTCATGTACTTTGGATGGGTTGAAGCCACGGGGAGCCGTGTGACATAAGGAATGCGTTTATCCACTAGGAGGGTATCCCGTGAGTGATTCAGCGATTGTTACGTTTGCATTGATCGCGGCCGTGGCCGGCATTGCGTATGGCCTCTATTTGGCCATGTGGGTGTTCAAGCTCAACGCGGGTAACGCGAAGATGCAGGAGATTGCGAAGGCCATTCAGGAGGGCGCCAGCGCCTACATGAATCGCCAATAAGGGGCCGTATCCGACAAATTCGGCTTGTTGACGGCGATCGGATTTCTGGTCGGCGCGGGTGCGTCGTCAATCGCCGGGTATGTCGGCATGATCATTGCGGTGCGTGCGAATGTGCGGACAGCCCAAGCAGCGCATGACGGTATGAACGCCGCCTTGACCGTCGCGTTTCGAGGAGGCGCGGTCACGGGTCTGTTGCTGATCGGTCTGGGACTCCTGGCGATCACCACCTTTTATATGATCGCGCAATCGGTGGCCGGGCAGGAGAAAGCCATTCACGCCTTGCTCAGTCTTGGGTTCGGCGGCAGTTTGATCTCGGTCTTTGCCCGGGTGGGCGGCGGTATTTATACCAAGGCGGCGGACGTGGGCGCGGATCTCGTAGGGAAAGTGGAAGCCGGTATTCCTGAAGACGATCCTCGCAATCCGGCTGTGATCGCGGACAACGTCGGCGACAACGTCGGCGATTGCGCCGGTATGGCCGCAGACCTGTTTGAAACCTATGCCGTGACGACGGTCGCGGCAATGGTCTTGGCCTTTACGATGTTCAAGGGAGCATCCGCTCCGATTCTGTATCCACTCGCGCTGGGCGGCGTGACAATTTTCGCGACGATTATCGGAATCCTGTTCGTGAAAGTGAGCGAGGGCGGCGAGATCATGACGGCCTTGTACAAGGGCCTGTTCGTGGCTGGTGGCATCGCGGCTATCGCGTTCTATCCCATTACGTCGTCAATCATGAACGGCGTCGGCGGGGTCAGCGGCATGAGCTACTATGCGGCGGCACTGATTGGACTGGTCGTGACCCTGGCCCTGGTGTTCATTACCGACTACTATACCTCGAAGAGCTATGAGCCGGTGCAGTACATCTCGAAGGCCAGTGAAACCGGCCATGCGACAAATATCATCGCGGGTCTCGCGGTCGGCATGCAGGCAACGGCGGCGCCAGTCGTGATCATTGCGGCGGCGATCCTGGGCAGCTTCTGGGTCTGCGGCGGGGCGGAGTCAGGCGGTTTGTATGGTGTGGCCGTGGCGGCCGTGTCGATGCTTTCAATGGCCGGGATCGTCGTGGCGATCGATGCGTTCGGTCCGATTACGGATAACGCGGGCGGAATTGCCGAAATGTCGCATTTGGGCAAAGCCGTGCGTGACATTACGGATCCGCTTGATGCGGTCGGCAACACGACCAAGGCCGTGACGAAGGGCTATGCGATCGGCTCAGCCGGATTAGCGGCGGTGGTGCTGTTTGCCGAATATTCCCGTGAGGTTGCGGCGCACAACCCGGCGCTGGCGGCGTTTGATCTGTCCAATCCCAAGGTGCTGGTCGGATTGTTTTTGGGCGGCATGTTGCCGTTTATCTTTGGCGCGCTCTGTATGAGAGCTGTCGGTGAAGCGGGTGGTTTGATTGTAGAAGAAGTGCGGAGACAGTTCCGGACGATCAAGGGTATTATGGAAGGGACCGGAAAGCCGGAGTACGGTACTTGTGTCGACATCGTCACGAAGGCGGCGATTCAAAAAATGATGGTTCCCGGGCTGATTCCGGTGATCTCGCCCGTGATCGTCGGGCTGGTTCTCGGGCCGCAGGCGCTCGGTGGTGTGCTGGTCGGCAGCATTGTGACGGGGCTGTTCGTCGCGATTTCGATGACGAGCGGCGGCGGCGCCTGGGACAATGCGAAGAAGTTCATCGAGGAGCAGGGCCTGAAAGGGACCGACACGCACAAAGCCGCGGTCACCGGTGACACGGTCGGCGATCCCTATAAGGATACGGCCGGGCCGGCAGTGAATCCGATGATTAAGGTCATCAACATCGTCGCGCTGTTGATCGTGTCATTGATCGTGAGATAGCATCATCGATAGACATCGTTCGTGACGTGTGAAGCGCCGTTCGGACTTATTCCGGACGGCGCTTCTCGTTTTAGCCCTTGCCTTGACGGGTTTTGGTGGCGTGGAGTAAGGT
>JABMDH010000230.1 GCA_015904075.1 Nitrospira sp.
TTGCCAAATGCGGCATAGAATGCGTGGTTCGCCTTGTTCACTTCTTCAATGCGCTGCTCCAGCATGAACGACTCCTTACCTGAAAAATGAGCTGTATCATACTGTAACCACCGAAAAAATGGCGAGAGGCTAAAGGCCATGGGCCAAAGGAAGGACAGTAATCTTGCTCAAGACTGAAGAGGCAACGATTGAAGAAGAACTGTCAATCTTGCAGGCGGCTCAAAAAGCCTGTCAGCAAGGCCGCAGGCGAGTCGAAACCGGAGGAGGTACCGACCGCACTTCGTGGGACCGTTCGCCCGTACAATGGATCTTGGCGAACGGAAAAGCCCCTCCGGTACTTCCCGGATTCCGAAAATCTTATCGGTACGTTGAGGATTTCGGCGAACCGAGAACGAAGCTGGCGGGCTTTTTCAGCCGCCTGTCCGCCGGGAGGTTTGCCGATCGACCACCCAAACTCCTGCCAGGATCAGCGCGATACCGAGGATTTCACTCGTGCCAACCGGCTCTTTCAGCAGCACCGCGGACAGAACGATGGCAGCCACAGGAGTCAGATTGCCCATTACAGAAGCTCGCGAGGGCCCGATGCCTTTCACGCCGAACAGCCAGGCCTGCTGCGCGATGGCCGTGGCGAACAGAACCAAATACCCCAGCGCCATCCAATCCGCCTGCGTCACGGACCCGAGCCCCGCATCCAGCATCTTGCGATCCGTCCACAGCAAAGGGACTTGGAGAACGGTGGCAACGAGCAGCGTCGTGCAATTGACGGTGAGGGCCGAGTGGCGCTCCATGAGCTGCCGGCTGCCGATACTATAGAGGGCCCAGCTCGCCACGCCGAGAAAGACCAGCAGGCTGCCGAGCAGCGGCTGGTCGCCTGCAGCCTGAAACCCCGCCACGGAAACCAACCCCACCCCCGCAAAAGACAGGAGGCCGCCGACCCAGACAGCGCGGAGCGGAACATCCTGGATCAACATGGCCGAGAGCAGCGCGGTCACCACCGGACTCGCTCCGATGATTACCCCGCCCACGGCCCCGCTGACATATTTGAGCCCCATGAGAATGAGGAGGTGGTTGCCCAACACGCCGAGCCCCAGCAGTCCCAGCAGACGCAGATCCGCCTTGGTCAGCTTAGCCAAGGTGCCCTCCTGCCACCACCAGGTGGTCAAGAGGATTGCCAACCCGCCGATATCACGCAGGACCGATGCCTCGACGGCAGAGAAGGACCCGAGGGCCATTTTCTGCGCCACAATCGATCCGCCCCAAAGAGCTGCCGCGAGAAGGACCGATCCATAGGCCAGGCTATTAGAGGGAGTGGTCATGAACTATGGGGATACAATCGTTTCCGTCTGCCGTCAAGGAGTATTGTCCGACCAGCCTGACTCTCTTGACTGCGTTTACGAAGTAGCTTAGGTTTCTTCTCATAGAATAGAGGCCGGTGCACAAGGAGAATTAGCATGAGCCGAGCGATACGTTTTCGCGGTGTCCTGTCACTCATCCTGTCGTCAACCCTCATCCTCAGCGGCTGCACCAAAGCCCTCATCCATGACGATGTGAAGCATGCTCAGACGGGGGCGCAATGTTCCGGATCGGAAGGGGTGGATGATTCGTCCCTGGCCGTGCTACCCATCCCAGTCGTGGCCTT
>JABMDH010000231.1 GCA_015904075.1 Nitrospira sp.
GACTGTGTTGACCGTGCATAATGTGGGTTATCAAGGAGTCTTTCCCGGCGAACAGTTTTCAAAGACAGGGCTTCCCCTTGATTGTTTTACGCCGAGCGGGCTGGAGTTCTACGGATCGGTCAATTGTTTGAAGGGCGGCATCATTTTTTCAGATGCAGTATCGACGGTCAGTCCTACGTATACCAAGGAAATTATGACCAAGGAATTTGGCTGTGGCCTTGAAGGGGTACTTGAGAACCGGTCTGTCGGTGTACAGGGAATTACAAATGGTATTGATGTAGCTCTGTGGAATCCTGGAAATGACCCCTACTTGCCCGCACAGTACACAATCAGCGATTTGTCGGGGAAGCAGGTGTGCAAACAGGCAGTGCAGCAAGAATTCGGGTTGCCGACCCGCAATGGGCCGCTTCTGGCTCTGATTGGCCGAATGACTTCCCAAAAGGGCTTTGATCTGCTGCTCGATATTATCCCTGAATTGATGCTGTTGAATCTTCAGATTGTCATTTTAGGGACTGGGGATCATCATCTGGAGCAGCAGTTTCTGAAGGCGGCATCTGCACATCCTGATCGCCTTGCTGTGCATATCGGTTTCGACGAAGGACGTGCCCACCGGATTGAGGCTGGCGCAGATATGCTGGTGATGCCTTCCCGCTATGAACCCTGTGGCCTGAGCCAGCTCTATAGTCTTCGATATGGTACCGTTCCCATCGTCCGGCGTACGGGTGGATTGAGGGATACCATTGTTCCGTTTAAACCATCAACAGCACAGGCTAAACGTGCAACAGGTTTTCATGTTGTCGATTCGTCATCGGATGCGCTTTTGACAGAGATGCTTCTGGCGTTGTCCGTGTATCGAGAGCAGGACACATGGCGTTCCCTGATACAGGCTGGAATGAGCACAGATGTTTCATGGACACAAGCCGCACAACAATATGCGCAGCTGTATCGGTGGGTTATTGGAACGAGCGGGTAAGGTTACGGTGTCTTGACCGCAATATCGATTCCTCGTTCGAGTTCAGTGAGGAATCGTTTCGCTTGCAAGATGTAATAGGGCGAAAGAGTTTGGTTGAGTGTGAGGATAGATGTAAACGCCTGACGAGCTTCGTCAACGTGCCCTTCGTAAAGGGCAAGTTGTCCTGTGTGAAGGGAACAGGCTGCAGTCATTGCATGAATATCAACCGCTAAGCGGTTAGCGGGGTTGCTTACCAGCCGTTCAAGCTGAGTCGGCAAGGGAAGCACAAATCCATCCTGTCCCTCATTCTGTTGGTTGAGCATGACAGCCGATGTGAGTTGCTTCATGCCTACGCTGGCTCGGTTAAAATCTGACGCGAGCTTACAATTACTATAAGTTTCCCAGATCGACATGAATTTGGTGTTATCAAGAACGGCTGGGTTAACAGTGTGATTGGTTTGACATCCAGAAACCAGAATAACGACTCCGATCAATCCGAGGAGGAATGTTCTTACGGGTACGGCGTGCTGCACTTTCTTAGTCTCCATTTTGTCTGGTTCTCTATACCGTGTCCGTAACAACGGACTGCATAACCATGTTGCAAGCAGCGGACCTGTTTTGCTGCTTAGCAAGGCATTGATATATATATGATATTTATATTTGATCGGATTGGGATTGTGCGAATCATTACTCACTGTGGTGTCTTTGCAACAGTGGGTGCGGCGGGTATTATGAATTAAACATATGGACGAGAATTCCAGTGCGAGTCGAAGCGTTCGTTTTTCGCATAATGTGCTTGATGTGCTCTTTCACTGTTTGTTCAGTGATTTCAAGAGCATTGGCGATCTCCTTATTCGTCCATCCCTTTGCAAGGTGTTCGACAACCGCTTGCTCCCGGTTGGTCAAATTAAAACGATCACGCGCATGTTCGGCATTCAAGTTCTGCTTCCGCCCTATTTCCTCCAGGGTGACGACGAGTCTGGCGTTCTGAACACCACCGCGGTCTGGAAGGCCGAATCCTCTGAGAAGAATGGGTTGATTGGGGTCTCCTGCCACACGTTTCAACTCGAATTGTTCCCAGTCCTTTGCTTCTGTTCGGACGTGTAGGGCTTTTATAATTTCGCCGCATAGTTCCGTGAGAGCTGTGGGAAGAACTCCATGGGCTGATTTGGCCGTCTGCCCGCCATGTTCAACGGCGTTAATCTTTTTTGCAAGCTCAGAAGCTTGCCGATTCATGTGGAGCAGCTGCATGGATGCTGAGAGGACTACGATTCCTGATCCT
>JABMDH010000232.1 GCA_015904075.1 Nitrospira sp.
AAGAGTTCGTCTTTCAATCCCTCCAGCTCGCGGCGCAACGGCACCCGCGAGAACCCTCCGACCTTCACGGAGACCGGATGCACAGACCGGCCACCGAGTAAAGTCATGATCGCGTTGCCGGCCTTCTTGAGCCGCAAACCTCGGGTTACTACGGCAGGATGATCTTTCGCCATTGCGATACCGCTGTCGTACCCGAGAAAATCCGGTGCTTGAAGCAGATAGACATGCAGGGCATGGCTTTCGATCCATTCGCCGCAGTAGATGAGTCTTCGCAAGTCGCGCAGTGCGCCGTCGATTCGCAGGCCGAAAATCTGCTCGATCGCATGGACCGCGCTCATCTGATACGCCACGGGGCAAATGCCGCAGATTCGCGCGACAATGTCCGGCACTTCGCTGTAATGCCGCCCCGGTAAGAATGCCTCGAAAAAGCGCGGTGGCTCGAAGATCCTGAGCTCCACGTCCTGAACGGTTTTGCCTTTCACGGTGACACGGAGCGCACCTTCCCCTTCCACACGCGCCACCACATCGACGGCAATGGTCCTTGTTTGCGCTGTCTCTTCAGACATTGGATCCTCGAATGCCGCACAGCCTCAGAATATACCTCACGCCTTTTTCTCCCAGGCGTTACTCTCCTCACGAAAGGGCAGTGCGTTTCCGTTGATGCCGCGAAATCGGCGGAGGACCTCAACTGGAATCAGTTGCAGTTCACCATGGAAGTGCTTCGCGAGCGAGGCCGTGTTGGGCGGGAGGCCAGGCCCTTTCCGCGCACCTTCCGTCGGCCCGAAGCAACCGTAACAGTCTCGACCCATGCTGGGACAGATCGCTCCGCAGCCAGTGCGAGTCACCGGACCGAGACAAGGCATCCCTTTCGCGACCAGCACACAGACATTTCCTCGCCGCTTACACTCTAGACAGACACTGTCGGCCGGCACACGAGGCTGAACTCCGACCACCAGATCTGTGATGACACGCAGCAGCTGATGCTTATCGATCGGACAACCCCACAGTTCGAAGTCCACATGCACATGCTCCGAGATGGGAGTGGACGTACTGAGACTTTGAATATATTCCGGGCGGGGATACACCGCTCGCTTGAACGCGTCGACATCGACCCAGTTGCGCAACGCTTGAATACCCCCGGCCGTTGCACAGGCCCCGATGGTGATCAACAGCTTCGTCTGTTGTCGTACGCTCAGAATGCGATTGGCATCCTCTGCCGTGGTGATCGATCCCTCTACGAGGGCAATATCATAGGGACCCGGACTCATGGCACTGGACGCTTCTGGGAAATAGGCAATGTCCAACGCTTGACCTAAGGCCAGCAGGTCCTCCTCAAGATTCAAGATGCTGAGCTGACACCCATCGCAGGAGGCGAATTTAAAAACGCCCAACCTTGGTTTTTTGTCCTTCTCCTCAGGCTTGGACATCGTTGCGTCTCACACTCCCGTCCGTCCTAACCACTGGGCTACTCGGTCGTACCGCATGACCGGGCCGTCTTTACACAGGAAGTACGGACCCAGCTGGCAATGGCCACAGAGGCCGATCCCACACTCCATATGCCGCTCCAAGGACAGGTAGATGGCGGTTTCAGAAATGCCCCGTCTCATCAAGATGG
>JABMDH010000233.1 GCA_015904075.1 Nitrospira sp.
TCAAAATCAACTTTTAAAATACTATAATATGGTTCAAAACGAAGATTCAAAAACAAATCTGGAATAAAACACCTTGATTTAATTGACTTTTTCGGATCGAAGGGGCAGCATCATGCTGCCCTTTTCCAGTCATGATTATTGAACCCAAACCAAGGAGTGCGCAAAAAAGCGTTATTATGTCTGCGGGTCTTATGAGTTTAAGGATGTTATTTCCCATCGTTATCCCTGGATTTTTTCTTTTTTTCTCATTTTGGCTCGGTTGGAAGGGACGTGGATTGAGGCGCTCGACGTGGCGTCTGTCATGGTCAAGAGTGCATGAAGTTTCACGCACGGCGGCATTGTGTTCGATGGACGAAAATTTAAGAGAGTGCGTGGGAAGGTGAAGGGAGGTTAGAAGCCGCGGACATTCATCGCATCACGTCGGCGCCGAAGATCCACGCCCTTCCAGCCGAGCCCCTTCCCTCACGCCCCGTGGCATTTCTTATATTTCTTCCCGCTTCCGCAGGGGCAGGGATCGTTACGGCCGACTTTGTCATCGGCCCGGTGTGCGGGAGTTGGCGCTGCAACCGGCTCATCCCCGCGATTCAAGGTGAGTTTGGGCTGAGGGCGCGAGATGACAGGGGGGGGCGGAGGTGGGGTTGGAGCCTCCCCTTCGCTTGTCTGGCGCACGGCCTGTACATGGAACAGCCGGTCCAGCGTATCGGATTTGACCCGTTCCATCATGCCTGCAAAGAGGTCGAACCCCTCGCGTTTATACTCGATCAGCGGGTCCTTTTGCCCGTAGCCGCGGAGGCCGATCCCATCGCGCAGATGGTCCATGCCGAGCAAGTGGTCTTTCCAGTGATGGTCAATGACCTGGAGCATGAAGGTTTTTTCCAGGAACCGCATCAATTCCGGACCCAACTCCTGCTCTCTCTGCGTATAGGCCTCTTGAACTTGGGTATGCAGGTCTTCCACCAGTGCATCCCGGCCCATGTCCCGGAGTGCTTCTCCACCATTCTGGCTGCCGCGGGTGATGTCGAGGCCGAACTGGCCGTGCATCATCTCGATCAGGCCCTTGACGTCCCATTCCTCCGGGTACTGTTCGGCCGAGCAATAGATGTTTAAGGACGAGTCCACCACCCCTGTCATCATATCTTGAAGATCTGCCGTGAGGTTCTCTCCGCTCAGCACCGCCCGGCGATGGCGGTAGATGACTTCGCGCTGCTTGTTCATGACGTCGTCGTATTCGAGCAGTTGTTTGCGGATTTCAAAATTGTGCGCTTCGACCTTCTTCTGCGCGTTCGCGATCGCGCGTGTGACCATCCCATGCTCGATAGGGACGCCTTCTTCCATGCCGAGCTTGAGCATCATTTGCGAGACCCGCTCTGAGGCGAAGATGCGCATGAGATCATCTTGCAACGACAGGTAGAAGCGGGATGTGCCCGGGTCGCCCTGGCGGCCGGCCCGGCCACGAAGCTGATTGTCGATCCGGCGGCTCTCATGCCGTTCGGTGCCCAGGATATGGAGCCCGCCGAGCGCCAGAACCTCCTGCTTGTTCTTGTCGCAATCACTGCGAATTTCTTCGTAGAGCGAAAGCTTGCGGGCGTCAGGCAGATTCTCTTCCCGATAGAGCACCTGTTTGTAGGTGAAGTCGGGGTTGCCGCCCAGCAGAATGTCGGTGCCGCGCCCCGCCATGTTTGTGGCAATCGTGACGGCGCCCTTGCGCCCGGCCTGGGCGACGATCTCGGCTTCGCGCTCATGCTGCTTGGCGTTGAGCACATTGTGTTTAATGCCGTTGCGGCTCAACAGGCCGGCGAGCTTCTCGGACCTTTCGATCGAAATGGTGCCGACGAGCACCGGCTGCCCACG